>JANNKM010000392.1:0-11364 GCA_031396305.1 Rhizobacter sp.
GGCTGTCGTATTTCGCCTGGTTCATCGCGAACACGAAACCCGCGCTGTACATCGCCGGGCGCGATGCGTCGGTCTCGGTGTGGTACTTGACCATTTCATGCAGCTTGAACGCGGGAATCACTTCCCAGGGCAACACGAAGCCGTCGATCGTGCCCTTGCTCACTGCGTCAGCGACGCTCGGCACCGGCATTCCCACCGGCGACGCGCCGAGCTTGGCAAGCAACTTGTTCGTCTGGCGCGTCGGCGCGCGCAGCTTCATGCCCTTGAAGTCGTCGAGCGACCGGATCGGCTTGTCGCGCGTGTGCACATAACCTTCGTCGTGGACCCAGGTCGCGAGAATCTTCGTTCCAGGAAACTCTTTCAGGGCGTGCTTCTGCAGGTACTCCCACGCGGCGCTCGCGCCGGCTTCGGCCGAGTTCGTCATGAACGGCAGCTCGAACACCTCCATCGCCGGGAAGCGCCCCGCGGTATAGCCCGGCAAGGTGATCACCAGATCATCGACGCCGTCTTTCACCCGGTCCACGAGCTGCGCCGGCGTGCCGCCGCCCGACATCGCCGGCAGCAGCTGGCATTTGATGCGGTTGTTCGACTCCGCGGCGACCTTGTCGCACCACGGCGTGATGACCTGAACCGGAGCCATCGCCTGCGGCGGCCAGATGTGGTGGAACTTGAGCGAGACCTCCTGCGCGGCAGCGCCTTGCGCGGCGAGCGCGAGGGCCATGGCCCAGGCGGCGTGGTGAAGGGGTGAGGTCATGGCGAGTCTCCGAAGCGTTCGGCGAAGGTGGCGCGGGAAGGCGCGATGCTAACGCAGCGTCGACGCAGCACCAGACGCAGCACCCTGGGTGAATGCACTCACGCGAACCTTCCCTGCAGGAACCACCCCGGCGCCGCTACCAGCGGCAGGCGCGCCCGATAGATCCACAGCAGCGCGCCATCGGGCGCCTGGGCGATGAAATAGTCGCGCTCAGCCAGGCCTGCGTCCCACCAGCCGGTCTCGATGCGCTCGGGGCCGCTCAGCAACTGCAGCGCGCGGCCTTCGAACCAGGGGCGCGACTGGCGCTCGGACAAGGGCTGCGGCTCGGGCAACAGCCACACCGGGCGCGGCGCGATGTGGGGGTTTTTCGCCATGACCTTCGGTCCAGGCTGGGCCGATGGCGTGTTCGACAACGCACCATGGGCCCGCACAGCGTGCGATGGGCTGCCGCGCTCGGGCCGGTGATCATGCAGCAACGCCAGGCGCTGCACCTGCTCGTTGCCCAGGCGTGCCTGGAGTCGCTCGATCAGACGAATCAGGCCTTCGGCTTCGCTGCCCGGCGTGGGGAACAGCTCGCTGTTCGGCGGCGCACGCTGCACGATCTCATCGGCACACAGGCGCAGCTCAAGCGTGGGCGCGCTCAACTGCAATCGGTTCAGGCGTTCGCGCAGCAAGACCAGCAAGTGGGCCGGGTCGCGCGAGGGCTCGGCGAGCGCCACCTGCAGCTGCGTCGCTGCCGGCGCAGCGCCGCGCGCACGCCCTTCATGGCACAGCTCCAGCGTGAAGCAACGCACCTGCGCGTGTTGCGCCGACAACCACGCCACCAGGCGTGCCAGCAGCACCGTGGCTCCTTGCAACACCTGCTCGGTGGTGTCGGCTCGGGCGAACAGCTCGATGTGGCTCTCAAACCGCTGCGCCAAGACGATGGCCTCGCGCGGGTCGGGTTGATCGCCGCGTGCGCGGTCGAGTTCGCCGAGCAGGGCCTCGCCGAAGCGGCGTGCGATGGCCGCGCGCGGCAGGCGCCGCAGCTCCCCCAATGTGCGCAACCCCATGCCTTGCAGCGCTTCCCAATGTTCGCGCCCCGGGCCGAGCAGCCACACCGGGGCGGCGTCCAGCGCGCTGTGCAATGCAGTGAGATCAGCGCAATGCAGGCGAGGGTGAATGCGCGCCAGCATGGCCGCACCCTGCGCCGTGGGTGTGCTGACGCTGTGGATGCGGTGCTTCAAGCCCGCCAGCGCTTCGTGCAGGCGTTGCAGCAGGTCGGGCAAGCCACCGAAGTAACGCAGGCTGCGCTGCACTTCGAGCAACACCGTCTGAGTTGCGGCAGCACGCTCTTGCTGCGCCTGGAAAGAAACACCCGGCGTGAACCCCAAGGCGATATGCGCCACGCTCGCCAGCGCCTGCGCGTCGCGTCGCGCGTCCGCCTGGCCGAGCATCAGTTGCGGCGCGAGCGCGAGCGCCGTCGCGCGCTTCATTCCCGTTTTGACGCCCAGCGCCTGGGCGGCTGCGTTGGCGTGGGCTATGCGCTGCGCATCGAGCAGCGCCAGCGGCGCTGCGTCAGCTGTGCCGCAAAGCGTGGCCGCGAATGATTCGAGCGAAAGCAGCGGCAGATGCAGGGCAATCCAGAGCACGGGGAGGATTCGGGTGAGAAGACCATTCGGCCTCAGGCTCAGCTCAGGCTCAGGCCAGACTGACGAAAGTCGCCGCGTGCAACGCAGGCACCGCAGCCGCAGCGTCATGTGCACGCTGGCGCGCGCCACGACACAACACCGGTGACAGCTCGAGCTGCAGCGGCGTTTCCAGCGGCGGGCCGCGGCGCTTGAGCAGGCGCAGCACCAGCACATCGGCCCCGCCCGGGCGCAGGGCCAGACGCAACGGTGCGGCGCTCGGCTGCTGCGCAGCCGCCATTTCACGCAGCACGAAGGCCACCCCGTCATGCCCGTGCGCCGCGAGCTGCAAGCGGCGCAAACGCTCGGTGCGCAGGCGCGGCGGCAGCCAGGCCAGCACCGCCCCGACATGACCGCTCTTGAGGGCTTGTTCGAGGGCCCACAAACGGGAAGCGATGCGCGCTTCGTCGCTCTCCCGCGCAGCGCTGCGCGTCGGCTCGGCGCGTGTGGCGACGATCAGCAATTGCTCCACGTCCAGACCGAGCTGCGCCAACGCCCAGCCGGAAAGCGCAGCCGGTGGGTCGAACAACATCACCGGCCGGCCGCTGCGCTGGATGGTGCACAGGCAGCGGCTCAACAGGCGAATTTCGCCTACCCCCGGGTGCGGCAACAGCAACTCGGTGAGCGCACGGCGCGGCCAGCCGCCACCGGGAAGTTGTGCGTCAAGCAGCGCAAAGCCGCTGGGCAGGCTGTGCTCGGCGTGGCGCCCGAACTGGTGGCCGCGCCACAGATCAGGGTGCAAGGTTTCGGGCGCCAACGCAGCCGATGGATGGGCCTTCTGATGTACCATTCGAATACTGTACGTTCGTACAGTATTCAACGCAACCCCATACTTCACGAAATCGGTTCGCCCCGCTCGATTCCTGCCGCATGCACAGCGACGCAAAACTTCCGGCCCGCAGCACCACGACGCCACCTTACCGCCTGCGCCCGCATCAGCCCGGCGACATGGGTTGGGTGATCTCGCGCCACGGCGCGCTCTACGCCAATGAATACGGCTGGGACATGCACTTCGAAGCGCTGGTCGCGCGAATCGCCGCAGACTTCATCGAATCCTTCGACTCGTCGCGCGAAGCCTGCTGGATCGCCGAGCACAACGGCGAAAACCTGGGTTGTGCCTTCCTCGTGCAGGCGCGCGACGCGCAGACGAAAGCGTCGATCGCCGGCAGCGCGCAGCTGCGCATGCTGCTCGTCGAACCCTCGGCCCGAGGCCTCGGGCTGGGGCGTGAACTCGTTGCCGAATGCGAACGCTTTGCGCGCCGCTGTGGCTACCAGCGCATCGTCCTGTGGACGAACAGCCTGTTGCTGGCTGCGCGCGCCATCTACCAGGGCGCCGGCTACACGATGGTGGCGTCGCAGCCGCACCGCAGCTTTGGCCACGACCTGGTGGGCGAGACTTGGCAACTCGACCTGCGGTGACGCAGCGTCACCGCGGTCTGCGTTCAGGCAAATTCCTGGCGCACGTTGAACGACATCAGCCGATGCATGATCCAGGCGAGGATGCCGCAGGCACACAAGGTCAGCATCACGGCCAGCACACGCGTGACGGTGACAAAACCGCCGAACACATTGAGCGCGACCTGCGGCAGGCGCGTGCTGCGCAGCGTGGCGTCGACGACCGACTGGGCCACTTCCTGCTGCAGCCACATGCCCAGCAGATTGGCCACGATGGCCACCGCAAGCAAACCGATGAAAGCGCGTCGCGCCCAGTCCAGCCGCAGCAGCAAGCCGATTGCGGCCGCCAGGGTGGCGCATGACATCACCAGCGCGGCACCCACCACCCAGGGCAGGTAGCCCAGAAGAAACCCGGTCAGCAGCGGCAACGCAGCGCGGTCCAGCGGCAAGGTCAGGCCGGGCATCAACGACGCGACGGCAGCGTTTTGCACGATCGCCGCCGCGCTGGTCAACGCCGCCAGAACAATAAACACCCAGGCAGTGGCCGTGACAAACAGCGAGCGCGATCCAACGTTGTAGGTTTGCGGCATGTCGACTCCAAGGGGTAGCACTTCCTCGGTTCGTGTCTCGAACCACGCCGGGTCAGTTCATTCGGATCCCACAGCGCAGGTGTGATTTTGTTCCGCGCTTGATGACAATTCCCCCCGCGAATGGGGGGTCTCGCTCAACGATTTGTAAGAAGTTGTCGCCACCAAACGCGAGACCCGGCACGCCAACTGCCGGCGCTGGCCCGCCCCCTGAGGCCCGGCAGGCTCCTAGCGAAGATCGCCTGCAAGGCTCGCCAGTGTTTCCGCCGATATGTTCAGGTGCGCCGGATAGTTGGAGTGGTCGCAGCCGAGCTTGACGGCGGCCCCGGCGCGAATCGCTTCGCGCATCGCCTTGGTGAACTCGAAGCGCACGAAGTGAACGGCGGAAGTCTTCTCGTCGTTTTCGCGGTCCAGGTCTTCGTCAGCGATTGCGTAGACGCGGGCATGGCCTTCAACCTCCACGAACATGCGGTCCTCGACGCCGATCAGCCGCGCCAGCTCGCGCTTGCGCTCGGCCACGTCAGGGTATTCGATGAGCAGCGTCGCCTTCCAGTTGCTGCCGTCGGGCACCAGGGCGGTGTAGGCGTCGATTTCGCCTTGCTTGCCTTCTTCGTCGAAGATTTTTTCGATGTGCAGCATCTCCTGGATCTGGCGCCGGATCGTGCGCTCGTCTTCAAACTGCACGCTGACGTGTTCACCCAGGTGCACGGTGCGCAGCTTGCGATGCGCAATCGCCTCGGGCTTGCTCGTCTTGCGAATCTTGGCGTAGGCCTCCAGGCTCAGCAGGCTGTCGATCGTGATGGTCATGTGCTCACTCCAAACCGTAGGCGATGCGCAGCAGGCTCAGCGGATGCGCCAGCTTCGCCGCGGGCAGTGCATCGTTCTGCATGCCCTGGGCAATGTGGTGGCCAGCGAGTGCGCAATCCGAGCTGATGAAGTCCGGCCCGTCTTTCGCCATCGCCTTGAACACCGGCTTGCCGATTTTCATTGCCGACTCGTGATACGCCTTCTTCACACCGTAGGTGCCGGCGTGGCCGGAGCAGCGCTCCACCGTGTTCAACTCCACCGTCACCGACTTGCCGATCAGCTTGAACAGCTCTTCCGTCTTCTTGCCGATGTTCTGCACCCGGCCGTGGCACGGGACTTGATAGCTGACCTTGCCCAGCGCGGTCTTGAAGTCCAGCTTCAGCAGCCCATCCTTGTGGCGCGCCACCAGGTATTCGAAGGGGTCGAACATCGCCTGCTTGACCAGGCGCACGTCGGCATCGCCGGGGAACATCAGCGGCAGTTCCTGCTTGAACATCAGGGTGCACGATGGGATCGCCGAGACGATCGCATAGCCCTCGCGGGCGTAGTTCGCCAGCACCGGAATGTTTGCCTCCTTGTGGCGCGCTACGCCGTCGAGGTCACCCAGCTCCAGCTTGGGCATGCCGCAACAGCTTTCCTTTTCGACGATCACATAAGGAATGGCGTTGTGCGCGAGTGTCTTGAGCAGGTCGTGGCCGATGCCGGGTTCGTTGTAGTTGACGAAGCAGGTGGCGAAAATCGCCACCTTGCCCGGACTGCGCTCGCCGTCCGTCACCGTGTGCGCCGCGTCAGACTTCGCCGCGCTCCAGCGGAAACGCTGCGATGCCAGCTCGGGCATCCACGCGTCGCGATGCACGTCGAGCGCCTTTTCCATCAGCTTGCGCGCCGGTTTCGTCTTGTTGATCGCATTGACCGCCTGCACGACGATGGGAATGCCGGCGAACTTGCCGTGCACATCGGTCGAGGCGAGAAACTTCTCGGCCGCGCTCACGTTGCCGGCCTTGTGCTTGATCGCCTTGGCACGCAGCATCAGGTGCGGAAAGTCCAGGTTCCACGGGTGCGGCGGAACGTAGGGGCACTTCGTCATGTAGCACAGGTCGCACAGGTAGCACTGGTCGACGACGTCCCAGTAGGCCTTCTTGTCGACGCCGTGCACTTCGCCGTCCGGCGTGGCGTCAACGAGGTCGAACAACGTCGGGAAAGATCGGCACAGGCTCACACAACGCCGGCAGCCGTGGCAGATGTCGAACACACGCTCCATTTCCTTGAGCGCTGCACCTTCATCGTAGAACGCGGGGTTCTTCCAGTCGATGGGGTGGCGTGTGGGCGCCTCGAGGTTGCCTTCCCGATTGCTCATGTTTTCATGTTTCCCAATGAACAAGGGGCACGAAGCCCCTTGTTGGTCAGCGTTGTCAGACCCTAGTCAACCAGCGCGTCGAGCGCCTTCTGGTAGCGATTGGCGTGCGAACGCTCTGCCTTGGCCAAGGTTTCGAACCAGTCGGCGATTTCGTCGAAGCCTTCGGTACGCGCCTGCTTGGCCATGCCCGGGTACATGTCGGTGTACTCGTGGGTTTCGCCGGCCACGGCCGCTTTCAGGTTCTGCCGGCTCGAGCCGATCGGCAGCCCGGTCGCCGGGTCGCCCGTTGCTTCCAGGAATTCCAGGTGGCCGTGGGCGTGCCCGGTCTCACCTTCGGCGGTGGAACGGAACAGCGCTGCAACGTCGTTCTGGCCTTCAATGTCAGCCTTGTTTGCGAAGTACAGATAGCGACGGTTCGCCTGCGACTCGCCGGCGAAGGCGTCCTTCAGGTTCTGCTCGGTCTTTGACCCTTTCAAGCCCATGTTCATCTCCTGTCGTTGAAACACTCGGGATTCGGCAGCGAAAGCGCGGTGAATGCCACGCAGCAGCGCGAATTGAATACGTTACTCCAGCATGAAGTGTCGTGCCAATTCAATCAAGCAATTCTCGTCATCGACAAAAGCAATGAGAAAGCTCAAGTCGCGCCGGCCTTTCAACCTGGGGCCACCCGCTCAAGCCCGAGCAACTGCAACGCCAATTCGTGCTGGCGTCCTTTGGAGTCGGCGAGGTCGTGAAGCACGTTCAAGTGGTTCGTTCCCGCAATGCGCTCGCAAACTGGTACCGACGCAGCACCCCAGGCGCCGCGGATCAGGTCAGTCTGGCGCATGAATTCGTCGCTCTCCAGCGCGCCGACCGTCGCGTGGAGCACACCGCCCGGCCGGGGGAACAACGCCGGGCTGAGCTGCCGCGCCGACTCCGGGGTGAGCCGCAAGTCACTCTTCAGAAACGGCACATGGCGCAGCGGTTCGAGGTCGTACATCCCGGAGATCGACATCGCCGACTTCACCAGGTCCGCGGGCAGGTCAGACGCCAACTGGCGCCACAGGCAACTCAGCATCATCGTCGCGAGGTGGCCTCCTGCCGAATGGCCGGCGACGACGATGCGCGCCGGGTCGGCGCCGTACGACGCTGCATGACGGTAGACCCACACCAACGCACGCACCATTTGCATGGTGATCTCGGCAATCGTCACCTCGGGGCACAGCGCGTAGTTCGGCACCACCACCATGGCGCCGTCCTGCACAAATGCAGGCGCGACAAACGAGACATCGCACTTGTCGAGCGAGCGCCAGTAGCCGCCGTGAATGAACACGAGGATGGGGGCGTCTTCCACCCGCGGCACGAACACGTCCAGCGTCTCCTTGGGCCCGGTCCCATAGAGCATGCCGATCTGGCAGACCGACTTGTCGCGCGCCAACGCCGACGCACGGCTCCAGCGATCGAAGATCTCCGGGTGCTCGGGAATGAGCGCGCGATTGTTGTACTGCCGATCGAGCCAATCGGGATCGAGTGAAGTCATCGTTGTTCCGCCTCGTGTAGCCGCGAGTTTGATTTTCGCGCGGCGGCGATTGTCAATCATGGCAGACACGGTCTTCCTGGCGGACCCGTGCTGCCGTGGTACCCGGGGCGGCACGCCAAAGAAAAAAGGGCTCGGCGCGCAGGCCAAACCTTTGGGTCGTGTGGTGGAGAGGAGGAGGATCGAACTCCCGACCTTCGCATTGCGAACGCGACGCTCTCCCAGCTGAGCTACCCCCCCACACGTGCCGCGAGTCTAGCAAAGAAGACGTCGGGGTTGCAGCGGGCGGCATGGCAACGCACGGCATGCCCCCACAGAGGCATCAGCCCTGGCCCATCGCGAGCCAGCGGCGCGCATTTCCGGCGCGCAGGCCGGCGAGTTCGCCCGGTTGGAGTTTCAAGCCACGCGTTCGCCCATCCGGGTCGGTGTCCATGATGGCGAACGGGTAGTCCGAGCCCACCATGATCTGGCTGACGCCGAACACGTCGATCAGGCGCTGGATCGTCGCGGCGTCGTAGACGAGGTCGTCGAAGTACATCTGCCTTGCGCCTTCGAGTGGATCGGCGGGCATCGCCTCGCGCAGCGGCGCCATGCACGACCACGCATGGCGCAGGCGCGGCAGCAGCATGCTGAAGGATCCGCCGCCGTGGCTGAACGCGATGCGCAGCTTCGGCACGCGCGCCAGCGTGCCACCGGTGATCATCGAGGCCGCTGCGAGCCCGGTTTCGCCCGGGAACGCGAGCACCTGCTCCAGGATGGGCGGCCCCAGCAGCCGCTCCATGCCGACGGGCCGCAGCGGGTGCACGAAAATCGCCGCGCCGAGAGCCACCGCGGCTTCGAAGAACGGAAGGAAGCGCGGGTCGCCAATCGGCACGCCCGCCACATGCGTGCCGAGCTCGACGCCGGCCAGGCCGAGGTCACGCATGCAGAACTCGAGTTCGGCGATCGCGCGCGACACGTCCTGCAATGGCACGGCGCCCAGCCCGATGAAGCGCGTCGGCGCCTGCACCACCATCGTGGCGATCAGGTCGTTCAGATAGCGGCACATCGCGGCACCGTCGTCGGGCTGCATCCAGTGCGACAGCAATTCGGGCATCGGTGACAACACCTGGCGCGTCACGCGCTGCCGGTCCATGTCGCCCAGGCGCACGGCGCAGTCCCAGCACTGATGCGAGACGGTGCGATACACCGAGCCGGAGATCATCACGTGCTTGTGGCAAGGCTGCGCGTCAGCCATCGACGGCCAGGGAACATTCAGATGGCGTCCGACGTAGGCCGGGAACTCCCGCGGCACGACATGGGTGTGGATGTCGATCAGGTCGTCTTGCGCATGCATCGTCGCGGCATGTTAGACGGCCCTGTGGCACACCAACCCCAGGCTTTCCCTGTTACCGTTCATGTGCGCAAGAGACATCGTCTGATGCGTTCCGCTTCCAGACTCAACATGTACCGAATCGCCCCCGTCCTGGTCTTCGCCTGCCTGCTCGGCGCCTGCGCCGCGCACGATGGCATGATCGCCGCAGATCTGGAACCAGGCCGCCTGCCGGCACCCGACATCAGCCTGAACATTCCCGGCCTCGGGCCATGCACCGACAACCCGGATCGCCGCGTGCATGTCAACTCCAGTCAGCCGGTGCACGTGCTTGTGCACGGCTGCTTCGGCTCATCCGGGCAGTTTCGCGCCCTCGCGCAGGTGCTGGCTTTCCACGGCCAGCAGACTGCTTGCTTTACCTACGACGACCGCGCCAGGCTCGACGACAGCGCGACGGAGTTGCGACAGGTCATCAAGCAGATCTCCGAGCAGACCCATGTCCCGCGGATCACCGTGATCGGTCACAGCCAGGGCGCGCTGGTCGCGCGCAAGTCGATGGTCGAGACTCTTCCCTCACCGCTTCCCGTGCGCTCCGTCGACTTGCGTCTCGTGACTGTCTCGGGCCCGTTCTCCGGAATCGAGTCTGCTCGAACTTGCGGCAGGCGCTGGCTGTACCCGCTCACGCTGGGGTTGCTGCCCTTGAGTTGCTACGCGGTGACGGGCCCGAAGTGGACAGACATTACCTACTCGTCCCCCTTCATCGTCGAGCCGGGAGAATTGTCCAGGCAAGTGGTCAACTACCTGAAGATCGACACCGATGAGCGTGGCGCGTGCCGGCGCGAAGAGGCCGGCCGCTGCGTCGAGAACGACGACATCTTCTCGCTCACCGAACAGCGCCATCCACGGGTCGAGGCCGATTCGCGCATGCGGCGAGTGCAGGTCGATGCCGGGCATGTCGAGATCGTCGGCGACAAGCGCGTCGCCCCGACCAAGCTGATCGCGGTCTTGCAGGATCAAGGTGTCGTGCTTCCCACTTCGCGGGAACGCGTGTCGGCGTTCAATGCGTTCCTGGCGCAGCTCTACCTGGGCGGCAACGCCAAATAGCTGGCAACATCGGAGTGCTGCCCAACAGCTCCACTTGACCTGCATCACGCCATGGCGATTGCACCGAAGAACGCTCCCCACGACGCCGCACCCAGTGGCATGAAGAAGGGCCTGACCAGCTACGGCGATCAGGATTTTTCGCTGTTCCTGCGCAAGGCCTTCATCAAGGGCGCGGGCTATACCGACGCGGCACTGGCCCGCCCCGTGATCGGGATTGCCGACACCGGCAGCGACTACAACCCCTGCCACGGCAACGCGCCGCAACTCATCGAAGCGGTGAAACTCGGCGTGATGCTGGCGGGAGGGCTGCCGATGGCCTTTCCGACGATCTCGGTCCTCGAGAGCTTTGCCGCGCCGACGAGCATGTACCTGCGCAACCTGATGGCGATGGACACCGAGGAGATGATCCGCGCCCAGCCGATGGACGCGGTGGTGCTGATCGGCGGCTGCGACAAGACCGTGCCGGCGCAATTGATGGGCGCGGCGTCGGCCAACCTGCCGGCGATCCAGCTCATCACCGGCTCGATGCTGACCGGCTCGCACCGCGGCGAGCGCGTCGGCGCGTGCACCGACTGCCGGCGCTACTGGGGCCGCTTCCGTGCCGGCGAGATCGACGCCGCAGAAACCGCCGAGGTCAACGACCAGCTCGTCGCCAGCGTCGGCACCTGTTCGGTGATGGGCACGGCCAGCACCATGGCGTGCATCGCCGAAGCGCTCGGCATGACGATGCCCGGCGGCGCATCGCCGCCGGCCGTCACCGCCGATCGCATCCGCATCGCCGAACAGACCGGCGCGACGGCGGTGCAACTGGCGAAGACCGGCCTCAAGATCGACAAGGTGCTGACCCCGGCCGCGTTCGAGAACG
>JANNKM010000408.1:0-3989 GCA_031396305.1 Rhizobacter sp.
TGCGCCAACACCGAAGCGCTGGCGATCGGCGTCAAGGAAGGCCTGACCCTGGAGCTGATGGTCGAGGTGATGCAGACCACGATGGCCTGGAACCAGCAACTCGCGGTGGCGATGCCGAAAAAGGCCTTCGTCGGCGACGACAGCCCCGGCTTCATGGTCAAGCTCGCGGCCAAGGACGTACGCCTGGCGGTGCATGCGGCGCAGGCGCTCGGCTTCGAGCCGCTGGTGGGCCAGGGCGCACTGGCCACACTCGACCGTGCCGCGGCGCTGGGTTATGCGGAGCGCGACACCGCGGCACTGATGAAGATCCGCGAGGACGAGCTGGGCATCAAGGTGCGGCCGCAAACTCCGAGGTCAGCATGAGCGGGCCGAGCGCCGGGCCGCCATCGGCCAGAGGCCGATGGCCTTCCGCAGGCACGAACAGTCCGCAGGGACTGTTCGTGTCCGGCTCCAGCTCACCAAGCCGGCCCGCGTCCCCAGAACCACGAAGTGGCCCGTGCCGTGCCATGGGGACCCGTACCCGTCGGGCGAGGGGCTGACATGGCGCCGGCGTACGTCATCAACGACATGGAGATCACCGACCCGGTGACCTTCGACGAGTACCGAAAGCTGTCGCCGCCGACGGTGGCGTTGTACGGCGGGCGCTTTCTCGCGCGCGGCGGCGCAACGCGCACGCTCGAAGGCGGCTGGTCGCCCAAGCGCCTCGTGATCCTCGAATTCCCGAGCGTCGAGCGGGCGCAGGCCTGGATCGACTCGCCCGAATACGCGCCGGCGCGGCGCTTGCGCCAGGCATCGGCGCGTTCCAACCTGATCATTACCGAAGGAGTCCCCACATGAAAACCCATACCAAGCGCCTCGGCCTCGTGAAGAAGCGCGACGACATGACGCACGAGCAGTTCACCAAGCACTGGCTTGGCGTGCACGCCCGCCTCTGCGCCAAGCTGCCGGGCCTGATTCGCTACTCGGTCAACCTGGTGGACAAGCAGCGCTTTCCGAAGTTCGGCTACGACGGCTTCTCCGAACTGTGGTTCGACGACGAGCGCTCGCTGTGGGCCTCGCTCGAAAGCCCCGAGGGCAAGACGCTGCTGGCTGACTTGCCGAACTTCGCGGGCTCGATCGAGCCGATCATTTCCGTTGAAACTCCGGTGATCTGGCCATGAAGCAGTTGCAAGGCAAAGTCGCCATCGTCACCGGCGCGGCCGGCGGATTCGGCGAAGGCATCGCACGCCTGTTCGTTGCCGAAGGCGCGAAGGTGCTCATCGCTGACCTCGACGGCGACAAGGCTCAGACCGTGGCCGCATCGCTCGGCGCCGCCAACGCGCGCGCGGTGCGCTGCGATGTCTGCAAGCGTGTCGACATCGACGCCGCCGTGAAGGCCTGCGTCGAGGCCTTCGGCGCACCCGACATCGTGGTCAACAACGCCGGCACCACGCACAAAAACCAGCCGATGCTGGAAGTTGACGAGGCGACCTTCGACCGCGTCTTCGCGGTCAACGTCAAGTCGATCTACCACATGACGCAGGCGGTGCTGCCGCTGATGCGCGAGCGCAAGAGCGGCTCGATCATCAACATCGGCTCGACCGCCGGCATCCGGCCGCGGCCCGGCCTGAGTTGGTACAACGCCAGCAAGGGCGCGGTCAACGTGCTGTCGAAGTCGATGGCGGTCGAACTCGGCCCCGACAACATCCGCGTCAACGCGGTCTGCCCGGTGATGGGCGCAACGGGGCTGATCGAGCAGTTCCTCGGCACCGCCGACACGCCCGAGGCGCGCGCCAAGATCGTCGCCGGCATACCACTGGGCCGCATGTCCACGCCCGAGGACGTGGCGCAGGCCACGCTGTACCTCGCCAGCGACGCAGCACGCTTTATCACCGGGGTTGAGTTGCCGGTCGATGGAGGCCGCACGATCTAGCTGCGACGAGGAGTGCACGTTTTGAGCTGCGGCGAATGTCGCTGTCGAGTGACGAGTGACGCACAACGCGCGTCGACGCGTGTCAACGCCTGCTCGCACCGGGCCAGGTGGCCAGCACCAGGCCAGCCAGCGCCAGCGAATACGCCGCGGCTTGCACGCCGCTGAAGTGTTCGCCGAGAAACAGCACGCCCACCGCGGCCGTGCTCACCGGAAGCATCACGGTGAACACGCCCGCCTGCGACGCAGGAACGTGGCGCAGACCCGTCATCCACAGCCACACCGTCACGATGCTCGCAGCGAGCGAATAGAACACGAGCAGCAGCCACGCGGGGGCGCTGACGGCCTGGAAATCGAACGCAAGCGCCTGCCACAACGCAAGCGGCGCGACCAGCGCCAGACCCCACAGATTGATGAGCGCGCTGATGCGCTTGGGCGAAACCTTGCCGGTGAGCTTCTTGCCCACGACGACATAAAGCGCCTCGCACATTACCGCGCCGACCAGCAGCAAGTTGCCCCACAAAGCCTGGTTGACCGGCGCGCCGGGCTGCGCATCGGCCTGGCGGCTCAACGACACCAGCGCGATTCCGCCGACGGCGCAGGCAATGCCCGCGGCGACGCGCGCAGCGATGCGCTCGCCCAGCCACCACCATGACATCAGTGCAACGACCGCCGGCATCGCCGCCATGATCACCCCCGCGGCCAGCGCCGATGTGAGCGCCATGCCGCCGAGCATGGAGATCGAAAACAGGAAGTTGCCGAAAAACGACTGGGTGAACAGCAGCCTTCGATCACGCGCATCGAGTTCGGGCTCGGCGGTACCGCGTTGCACCCAACCGACCATCGCCACCGCGGCAATGCCAAAGCGAAGGCCCGCCAGAACGAACAGCGGAAAGATCAGGATCAGCGTCTTCGACAGCGCCACATAGCTGCCGACAATGGCCATGCTTGCCGCCAGGCAAGCGTAGGCCAGCCAGAGCTGGGCGCTTGGAGTGCCGCTCAAGCCTCAGCTGACCGGCTTCTTATGCGTTCCGTCGCACAACGGCTTGTTGCCGCTGGACTTGCAGCCGCAGAAGTACACCGTCTTGCTTTCGGTGGCGGTGTACTTGACGGGAGTGAACTCACCTGCCGCCTTGTGCGAGCCGTCGCAGAACGGCTGGTTCTTGCTTTGCCCGCAGGCACACCACCAATAGTCTTTGCCGGCCTCCACAGGGGTGGCAAAGGGGGTGTCGGATGCGCGATGCGGTGTGGCCAAGTGATGTCTCCTGTGGGTCAGAACATTGAAGCATAGCGCTGCATTTCCCAGTCGCTCACGTGTTGCCGGTATTGCGTCCACTCCTCAACTTTGAGCAGCAGGAATTGCTCAGTCAGCGTTTCGCCAAGCGCGGCGCGAATCACCTCATCGGCGCGCAGTGCATCGAGCGCCTGGTTCAGGTCCTGCGGCAGCACTTCGATGCCGCGTTCGCGGATCTGTGTCAGGGAGAGGTCGAACAGGTCCTCGGTACACGCCGCGCCTGGGTCGAGCTTGCGATCGACGCCGTCCAGGCCGGCGGCGATCAGCGCCGCGGTGGCAAGGTAGGGGTTGGCGCTGGCGTCGGGCAGGCGCCATTCAAAACGACCGCTCAGCGTGCGAACCAGGGCGGTTCGGTTGTTCGGGCCCTGCGCCACATAGGCGGGCGCCCAGGTCGTGCCCGAGATCGATTCGCCGACGACGAGGCGCTTGTACGAGTTGACCGTGGGCGCCGCGATCGCGCACAGCGCCGCCGAATGCGCAAGCACGCCGGCAATGAACCGTTTGCACACGCTGGACTGACCGCGGCCGTGGTCGTCAAACACACTGCGCGCGTTTTCGTCGTCGCCGTCCCACAGCGACACGTGAAAATGCATGCCGCTGCCGGGTTGATTCGCGATCGGCTTGGGCATCATCGAGAACACCATGCCGTGCTGCTCGGCGAGCGCCTGTGCCGCCATCTTGAACAGCATCAGGTTGTCGATGATGCCCAAGCCGATCGCGAATCAACCCGGCAGCGGCATGCATTTTCACGTGTCGCTGTGGGACGGCGACGACGAAAACGCGCGC
>JANNKM010000434.1:0-6439 GCA_031396305.1 Rhizobacter sp.
CCTACATCGCGAAGGCGTTCATCACCGTGATCACGGGTGGCGCCGCGGTGATCGCCGGCACGCTGTCGAGCTCCGTCATCTTCGGCGCGATCAATCAGCTCGTCTCGTTCGGCTCAACGCCGATGATGGGCGAAATCGCGATGCTCGCCCTGGCGATCGTGCTGCTGCGCCTGATGCCGCAGGGCATCACCGGGCGGTTCTTCCGCAATTCGGCGTGACGGATCCAGCATGACAGACAAGTTCGGCGCCGCCGGCCGGATGCGCTGGGGCTGGTTCATCGCATTCGCGCTCGTGCTGGTGCTGCTGCCGCTGGTCACCGAAACCGGCACGCCCACGCTGCTGTGCATCTATGCGCTGTTCGCGCTGTCGCTCGGCCTGATGTGGGGTTACGCCGGCATCCTGAGTTTCGGCCACGCCGCCTACTTCGGGCTGGGGGCGTACACCTATGCGATCACGTCGATGAACGCGGGGGAAAGCACGGCTGCGTTGCTGCTCGCGATGCTGCTGCCGGCGATCGTTGCAGCGATCATCGGCGCGATGATGTTCTACGGCCGCATCAGCGACGTCTACATGGGCGTGATCACGCTGGTGGTGACGCTGATCATGTTCAAGTTCATGAACCAGACCGCCGGAGACGCCTACCGCATCGGCAGTGCGCGGCTGGGCGGCTTCAACGGCATCCCGGCGTTCCCGATCCTGAACGTTCCGGGCGACCCGAGCCTGACGATCTTCGGCACGCCGTTCTACTACTTCGCCATCTTCTGTCTGCTGGGCTGCTATTTGCTGTCGCGCTGGATCCTGCACAGCTCATTCGGCCGCGTGCTGATCGGAATCCGCGAAAACGAAGCACGCGCCGAGCTGCTGGGCTACAACGCGCCGGCGTACAAGACCGCGATCTTCACGATTACCGCCGCGATGGCCGGTCTCGCCGGTTGCCTGTTCGCGAACTGGGCCGAGATCGTCACGCCCACGGTATTCAGCCTCGGGCAATCCGCCGAGGTCATCATCTGGGTCGTGGCCGGGGGCCTGGGCACGCTGGTCGGGCCGATGCTCGGCGCAGCGGTGCTGGGCATGCTCAAGCTGCTGCTGGGCACGCAGACGCTGATCGACAACTCGCTCGTGCTGGGCGTCATCCTGATTCTCGTGGTGCTGCTCGTGCCGCGCGGCATCGCCCCGGCGTTCGCGGCGTGGCGCGAGCGTTCCAGTCAGGCGGGTGCGAGCCGGCAGGCGATGGGTGGCACGCGACGGCGCCGACGCGGCGCGGCGCAAGGCTCATGACCGAGCCGGTCGTCGAGGCGCGCGACTTGAGCATGCGCTTCGGCGGCGTACTCGCCGTGAACAACGTCAACTTCACGTTGCGCGACCGCGAATTGCGCTGCCTGATCGGCCCGAATGGCGCGGGCAAGAGCACGCTCTTCAAATGCCTCACTGGCCAGTTGCCGATGAACCCGGCGAACGGCAGGGTGTTCATCCGCGGCCAGGACGTGACGGGTTGGCGCTCGCATGAAATCGTGCGCCTGGGGGTGGGCATCAAGACCCAGGTGCCGTCGGTGATGAATGGCCTGACGGTCTGGGAAAACGTCTGGCTCGCCGCCAGGCGCATCCACGGCCGCGGGCGCGCCGGCTCCGAGACCGACCGCGTGATCCAGGAAATGGCGCTGGGGGCGATCGCGCGCCGCCAGGTCGGCGAGCTCGCCCACGGGCAGCGCCAGATCGTCGAGCTGTGCCTGGTGCTGGTGCAAAAGCCGTGGCTGGTGCTGCTCGACGAGCCCGCGGCCGGAATCACCGGCGCCGAGACAGAAAATCTCGTCGACCTGATCCGCCGCATCAACGAAACCGCGACCGTGATCGTCGTCGACCACGACATGCATTTCGTGAAGACGCTCGGTGGCAGCGTGACCGTGCTGCACCAGGGCGCGGTGCTGATGGAAGGCCACATCGACGCCGTGCTGCGCGATGCGCGCGTGCGCGAGGTCTACGTGGGGAACCGCGCCAAGTGACAACCCATCCCCACCCCCACGCCGCAACGCTCGACGCACCGGCCACCGACGCGCCCACCCGCCGCGACCTGGTGCTCGAAGTCTCCGAGCTGCGCGCCGCCTACGGCCATGTGCCGGTGCTGCACGGCGTGTCGCTCCAGGTGCACGAAGCCGAGGCGGTCGGCTTCGTCGGCCACAACGGCATGGGCAAGACGACCTTGCTGAAGGCGCTGACCGGCTTGCTGCCGTCCACCGGCGGGCGCATCAGCATGGACGGCGTGGATGTGACGCGTTTGCCGGCGCACGCTCGCGCGCGCATGGGAATCGGCTACGTGCCGCAGGGGCGCGGCATCCTGCCGGCGTTGAGTGCCTTGGAGAACCTGCGCCTGGCGTGGCGCGGCGATTCCGGCGAGACCGAAGCGCAGGCGGTGCAGCGTGTCGTCGACACGTTCCCGCGACTCGAAGCATTGCTGGATCGTCGCGGCGGTGCGCTGTCGGGCGGCGAGCAGCAGATCCTCGCGCTCGCGCGCGCCCTCGTGCCCGACCCGTGGCTGCTGCTGCTCGACGAGCCGAGCGAAGGCATCCAACCCTCGATCGTGCAGGAGATCGGCGCGACGCTCGCCAAGCTGCGCAGCACGCATCGCCTGTCGATGCTGATCGTCGAGCAGAACCTCGACCTTGTCCTGGACGTGGCGGACCGCGTCGTCGTGATCGAGCGCGGCCGCGTCGTGCGCGAAATGCGCGTCGACAGTCTGCTCGGCGGCGACTTTGCCGACATGCTGGGCATGGGGCCGACGCGGGGCGGCGCAGGTGCCGGCGCTGCCCATGCAGCCCATGTAGCCCATGCGGGCCCTGCGCCATCGGGCCACAGGTACGCAGCTGCGGCCGCAGCCGCCGCGCCTGCCGCAGTCACGCTCAAGGCGCCCGGCGGCGAGCGCAGCGCAGCCAAGCCGGCGCGCAGCGCAGCGCCCGTCGCACCACATCATCCCGCGCAGGGCGCACCGACCCGCCCTGCTCCCGCCGCATCACCAGGGGGCACCATGTCCACCGTCAAACGACCCACCGTCGAGCAGTTGCAGGAAATCGTGTCTTCGCTGCACATGAGCATGTCGAGCCGCGAAGTCGCCGAATACCTCGACGTCATGGAAGGCACCTTCCAGTCCTACGACCGCCTGACGCAGCTTCCCGACAACCTGCCGCCGGTGCGCTACCCGCGCACGCCGGGTTTCAAGCCGAGCGCCGAGCAGAACACGCTCAACGCCTGGGCCGTCAAGGCGGAAGTGCGCGGCGCGGCGCACGGGCCGCTCTCCGGCAAGCGTGTCGTGCTCAAGGACAACGTGTGCCTGGCCGGCGTGCCGATGATGAATGGCGCGTCGAGCCTCGAAGGTTATGTGCCCGACATCGACGCGACTCTCGTGACGCGCATCCTCGACGCCGGCGGCACGATCGCCGGCAAGGCGCATTGCGAGTATTTCTGTCTGTCCGGCGGCAGCCACACTTCGGCGAGCGGCCCGGTGCACAACCCGTACCGCTACGGTTATGCGGCGGGCGGCTCGTCGTCGGGCTCGGCGGCGCTGGTCGGCGCGGGCGAGATCGAAATGGCGATCGGCGGCGACCAGGGCGGCTCGATTCGCATGCCTGCCGGCTGGTGCGGCATCTACGGCATGAAGCCCACGCATGGCCTGGTGCCCTACACCGGCGTGATGCCGATCGAGGCGACGATCGACCATACCGGCCCGATGACGGCCACGGTCGCCGACAACGCATTGCTGCTCGAAGTGATCGCAGGCGCAGACGGCCTGGACCCGCGCCAATACAACGTGCGCGTCGACAAGTACACGGCGGCGCTGGGCCGCGGCGTCGCCGGCATGCGCATCGGCGTGTTGACGGAAGGCTTCAACTTCGAAAACAGCGAGCCCGACGTCGACCAGAAGGTGCGCGAAGCGGCGAAGCGCCTGCGCGACCTGGGCGCCACCGTCGAAGACGTGTCGATCCCGATGCACCGCGACGGCCCGGCGATCTGGACGCCGATCGCGCTGGAAGGACTGATGGCGCAAATGATGCACGGCAACGGCATGGGCTTCAACTGGAAGGGCCTGTACACGACGAGCCTGCTCGACGCCCATGCGAACTGGCGCGCACGCGCCAACGAACTGTCGCGCACACTGAAGATTTCGATGTTCGCCGGCGAGTATTTCATGCGCAACTACCGCGGTCACTTCTACGCCAAGGCGCAGAACCTGAGCCGCGTGCTGAGCCGGCAATACGACGACGCACTGTCGCGCTACGACCTGCTGCTGATGCCCACGCTGCCGATGAAAGCCACGCCGATCCCGCCGGCGAACGCGCCGCTCGCGCTGTGGTGCCAGCGCGGCTTCGAGATGCTCGCCAACACCTGCCCGTTCGACGTGACTGGCCATCCGGGGATGAGCGTGCCGTGTGGCCTGAGCAACGGCCTTCCGGTGGGCATGCAGCTCGTGGCCAAGCATTACGCCGAATCGACGATCTACCGCGCCGCACATGCGTTCGAGCAGACGGGTGATTGGCGCAAGTATTGAGCGCAGGCAGCGATGGCTCTCACTCGTCATCCCGGCGAAAGCCGGGACCCATCAGTTGATTCAGCGCGCGGTTCATGGCATGACTCGACCCGATCATCGCAGTGGATCCCGGCGTACGCCGGGATGACGGGCGCAGGGGGTTGCGCATGAGCTCGGCATCACGCAACCCCTTCAGCTCGGGCTGGGTACGCGGCGGCGCCGACGAACGCTTGCGTCCGCACGGAACGTTGTCGTATGTGTCGGGGGCCGCCGACGACCCGCTGCGGTTTCGCACGATCTCGCAGGCGCTGGACAAGTGCGTTGCGGCGCACGGCTCGAAGGACGCCGCGACCTTTGCTGCCGACGGCGTCACGCTGTCGTGGTACGACCTGCAGCGCCGTTCCGACGAAGTGGCCGCCGCGCTGCTGGCGCTCGGAATCCGGCGCGGAAATCGCGTCGGCATCTGGTCGCCAAACCGGGTGGAATGGTTGCTCGCGCAGTTCGGCACGGCGCGCATCGGCGCGATCCTCGTCAACATCAACCCGGCGTACCGCAGTTCGGAGCTCGAATTCGCGCTGAACAAGGTGCGCTGTCGTGCGCTCATCATGGCGCGCTCCCACAAGTCCAGCGACTACCTGGTTATTCTGAAAGGCCTCGCGCCGGAACTCGATCGCCCGGGCAATGAACCGGTGTTGGAGGCGCGCCGCCTGCCGCACCTCAAGCATGTGATCGTTCTCGACGATGACAAACAAGCGGGCCCGATCCCGATACGGGCACAGAAGTTCAGCGACTTCATCCGCCACGCCGGCCCGGCGCACAAGCTGCGTCTTGCCGGCCTGTCGGCCGAGCTCGACCCCGACGACGCCATCAACATCCAGTTCACGAGTGGCACGACCGGCGCGCCCAAGGGCGCAACGCTGTCGCATTTCAACATCGTCAACAACGCGCGCTATGGCGCCGACGCGATGGCGCTGACGGCACAGGACAGGTTATGCATTCCCGTGCCGCTGTACCACTGCTTCGGCATGGTGCTGGGCGCGCTGGCGTGCGTGGCCAGCGGCGCGACGATGGTGTTTCCCGGCGAGAGTTTCGACGCCGCGCAGACGATTGGCGCGATCCAGCGCCACCGTTGCACCGCGCTGCACGGCGTGCCCACGATGTTCATCGCGATGCTCGCGCACCCTTCTCTTGCGCAGCACGACATGAGCACGCTGCGCACCGGCATCATGGCGGGCGCACCCTGCCCGATCGAGACGATGCGGCGAGTGGTCAGCGGGCTGCACATGAGCCAGGTGACGATCGCTTACGGCATGACCGAGACCAGCCCGATCTCGTTCCAGTCGGGTGTGGATGACCCGCTGGAGCGGCGCGTGTCGACCGTGGGCCGCATCCACCCGCATGTGGAGGTGAAGATCGTCGACGCGCAGGGCCGAATCGTGCCGGTCGGCCAATCGGGCGAGCTGTGCACGCGGGGTTACTCGGTGATGCGCGGCTACTGGGAAGACGAAGCGCGCACGCGCGAGGCGATCGACGCCTCGGGCTGGATGCACACCGGGGACCTCGCGACGATTGACGCCGAGGGTTACTGCAACATCGTCGGCCGCGTGAAGGACATGCTGATCCGCGGTGGCGAAAACGTCTACCCGCGCGAGATCGAGGAGTACCTGCAGCGTCACCCAAAGGTGCAGGCGGTGCAGGTCTTCGGTGTGCCCGACGCACGTTACGGCGAAGAGATCTGCGCCTGGATCGTGCTCGAACCGGGCCAGTCGTCGAGCAAGGAAGAGATCGTCGCGTTCTGCCAGGGCCAGGTCGCACACTACAAGGTGCCGCGCCATGTCCGCTTCGTCACCGAGTTCCCGGTCACTGCGACCGGCAAGCCGCAGAAGTTCGTGATGCGCGAAACGATGGTGCGCGAGCTCGGCC
>JANNKM010000441.1:0-23880 GCA_031396305.1 Rhizobacter sp.
TTCCAGAAGCGCGTTTGGTGTCCGAAATGGACGCCGGCTTCCAGCATTTCACGCATGGTAATTGTCATGGGGACTCCAAAGGTTGGTTCTAGAATCCGGCTTCAATCGTTGCACCGCGTTCGCCTCGGAAGACCTTTGGCTGACGCTGACAACGACACCTTTCGATTGCCGGATTCGCGATTTGCTCATTCGGGCGCGTTGCAGAATCGTCAAGAAGAACAACGTTCGGCAGCGCGCTCAGATAAACCGGCGGAGTGTATCACCCAGCATGACAGTTGATCTCAGCACGGCCCGCGAACAGATCCTGGCCGCGCGCGCGAGCGCGGCCGCGCTGATGGACGAGTGCATTGCCGCCAGCACCGCGCCCGCCAGTGCGAATGCCTTTGTCAGCCACCGCGTCGATCTGGCTCGCAATGTGGCCGCCAGTGTCGACGCGGCGTTCGCCCTCGGTGCCCCGCTGCCGCCACTGGCCGGTTTGGCCGTCAGCGTCAAGGATTTGTTTGACGTCCAGGGCGAAGTCTCCGCGGCGGGCTCCGTGGTGCTCGCCGACGCGCCGGCCGCACACGCTGACTGCCCGGCCGTGGCGCGCCTGCGTCGTGCCGGTGCGGCATTCATCGGCCGCACCAACATGAGCGAGTTCGCGTTTTCCGCGGTAGGCATCAATCCGCACTACGGCACTCCGGCAAACGCCACCACGGCCCGGCTCGACGCCACGCCACGTGTCCCCGGCGGCTCCACCTCCGGAGGCGCAGTGTCGGTGGCCAGCGGTGCCGCCTGGGCGGCGCTTGGCTCCGACACCGGCGGCTCGATCCGCATTCCGGCGGCCCTGCATGGCCTGGTCGGATTCAAGAACACGGCGCTTCTCACGCCCACTGCGGGCGCAGTGCCGCTGTCGACGACGCTCGACACCGTATGCGCCGTCACGCTGTCGGTACGCGATTGCGCGCTGCTGCACTCGATCCTTGCCGATCAACCCCTGGAGTTGCGCACGGTTGCGCCGCGCTCTTTGCGTCTGGCAGTGCCGCGCGGTTTCTTGCTCGATGAAATGGAGGCGACGGTCGCGATGGCATTCGGGCGCAGCCTGACGCTGTTGAGCCGGGCCGGAATGCAAATCGACGAGATCGAGCTCCCGGCGTTGGCCGATGTCGCCGGCATCATGGCCGGCGGTGGTTTTTCCCCGGTCGAAGCCTGGGCCTGGCACCGCGAGCGGCTCGCGCGCGAAGAGTCGCGCTATGACCCACGTGTGGCGATGCGCATCCGGCGCGGCGAGGGCATGAGCGCCGCACAGTACATCGACCTGATCTCCTCCCGCCGCGCATGGATCGCCACCATGCAGCGCTCGATGCTGGGGTACGACGCCATGCTCAGCCCGACGCTGCCGATCGTCGCGCCGCCGCTCGCGCCCTTGCTCAGCGACGACGCCGCTTTTTTCGCCACCAATGCGAAGCTGTTGCGCAACCCGTCGGTCGTGAACCTGCTCGACGGCTGTGCGATCTCGTTGCCGTGTCATCGCGAGGGAGAAATGCCCGTAGGCCTGATGCTGTGGAGCGCAGCCCTGTGCGACGGCGCGGTGCTGGAGGCGGCGCTCGCGGTCGAAGCCGTGCTCGGTTCATCCCAGGCGCGCGCGCACTGACCATGAATGTTGCCGTGATCGGTGCGGGCGTGGTGGGTGTCACCACGGCGTGGGAATTGGCGCAGGACGGCCACACGGTGAACGTGTTCGACCGGCGCAATGCCGTGGCGTCCGAATGCAGTTTTGCCAACGCCGGGATCATCGCACCCGGCTACGTGACGCCTTGGGCCGCGCCGGGCATGCCGGGCAAGATCATGCGCCATCTGTTCAGCGCGCACACGCCGGTGCGCCTGCATGCGTCGCTCAGCCCCGCCGTGTGGCGCTGGGTCTGGCGCTGGTTGCTTGCCTGCCGGCAAGGCGTGCACGAGCAAAACCGCTCGGCAATGCACCATCTGGCTCGCTACAGCCAGGAACGTCTGGCGAGCGTGATCGAAAAGTTGCATCTCGAATTCGAGCGCAATCACGGCTACCTGGTGCTGCACCGCGGCGAGCAAGAGGCCGAACAGGCACGCTCCGGCATCGCCCTGCTGCGCAGCCTGGGCGTTACGTTCCGCGAACTCAACGCCGCCGGCTGCCGCGAGGTCGAACCCGGCCTGCAGGCAGACGCGCCGCTGCACGGCGGCATTTACTTGCCGGGCGACGATGTCGGCAACTGCCGCCAGTTCACGCAACTGCTGCGCGACGACGCGGAAAAACGCGGCGCCGAGTTTCATCTGGCGAACCAGGTGCTGCGCATCCAACCGGGCCCGCGAATCGGTCTTGAAGTGCGCCAGTTGGCCGTGAGCGACGGCTACGCAGCATCGCGCCTGGCGCAGGCGACCGACATCAACCCCGAAGGCGTCTCCCAGGCGATGTCGCTGCGTTCGCGTGCGGCGGCGCGCTTCGGTCACCCGATCAGCCAGACCGAGTTCGACGCCGTGGTCGTCTGCGCCGGCGCCGACAGCGGGACGCTGCTTGCCCCGCTGGGCATGCATCTGCCGCTGCTGCCGCTTTATGGTTACTCCCTGACGTTTCCGCTGCGTGCCGCCGAGCATGGCCCGCGCTCGGCGGTGATGGACGAGCGCTACAAGGTCGCGATCAGCCGCCTCGGCAAGCGCCTGCGCGTCGCGGGCGGCGCGGAACTGGGCGGCCGTGCCGAACACCAGCACCAAGGCGCGCTGGGCACGCTCTACAAGGTGCTCAACGACTGGTTCCCTGGCGGCGCGCAATTGCGCCGCGCCCAGGTGTGGAAAGGCGCGCGGCCCATGCTGCCCGACGGCCCGCCAATCGTCGGACCGAGCAACGTCCCCGGCGTCTGGCTCAACCTCGGCCACGGATCGAGCGGTTGGGCGCTGAGTTGCGGGTCGGCGCGCGCGATTGCTGACATGGTGGGCGGGCGCGACGCACCGCTCGACATGAAACCCCTGGCGCTGCAGCGACTGGGGTTATGAGCGCCCCCAGGCCGACGACTACGTCGTCCGCCCCCCGAGGGGGTATGAGCAAAGTGGCAGAGCCACATTTGCTCATGAGCGCCCCCAAGCGGGTCTTGCCCTGCGACAGCCCGCTACCGCTGTACGACCTGGCCGCGACGCGCGGCATTGAACAGCAGGCCCAGCGTGCCCTGCCACCGAACACACTGATGCAGCGCGCCGGCTTGGGCCTGGCGCGCCTGGCGCTCGCGCTGGCACCGCATGCGCGCGGCATCTGGGTGATCGCCGGGCCCGGCAACAACGGCGGCGACGGCTTCGAGGCTGCGCTGCATCTGCACCGCTGGGGCAAGCGCGTCGCGGTCAGTTCGCTTGCCGATGCAGCGTCTCAACCAGCGGATGCGCGCGAGGCGCAGCAGCGCGCCCAAGCCGCCGGCGTGAGCATCACGTCCGACGCCGACATCGGTTTCGCCCCGGATCTTGCGATTGACGCTTTGCTCGGCATCGGCGCACGCCGCGCGCCCGACGACCGCATCGGCGCCTGGATACGCCGCATCAACGAACTGGCCTGCCCGGTCCTGGCGGCAGACATACCTACAGGTCTGCATGCCGACACGGGAACCGCGCTTGGGCCGGACCTGGTGATCGCGAGCCACACCCTGAGCTTGCTCACCCTGAAGGCCGGGCTGTTCACCGGCCTCGGGCGCGACCACTGCGGCAGCGTGTGGCTCGACACGCTGGAGGTCGATGCCGCCCAGGCCACGCCTTCAGCCTGGCTGAGCGCGGCCTCGGCCGTGCGCGCGCTGCTGCCCGCGCGCAAACACGCGATGCACAAAGGCAGCTTCGGCGACGTCGCCATCGTCGGCGGCGCGCCCGGAATGAGCGGTGCCGCGCTGCTCGCCGCGCGCGCCGCGCTCGCCGCGGGCGCCGGGCGCGTGTTCGTCGATCTGCTCGACCCGCATGGCGCGACGCTGGACCTGCTGCGTCCTGAATTGATGCTGCGCCCGGGCTGGGCCGATGGCACGCCCGCAACCCTGCGCAGCAGCCTGGTGGTGTGCGGTTGCGGCGCAGGCGACGCGGCGCGCAAGGTCTTGCCCAAGCTGCTCAGCCATGTGGATCGGCTGCTGCTCGACGCCGATGCATTGAACGCCATCGCAGCGGACACGTCGTTGCAGAGCCAACTCGCGGCGCGCGCCGGGCGCGGCCATGTCACGCTGCTGACGCCGCATCCGCTTGAAGCGGCGCGTCTGCTCGGCTGCGCCGCCGCACAGGTTCAGGCCGACCGGATCGGCGCCGCGACCCGGCTCGCCAACGCATGGAACTGCGTCGTCGTGTTGAAAGGCTCGGGCAGCGTGATCGCCGCGCCCGGCAGGGCTGCGCACGTGAACCCAACCGGCAGTGCAGCTCTGGCCAGCGCTGGCACCGGCGATGTGCTGGCAGGCTGGCTGGGTGGCTGGTGGTCGCAGGGCGCTGCGGCGGCGGGAGTGAGTGCCGCGTTCGATGCGGCTCGAGGTGCCGTCTACCTGCACGGCCATGCCGCGCGGGGAATCGATAGCGGAGCGCTGCGCGCCGGCGATCTCATCGAACGCATGTACGACAGCTTGCACAGCTTCGAAGGCTGAGCAACGCCGGCGATGCCGCGCCGCGGCGGCTAAGCGCACCAAGCTCCCCTACTTGCGGCGTGTGCGCTTGCCCGCTGCCGCCTTGACGGCGCCCTTGGCGCCGCTCGTCTTGGCCAACGCATTGCCGCGCGCGGCGGGAGCCGTGCGCGCACCCTTGAGCGCCTTGGCGACCGGGCGCTTCGCGCCGAGCCGGGCACCCACCTTGGCGGCCCGGTCGGCGTGCTTGAGCGCCGCCAGTTCTTCAGCGGCACTCTGTGCAATTTCGCCCCGCCGCGCTCGCTGGGGGCGCGCCGACGCCAGGGCAGCTTCGCCGTCGCGCACGAGGCGGAAATCGATGCGCCTGCCGTCCAGGTCAACGCGGCTCACCTGGACGCGCACGCGCGAGCCGATCGCGTAGCGCACGCCGCTGCGCTCGCCGCGCAGTTCCTGGCGCGCTTCGTCGAATTTGTAGTACTCGCCGCCCAGTTCGGTGATGTGGACCAGGCCTTCCACGTACAGGGTGTCGAGCTGCACGAACAGGCCGAATGCGGCGACGGCGCTGACCGTGCCGCCGAACTCTTCGCCAAGGTGCTCGCGCATGTAGCGACACTTGAGCCAGGCCTCGACGTCGCGCGACGCCTCGTCGGCACGCCGTTCGTTGGCGCTGCAATGCGCGCCGGCCAACTCCCAGACCTGCTCCTCCTTGCCCACCGGCTTGACCAGTCGCGCCCCCTTGCGCAGTGCCGGTGTGGCGACGACTGCCGCCGGCACCAGGTGATAGCGCTTGCCGCCGAGCAAGGCATGAATCACGCGATGCACCAGCAGATCGGGGTAGCGCCGGATCGGGCTCGTGAAGTGCGTGTAGGCCTCATACGCCAGGCCGAAGTGCCCGGAGTTCGTGCCGGTATAGATCGCCTGCTGCATCGAGCGCAATAGCATCGTGTGGATCTGCTGTGCGTCGACGCGGTCACGCGTCGCCGCTGCGATGCTCTGGTACTCGGCGGGCCGGGGCTCGTCGCTGATCGACAGTCCCAGACCCAAAGCCTTCAGGTAGTTCTGCAACAGCACCTTGCGCTCGGGCGTCGGCCCCTCGTGCACACGGTACAGCGACGGGTGCTTGGCCAGCGCAATGAAGTCCGCGGCGCACACATTGGCCGCCAGCATCGCCTCTTCAATGACGCGGTGCGCTTCGGTGCGCGTGCGCGGCACGATCTTCTCGATGCGCCCATTGGCGTCGCACACGATCTGGGTTTCGCTGGTCGCGAAATCGACCGCTCCACGCTTTTCGCGGGCCTTGACGAGCGCGCGGTAGGCGCCATGCAGATTCAGCAGGTCAGGAACGATCGCCTCGCGGCGCAGCGCCTGCGCCCCGCGCGTGTTGCCCAGGATCGCGGCGACTTCATCGTAGGTCAGGCGCGCCTGCGAGCGGATGACCGCGGCATAGAACTGGTACGCGTGTACCTCACCTGCCTCGGTGATCACCATGTCGCAGACCAGCGCGAGGCGGTCTTCCTCGGGATTGAGCGAACACAATCCGTTCGAGATGCGCTCGGGCAGCATCGGAATCACACGGCGCGGAAAGTACACCGACGTGGCGCGCTCGTAGGCGTCCACGTCGAGAGGTTCGCCGGGTTTGACGTAGTGGCTCACGTCGGCGATCGCAACGATCAGGCGCCAGGCATTGCTGCCGCTCTTCTCGCCTTTCGAACGGCCGGTGCTCTTGCCAATGACCGCCGGCTCGCAGTACACGGCGTCGTCGAAGTCGCGCGCGTCTTCACCGTCGATCGTGACCAGCGCCACGTCGGTGAGGTCCACACGGTGCTTGCGATCCGACGCGCGGATCTTCTGCGGCAGGCTCGCCGCCTGCGCCAGGGCCTCTTGGGAAAAGCGGTGCGGCACTTCGTATTTGCGCACCGCGATCTCGATCTCCATGCCGGGGTCGTCGATCTCGCCCAGCACTTCGACCACGCGGCCCATCGGCTGCGAATACATCGACGGCGGCTCGGTGAGTTCGACCGCCACCACCTGCCCCGCGGTGGCGCTGGCCGTCGCGTTCTTCGGAATCAGGATGTCCTGGCCGTAGCGCTGGTCTTCTGGCGCCACGAGCCAGACGCCGTTTTCGTGCAGCAGGCGGCCGATGATGGGGGCGCGTTTGCGCTCCAGGATTTCGAGCACTCGCGCCTCGGGCCGCCCCTTGCGGTCGTGGCGCATGATGCGCACCTTGACGCGGTCGCGGTGCAACACCGCGCGCATCTCCTGCTGCGACAAGTAGACGTCGGGTTGGTTGTCGTCACGCACGACGAAGCCGTGGCCGTCGCGGTGGCCCTGCACCGTGCCCTCGACTTCACTCATCAGCTCGGCGCCGATGTTGCTCTTCAATGGTGTGGCTCGAATGGTATAGTCCCCGACTTCCTGAAATGCCCAGGTGGCGGAATTGGTAGACGCACTAGTTTCAGGTACTAGCGGGTAACTCCGTGGGGGTTCGAGTCCCTTCCTGGGCACCAAAGAAACAGGCCGCAGTATGCGGCCTTTTGTTTGGTGACCAGAGCAAAGCGCCAACAGGCTTGCAAGCCGGGCCGGGGCCGCGGAACGTGGCCGAGTCCGGGACGCGGTACGCGTCCTTCGCAAGCCGATGCGCAGCGAGGCGTGCCCCAAAAGCCGACGCGCAGCGAGGCCCAATCAAGCACGATGCGAAGCGAGGCGAATCCCAACAAGCTCAAATCACAAACTTCTTCGCCAACCCCGCCGGCCGCAACTCGTCGTACTCCTCAAACGGCTGATGTATCCAAGGACTCGTCGGCAACATCTCGACGTAGTAGTCGGGTGTATAGCTGGACACCCCCTTCGTCCAGATCACCGCCGAGCGCAACTCGCTGATCGAAGGCATGCCGCGCAGCCGATCCACCACTGCACGCAAGGTCACACCGGAATCGGCAAGATCGTCGACCAGCAACACCCGCCCCGCCAACTCACCCTTGGGCAAGGTGATGTACTTCGCGAGGTCGAGCCGCCCCTGGATCGTCCCGGCGTCGGCACGATAGGAACTCGTCGCCATGATCGCGAGCGGCTTGTCGAAGACGCGCGACAGCACGTCGCCGGGCCGCATGCCACCGCGGGCCAGACAGAGAATCTGGTCGAACGCCCAACCCGAGGCATGGATCTTCAGCGCCAATCTTTCGATCAGCATGTGGTATTCGTCCCAGGACACGTAGAGGTGTTTGCCGTCGTCGGTGAGCATGCCGGTCTCCTGGTCGGGTTCAGTGCTTGAAGGGGTGGCGCAATACGATCGTGTGGTCGCGGTCCGGGCCGGTGGACACCATGTCGATCGGCGCGCCGATGAATTGCTGAACCCGCTCGAGGTAGCGCCGCGCATTGAGCGGCAACCGATCCCACTGCGTGACGCCGTAGGTGCTCTCCTTCCAGCCGGGGAACGTGTCGTAGACGGGAACGCACTGGGCGATGTCGTCGGCATCGAGCGGAAGGATGTCGATCCTCCGGCCGGCGAGCTCGTAGCCCACGCACACCTTGATCTCCGACAGACCATCGAGCACGTCGAGCTTGGTGATGCACAGCCCCGAGACGCCGTTGATGATGTTCGCGCGTTTCAGCGCCGCGGCATCAAGCCAGCCGCAGCGCCGCGCACGGCCCGTCACGGTACCGAACTCCTGCCCGACGCTGGACAGGTGATGCCCGACGCTGCCGGTCTCGTTCATCGGCAGTTCGCTCGGAAACGGGCCGCCGCCCACACGTGTCGCGTACGCCTTCGTGATTCCCAGGATGTAGTGCAGAAGGTTCGGCCCCACGCCCGAGCCTGCGGCAGCGTTGCCGGCGACGCAGTTGCTTGAAGTGACGTAGGGGTAGGTGCCGTGGTCGATGTCGAGCAGGCTGCCCTGCGCCCCCTCGAACAGCACGTTAGCGCCGCCGCGGTGTGCGTTGTAGAGCTTGTAGCCTACATCGGCCATCATCGGAGCGAGCGCCTTCGCGGCTTGCATCGCGCCGTCGAGAATCGGCTGCAGCTCCACCGCCTTGCTGCGCAACGGGCCGGTCAGCGCGGCGTTGTGCAGTTCCAAGAGTTCGCGCAACTTGCGCTCGAATCGCTGCGGGTGCTTCAGGTCCTGCACGCGCAGCGCGCGGCGCGCCACCTTGTCTTCATAGGCCGGGCCGATGCCCTTGCCCGTGGTGCCGATCTTGCCGACGCCGCTGCTCTCACGGAGCATCTCGCGCGCCGCATCGAGCTGCACGTGAAACGGCAGGATCAACGGGCACGACTCGCTGAGAAACAGGCGCGAGCGCACTTCGACGCCGATGCCCTCCAGGCGCGCGATCTCCGCCAGCAGATGCGACGGGTCGACGACGACGCCGTTGCCGATGAAACACGCCACGCCTTCACGCATGATTCCCGAGGGAATCAGCTGCAACGCCGTCTTCACGCCCTTGATGACAAGCGTGTGGCCGGCGTTGTGACCGCCCTGGAAACGCACCACGGCCTGGGCGTGGTCGGTCAGCCAATCGACGACCTTGCCCTTGCCCTCGTCGCCCCATTGGGTCCCCACGACGACGACGTTGTGCCCCGCCCTCGGTTCCACGCCCGTCGTATTCATCGGCTCTGATCCCTGTTCATCGCGTGCATCCTCGTTTGCTGAGCGCTGGGCTTCCTGCTCATATCACCCGCACGACCCATTGACCGTTCACCGCGACCAGCTCGCGGTCGCATGCAAATTCCTGAGCTTCGTGCTCATGCCCCGGCAGCATGCACACCACGCATTCACCATTGCCACGGAGCTTGCGCACCGCCACGCGCAGGCCGGCGTCTTGAGCCCAAGGCGCGCGGATCGCTGCGCGCGCACCGTTGCCGGGCGCCAGTTCGGCAAGCGCCTTCAGGTCCATGCTGAAACCCACCGCCGGACGATTGCGTCCGAAGACCGCGCCGACTTCGTCGTAGCGCCCGCCACGAACCAGTGCGTCGTTGCCGCGCGCCGTGTAGATCGCGAAGCGCGCCCCGCTGTAATAGCCATAGCCTCCGAGGTCGGCCAGGTCGAAGCCCACGCGCACGGCGGGATGCGTTTGCCGGATGTGCTGGAAGATCGATTGCAGATCGCGCAGCGCCGCGGCGAGCGAGGCATCGGCGGGCAGCACGTCGCGCGCACGGGCCAGCACCGACTCGTCGCCATACAGTTCGACCAGCGCCAACAGCGCGTCAACTGTCCGCGGCGCCAGGCCCGACCCCAGATCGCGCAACGTGGCCACGTCCTTGGCGGCCAGCGCGGCGGCCACCAGCTCACGCTGTTTCGGGTCGTGCACTCCGTGCAGGACGGCATTCACGATGCGGGCGTCAGCCAGATCGAGGGTGACGCAACGCACCCCCGCCGCTTCAAGGCAATCGAGCGCCAGCTCCAGCACTTCGAGGTCGGCCTCCAACTGCGCGTGGCCGTAGATTTCAGCGCCGAACTGCAGCGGTTCACGCGTCGCGTGCACTCCCGCCGGCAGCGTGCGCAGCACCGGTCCGCAGTAGCACAGGCGCGTCACGCCGCGGCGATTGAGCAGATGCGCGTCGATGCGCGCCACTTGGGGTGTGCTGTCGGCGCGCACGCCAAGCGTGCGCCCGCTCAACTGGTCGACCAGCTTGAACGTCGTCAACTCGAGCTCGCGCCCCGTGCCGGACAAAAGCGATTCGATGTATTCGAGCAGCGGCGGCGCCACCAATTCGAAGCCGAAGCAACGCGCCACGTCGAGCAGTTGCGCGCGCAGTGTTTCGATGTGCCTGGCCTGCACCGGCAGGACATCGGCGATGTGCTCGGGCAACAGCCAAGCAGAAGACATGCGAGCGCGCGACGAGAGTAAAACGCGGATTGTAGAGGGGCAAGGCGCCGGCCCGGGCTCGGGTTGACCCCGTGCCGGGGCGAGTCGCATTGGTGGCGGCGCGTGTATGCCGGACTTCAGCTCCACGCCAGAAGCGCGAGCAGCACTCCGCAGACCAGGCTCACCATGCCGAGAAAGCGGATCTGCCCGTCGTTCATCTTCAAGGCGCGCTCGAACACGCCGCGCCACGCCGCCGGGCTGAACAGCGGCAGCAGTCCTTCGGCGACCAACATCAGCGCGAACGCGCCGAGCAGCACGTCCCAGGCGCTCACCGGCGCCTACTTCCGCGCGCCGGCCGTGCCTGGAGGCGCGGCCGAGCCGCGCATCGTCTTGAAGAATTCGCTGGTCGAGTCGACGATCATGATGTCGGACTTGTTGCGAAAGCTCGCCCGATAGGCTTCCAGCGTGCGATAGAAGTGGGCGAACTGCGGGTCGCGGCCGAAGGCTTCAGCGAAGATCGCCGAAGCCTTGGCGTCGCCGTCGCCCTTGACCTTCTGCGCATCGCGATACGCCTCGGCGATGATGACGTCGCGCTGCCGGTCGGCGTCGGCGCGAACCTTTTCGCCTTCCGCACCGCCGGTCGAGCGCAACTGGTTCGCCACCTGGAGCCGCTCCGATTTCATGCGGCTGTAGATCGACTCCGTGATGTTGGCGACGAAGTCGACGCGCTTGATGCGCACGTCGACGATCTCGATGCCGAATGACTTGGCGTCGTCGACGAGCCGCGCGCGAACGTCGCGCACCACCTTGTCGCGCTCGGTGGATAACACCCCACCCACGGTGCGCTTCGTGACCTCTTCGTTGAACGCGGCGTGCACCACCGGGCTCAGGCGCGCCTCGAGGTTGCGCAAGTCGGTGCCGTTGTTGCGAATGAACTGCTTCGGCTCGGAAACGCGCCACTTGACGAGCCAGTCGATCACCAGGCTCTTCTTTTCGGCGGTGAAGATCGGCCGGGTCTCGGGGCTGTCGAGCGTCTGGATGCGGCGGTCGAGGAACACGACGTTCTGGAACGGCGGGGGCAGCTTGAAATTCAGGCCGGGCTCCTGCACCACTTCCTTGATTTCACCCAGCGCGTAGATCACGGCGACCTGGCGTTGGTCGACGACAAAAAGCATCGATGCCAGCAGCATCAACGACAACAGGACACCGGCAACGATCAGACTGATACGGTTCATGGCTCTGTGCTCCTTCGCGCTTCAGCGTCCGTCGCGGTCGCGGCCACGCTGGCCGTCGCGCGAGCGCACATCGACGGCACCGGATGCGCTCGTCGCCTCACTGCTTGCCGGGGCCGCGGGCGCCAGTGCCGGGGCGGCAATGCCGGCTTGCTGCATCAACTTGTCCAGCGGCAAGTACAGCAGGTTCGAATTCGCCTGGCTGTCGACCATGACCTTGCTGACGTTCGAATACACCTGCTGCATCGTCTCCAGGTAGAGGCGATCGCGCGTCACCGCTGGGGCCTTTTGGTACTCGGCCAGAACCTGGCGAAAGCGCTGCGCATCGCCCTCGGCCTGCGCGATCACGCGCGCCTTGTAGCCTTCGGCTTCTTCGCGCAGCCGCGCCGACGAACCCTGCGCCTTCGGAATCACGTCGCTGGCGTAGGCCTGGCCTTCCTTCTTCAGCCGGTCGCCGTCCTGGCCGGCCTTGAGCGTGTCTTCGAACGAGGCCAGCACCTGTTCGGGAGGCTGCACGCTTTGCACGTTGACGTTGACGACGACGATGCCGGCGTTCAGGCGGTCGAGCTGGCTCTGGATCGAGGTGACCAGGTCCGCGGCGATCGCGTCGCGCTGTTCGTACAACACCGAGTCGATCTTGCTCTTGCCGACGATTTCGCGCACTGCCGACTCGGCGGCGAGCGTGACGGCCTCTTCGGGGTCGCGATTCTCGAACAGGAAAGCGCGCGAATCCTTCAGGCGATACTGAACCGTGAAGCGGATGTCGATGATGTTCTCGTCTTGCGTGAGCATCGACGAATCGCGCAGCCCGGTTGCCGGAACGACGGCGTTCTTGCCGACTTCACGCGACCGAAGTTGCGTGACGCGCACCGTTTCATGCGCTTGGAAGGGATATGGCAGGCGCCATTTGAAGCCCGCGTCTTCGGTGCGGCTGTACTTGCCGAACGATGTGACGACCGCCTGCTCGCCTTCTTGCACGATGAAAAATCCGCTGCCCAGCCACACCATCAGCACGACGCCGACGATCAACAGCGCGCCGATGCCGGCGCTTCTTGGGTCGGTCGGGAAACTCGGACCCCCGCCGCCTGAATCTCCCGAGCCATTGCCGCGCGGCGCCTTGCCCTTGCCGCCGAACAAGCCGCCGAGCTTCTTGTTCATGTCCCGCCAGAGTTCGTCCAGGTCGGGCGGGCCGTCGCCGCGGCCGTTGTTCAGGATGGGCGCGTCATGCGCGGCGCTGGTTCGCCGACGCCGCACGAGGCGCGACACGATGCCGGCCATGAGGCGCTGGATCGCGATCAGCAGTTCGCGCAGGCGGTCGCTGGGTGCAGGGGAGGTATTCGAAGAACTCATGTCGATGCGAGGATTTTGGCGTGTGTGGTCCGGGGCGCCGCTGCTTGCTCCTGCAGCGGCTCCCCGGGAGTATGCGTTGCGCCGTGCGCCCCATCAGTTGGAGCGAAGGCGTCAGGATTCAAGTCGGGCCCGGCCGCCGGCTCGGAATTGAGCGCATCGACGATCAGGCGCCGCAGTTCATCCAGGCCCGTGCCGTCGAGCGCGCTGACGAACACTCGGTGCATCGGAATGCCCTCAGCGCTCATCTGCACGTCCACCAGGGCATGCGGTCGGTGCGCGTCGTCCAGGCGATCAACCTTGTTGAATACCAGGATCTGGGGGATTCGATCGGCGCCGATCTCGGCCAGAACCCGCTGCACTTCAGCCAATTGCTCGTCGCGCACCGGGCTCGCGCTGTCAATGACGTGCAGCAGCAGGTCGGAGTCGGTCGCTTCTTGCAGCGTGGCCTCGAAGGCCTCGACCAGCTTGTGCGGCAGATCGCGGATGAACCCCACGGTGTCGGACAGCGAGACCGAGCGTCCGATGCCGCTCTCAAGCGAATGTGGCTTTGCCACTTTGCTTGAACCCCCAGGGCACGGAACGGGCCCCTCCGTGGCCCTGGGGGCGTTCAGGTGCAATTGCCGCGTCGTCGTGTCCAGGGTCGCGAACAGTTGATCGGCCGCGTATGCCTTGGCGTTGACCAGCGCATTGAACAGGGTCGATTTCCCGGCGTTCGTGTAGCCCACCAGCGAAATCCGGTAGGTCTGGTTGCGCTCGCGCGAGCGGCGCTGCGTGCCGCGCTGGCGCTTCACGCGATCCAGCTTGGTTTTGATGCCCTTGATGCGCTCGCCGATCATGCGCCGATCGAGCTCGATCTGCGCCTCGCCAGGCCCGCCGCGATTTCCTATGCCGCCGCGCTGGCGCTCCAGGTGGTGCCAGCGCCGCACCAGCCGCGTCGCCAGGTATTGCAGCCGTGCCAGCTCCACTTGCAGCTTGCCTTCGTGGCTTTGCGCGCGTTCGGCGAAGATCTCCAGGATCAGCATCGTCCGGTCTGCCACGGCGCAGCCCAGGTGGCGCTCGAGATTGCGCTGCTGCGCCGGAGAAAGCGCCTGGTCGAACAACACGACTTCGGCTGCCTGCTCCGCCACCAGCGCCTTGATTTCGTCGGCCTTGCCGGACCCGACGAACAACGCTGCGTCGGGCGCCTTGCGCCGGGCGATCAGGCGCGCCACGACGACGTCGCCCGCCGACTCGGCAAGCAGGGCGAGTTCGTCCAGGCTGGCGTCGAAGTGGCGCGCTCGGCCGAAATCCACCCCGACCAGCACGGCCCGTGCCGGGCCATCGGCAGTGGCCAGGGTGTTGGACGTGACGGAACTCAAGGCGAACTCAACCGGCCGCGGCGACTTTGCACGCGGGGCCGAACCAGCCGAAGGAAATCAGGGCTGCTCAGAGGGTTCCGCCGCATGGAAATTGACGGCTCGGCCGGGAACGACGGTCGAAATCGCGTGCTTGTAAACCATTTGCGTGACCGTGTTGCGAAGCAGGACCACATACTGGTCGAACGACTCGATGTGCCCCTGCAGCTTGATGCCGTTGACGAGGTAGATCGAGACCGGAACATGCTCTTTGCGCAGCAGATTCAGGAACGGGTCTTGTAGAAGCTGGCCCTTGTTGCTCACGATATGCTCCGTGATGAGAGTGCAGAAGACGCTGACGTTAACACAGCGGCACTGGAAAACCCTGCCTCCACCCGCGGCGAGGGTCTCTCAGTTTCCTTGACCCCCGGCGTAGGTTGTCGGTCCGGGAGCGTTCATTTTCGCTTCTCGTCAAACGGATTGTGCGAGCCGCGCAATTCAATGCGCATCGGCGTTCCGGAGAGCTTGAAATGCTCGCGAAACCGCCCTTCCAGGTAGCGCTTGTAGGCATCCGTCACGTGTTCGACGGAGTTGCCGTGGATCACGATGATCGGCGGGTTCATTCCGCCCTGGTGCGCGTAGCGCAATTTGGGGCGGAACCCCCCGGCGCGCTTGGGCGCCTGGTGTGCCACCGCCTCTTCCAGCAGTCGCGTGAGCTGCGGCGTCGGTAACTTGCGGATCGCCGAAGCATGTGCCTGGGTGATCGCCTTCCACAACGGCGCCAGGCCCTGGCGGCGCTTGGCCGAGATATGCGTGACTGGCGCAAACCGCAGGAACGCCAGGCGCTGTTCGATGGAGCGCGCCAGGGTCTCCTTCTGGTAGTCGTCCACCGCGTCCCACTTGTTCACGGCCAGCGCCACGGCGCGCCCGGACTCCAGGATGTAGCCGGCAATGTGCGCGTCCTGGTCGGTCACGCCCTGCGTTGCGTCCAGCAGCAGTACCACGACGTTCGCATCGGCGATCGCCTGCAAGGTCTTGACCACCGAGAACTTTTCGATCGCCTCGAAGACCTTGCCTTTGCGCCGCAGGCCGGCGGTGTCGATCAACTCGAAGCGCTGGCCGGCGTGCTCGAAGGGAATATGGATCGCGTCGCGCGTCGTACCGGGCTGGTCGAACGCGATCAGGCGTTCTTCACCCAGCCAGGTGATGATGAGCGTGGACTTGCCCACATTCGGCCGCCCCGCCACGGCCAGGCGGATCGGCCCGGAGTCGGTGTCGCGCTGCGGCTCGGGGTCGGGCTCGAAGCCCTCCAGCGCCGCCTCGAGCAGACTGCGTATGCCCTGCCCGTGCGCGGCAGACACGGGATGCGGCTCACCCAGCCCGAGCTCGAAGAATTCGCCCAGATGCGGCGATTCCGCCATGCCCTCGGCCTTGTTCGCGCACAGCAGCACCTTCTTGCCGCGCTGGCGCAGGAACTTCGCGATGTCATGGTCCTGGCCTGTGACGCCGCTGCGAATGTCGACGACAAAGATCACGACATCGGCCTCGGCCACCGCGGCCTGGGTCTGCTTGGCCATCTCGGCGACGATGCCCTGCGCCTTCTCGGGTTCGAACCCTCCGGTGTCGACGACGATCAACCGCTGCTCACCCAGGCGCGCGTCACCGTAGTGGCGATCACGGGTCAGGCCTGAGAAGTCGGCGACGATCGCATCGCGGCTCTTCGTGATTCGATTGAAGAGCGTCGATTTGCCGACGTTCGGGCGGCCGACGATGGCGAGGACCGGGATCATTTCAAGTCTTCCCTAATCGCATGTGTGTCGCCGCGCCCGTGGCGAGCCAGCGGCGTCGCTTCACTCAGGCCGAAACGCGAACAGGCCGCCGCTGCGCGTGGCCACGAGCAGCGTCATTCCGGCCAGCGCGGGCGTTGCCGCGACCGGGCTGCCGTCGGTGGACAGGCGCAACTGCGGCTCGCCCTTTTCGGGGGACAACCAATGCACCAGGCCTTCGGCATCGCCGAAGACGAGCGTCTTGCCCGCGCGCAGCGGCGCGCTCAAGCCCCGGTAGAGCATGCTCTCCGAACTCCAGGCGAGCTCGCCGGTGGCGATGCGCCAGGCGCTGAGCCGATCCGAGGCGTCGGCGCCGAAGATCATCTGTTCGTCTCCGGCAAGGCCGTGCGTACCACCGGCGACCTTGCTCCACACGAGCGTGCCGAGTTCGCCGTCCACACAGCCCACCGCCGACTGGAAGGCACGCGAACACACGAGTTTGCCGACTCGCACCACCGGCCCCACCAGATCGGCCAGGCGCTCGACTTCATTCGTGCCGCGCGGTGTGGCCACGGCGACTTCCCAGCGCACGCTGCCCTTCAAGGGATCGAGCCCCGCCAGCCGCGGGCCCTGGCCAACGAGCAAGGTGTCGTTGAACGGCAGCACTGCACCGGAGTGCGCAAGCGTCAGCGGGTCACCGGGGCGCCGGGTCAACCACAGGCGCCGGCCATCAAGCGCGTCAAAGGCGTGCACGGAGCGGTCCACCGCGAGGACAAAGACGCGCTCGCCGGCCACCAGCGGCGCGCTGCTGACGCGCACACCCAGGTCCTTGCGCCACAACACCTTGCCCGCCTCGACGACCACCAGCTCACCGCCGCGCGTGACGACGGCTGCAAACCTGCCGTCGCTGCCGACGCCAGCGCTGAGCTTCGCGCCTACGTCGGTACGCCAGATTGCCCGACCGGTCGCCGCTTCCAGGGCGAGCACCGTGCCGTCGTCCCCGGCAACCGTGAAGACATTGCCGTTGACGGCAATCGCAAGCGGAAACTTGATACCGTCAACGCGTTCGCTCCACACCATGCGGCCGGCGATCTTGGGCTCGAACGATTCGAGCGGTTTCGGCGTGGGCTTGTCCGCGGCGCATGCCGCAAGCAACAGGCCAGCCGACGCCAGGAGCCAGACGCGTCGGTGCGGCAGAATCAGGGTACTCATTGCTTCGCTGCTTCGACCTTCTTTTCTTCCTCGGCCGGTGCGGCGCCGATTGCTGCCAGCTTGGCCTCGATCAAGCGGCGGTAGCTGATCTTCGCGTCCATGGCCTTCCAGGCAGCGGCGTAAGCGGCTTTGGCGGCATCGGTTTTCCCTTGGGCGGCGAGCACGTCGCCACGCCGGTCCGCGACGAGGGCAACAAAGTCTTTCGCGGTCGCTGCGTCGAGCTGCTTCAAGGCTTCGTCGTACTTCTTCTGATCGAGCAGCACGCCGGCCAGGCGCAGCCGTGCAATCGTCTGGTATTCGACTTCACTGGCGTTCTGGGTCACCCACTCCAGTGTGGTGGCCGCAGCGTCGGCCTGGCCTTTTTCGACTTGAAGCTTGGCCGTCAGGAGACCCGCCTGCTGGGTCACCGTCGTGCGCGGAAAACGCTCTTTCATGTCGGCGAAGATGCCCGTCGTCTTGGCCACATCATCGGCTTGAATCGACTTGTCGAGCTCTTCGAAGATGGCGCTGGCCTTCGTCGCCTGTTCGCGCTGCCAATAGCTCCAGCCATTCCACGCCGCATAGGTGCCCAAGACCGCGATCAACGCCCAGGTGATGAGGTTGCCGTAGTCCTTCCAGAACGCCTTGAGCTGGTCGAGTTGTTCTTGTTCTTCGAGGTCTAGATGCGTGGCCATGGCGCGGGATGTCTGACGAATGAAGGCGCGATTATGCTGTGCGCAACTCGGCAGCCCAACGTGCCACGTCGGCAAGCACCAGGCTGCGCTGAGGCGTGTTGGGGTTGCGCAGGTCCTTGCACGCGACTTCGCCGCGTGCCAATTCGTCCTCGCCGAAGATCAGGGCGAAGCGCGCGCCGCTGGCGTCAGCGCGTTTGAACTGCGATTTTATGCTGCCGAAACCCGCGTTCATCGCCACCGTGAGTCCGGCTGCACGAAGCGCTTCAAGCGTGACCATCGCCTGCGCCAGCGCGCCAGCCGTGGGCAGCACGGCGTAGACATCGGGCACCGGCAGCGGCGGGGCGACACCGGCCTGCTCGAGCAGCAGCAGCAGGCGCTCGATGCCGATGGCCCAGCCCACGCCGGGAGCGGGCTTGCCGCCGAGCTGCTCGATCAGGGTGTCATAGCGACCGCCACCGCACACCGTGCCCTGCGAACCCAGGCGCTCGGTGATCCACTCGAACACCGTCAGGTTGTAGTAGTCCATGCCGCGCACCAGACGCGGGTTGATGCGGTACTCGAGCCCGGCGGTGTCGAGCACCGCGCGCACTGCATTGAAGTGCGCCAGCGACTCGGGCCCGAGAAAGTCGATCAGTCTCGGCGCGGCTTCGACGATGGGCTGCATCGCCGGGTTCTTGCTGTCCAGGACGCGCAGCGGGTTGCTGTGCAGGCGTCGCTTCGCGTCTTCGTCGAGGCTGGCGCTGTGCGCTTCGAGGTGCGCAATCAAGGCCTGCCGGTGCGCGCTGCGCTCGGCCGCCTGGCCCAGACTGTTCAGTTCAAGACGCAAGTCGCGACCCTCGGTCAAACCCAGGTCGCGCCACAGCGCGCGGCACATCAGGATCAACTCGGCATCCACGTCCGGGCCAGCAAAGCCCAGCGCCTCGGCGCCGACCTGGTGAAACTGCCGGTAGCGGCCCTTTTGCGGGCGCTCGTGGCGGAACATCGGGCCGATGTAGAACAGGCGCTTGCCGCCATCGCGCAGGAACGAGTGTTGGTTCATCGCGCGCACCACGCCAGCGGTGTTTTCCGGGCGCAGCGTGAGCCGGTCGCCGTTCATCGCGTCTTCGAAGGAATACATCTCCTTCTCGACGATGTCGGTCACTTCACCTAGGCCGCGCACGAAGAGCTGGGTCGGCTCGACGATCGGCGTGCGCACGTTGGCATAGACGTAGCGCGCCATCAGCGCGCGCACCTTGTCTTCAAGCCATTCCCAGCGCGCCGAATCGGGCGGCAGGATGTCGTTCATTCCTTTGACGGCTTGCAATGCTTCGGCCATGGTGCTTTGTGATGACGGTGGTGGAGGCCGCTGCGGCAGCGGCGGCGCGGTTTTCGCAGCGCGCGGCGTGACGTGCGTCAGGCCGGCGCGGTGCGATGTTCGCGCGTCGCGCCGAAGCGCTTTTCGACGTAGTTTTCGACGATGGCGTGGAACTCGCGCACGATGCCGTCGCCGCGCAGGGTGAGCGCTTTTTCGCCGTCGATGAACACCGGCGCAGCAGGCGCTTCTCCGGTACCCGGCAGGCTGATGCCGATGTCGGCGTGTTTGCTCTCGCCGGGGCCGTTGACGATGCAGCCCATCACCGCGACTTTGAGCGTCTCCACACCGGGATAGCGCGTCTTCCACAGGGGCATCTGGGCGCGCAGATAGTCGTCGATCTGCTTGGCCAGGTCCTGGAACGTCGTGCTCGTCGTGCGCCCGCAACCCGGGCACGCGGTGACGCTGGGATTGAAGGCGCGCAGCCCGAGCGACTGCAGAATTTCTAGCGCAACCACCACTTCCTGGGTGCGCGCTTCGCCGGGCAGGGGTGTGAGCGAGACCCGGATCGTGTCGCCTATGCCCTCTTGCAGCAGCAGCGCGAGCGCCGCCGTCGACGCCACCGTTCCCTTTGTCCCCATGCCCGCTTCGGTCAGCCCCAGGTGCAGCGCATAGTTGCAGCGCTGGCTCAGCGCGCGGTACACGCTGACGAGATCCTGCACCGCCGACATCTTGCACGACAGAATGATCTGTTCGCCGCGCAGGCCCAGTTCCTCGGCGCGACGCGCCGACTGCAAGGCCGACGTGATCAGCGCGCGGTACATGACCTGCGGCGCCTCGTGCGGTTCGCTGAGCTTCGCATTCTCGTCCATCAGCTCGGCCAGCAGTTCCTGGTCGAGGCTGCCCCAGTTCACACCGATGCGCACCGCCTTGTCGTGCCGGGCGGCGATCTCGACCATCTGCGCGAACTGGCGGTCGTGCTTGTCGCCCTTGCCCACGTTGCCCGGGTTGATGCGGTACTTGCTGAGCGCCTGCGCGCACGCCGGAAAGTCGGTGAGCAGGCGGTGCCCGTTGTAGTGGAAGTCACCCACCAGCGGCACATGAATGTCCATGCGGTCGAGCTGCTCACGGATGTACGGAACCGCCTGCGCCGCCTCGGGCGTGTTGACCGTGATGCGCACCAGCTCGGAGCCCGCGATGGCGAGCTCCTTGACCTGGATCGCGGTGCCGATCGCGTCCACCGTGTCGGTATTGGTCATCGACTGCACCCGCACGGGCGCGTCACCGCCGACTGTCACGACGTTGCCGCCCCAGCGCACCACCGCCTGGCGGGTCGAGCGCCGCGCCGGCCTGGCGACGGGAACGGGCGTGCAGTCCTGAAACCAGGGGTCGGACATCGCTGCGTCTCCTTCAGTCCCGGCCTATTGAAGCTCGACGCGCGCGACGTTGTCGCGCGTGAACGATCGTAGGTCCATCGCCTTGCCGCGAAATGCGACTTGCGTGGCCTTGACGTTGCCGACAACGACCTTCAACGGTGTCGTACCGTTGATCGCCACTGCCTCGCCGGCGCGCAGCTCGCGCGCCAGCAGGAGCGAACCCTGCGCATCCTGCACTTCAACCCATGCGACTTCCGACGCTCGGAACTGCAACAAGCCACCCGCTGCCGGCGCGGGGGAAATTTTTGCGACCGCCGCTGCCGAGGCAGGCAGCGCTGATTCGACACGGGGAGGTGTCGTTGTGGCGGGCGCCGCCGGTGCAACCGGCGCGGGCGCAGCGATCGCCGTGCGCGTTGCCGGGGGTGTGGTCTGGGGCGTTGCCGGCGTCGGCGGCGGCGTCGGCATCGGCGAGGCCGGCACGGCGTTGAGCGACGCCGCGGGCGGTGGACCGCGACGTCCCGCTTCACTCGGCGTGGTGCCGGTGGATTGCGTCTCAGCCGGTACGGGCGCACGCGAAGGCGCAGCACTGTCGGGCCGCTGCGCAGCATCCGCCGCCAGTGGCACCGCTGCCGACGGTTCCGATGCCGCGCTGGCCGCTACCGGCGCAACCGCGGCGGTGCGGGGTGACACCTTCGCAGGCGTTTGCCAACTTGACGGCAAAAAGTAGAAAAGCAACGCCCCAGCCAACAGGAGCGCCGCGCCGCCCATGAACGGCAACGCCCGACCCACCCAATCGTCTGGAAGACCCTGCGACGGCCCCTCACGATAGGACGTGTTCAGGCCGACGTGAATCCGGTCCAGCCGCTGATCGGGCGCTCGCGGCAACAAGGCGAGCACCTGCGCCGGGTCGATCTTCAGCGCGCGGCACATGCTCTGCGCCAGCGCGCGCGCAAAGACGGCATCGGGCAGCTGGTCGAACTGGTCGGTTTCGATCAGCTCCACCTTGCGCGCGGCGACCTTGAGCGACGCGGCGAACTCCTCCAATGGCAGCCCCGCGTGTTCGCGAGCTGCGCGCAACATTGCGCCCGCGCTAGGGGCCGCACCTGGGCTGGTGGCTTGCTCGTCACTCATCGTATTTGCCGCGCTCGAACGCCAACGCTTCGCGAGACTCGGGAAAGCGCCGCCGCAACTGTTGCCCAAGTTCCTGGCGCGCACGCGTCTGGCCGAGGCGATGTTCGATGCGCAGCGCGAGCCACAAAGACTGCGCGGTGGAAATTTCGCTCATCGCGTTCACCTTGCGCACGTAAAAGCGCGCACGTTCATATTCCTTGCGCCGATACAAGACGTCGGCCAGGGTGAATGCCGCACTCGCGCTGCTCGGGTCGAGTTCGGTCGAGCGCGCCAGGCTGCGCTCGGCCTGGTCGAGCTGCCCCGCCTGCATGTAGCAAATGCCTTGCGTCAGATACGTGCGCGCGCTGTCCCGGTAGCGCGGCACAGACAACGCCTGCTCGAACTGGACATGCGCCTCGTCGAAACGCTTGCGCTGACACAGGTACCAGCCGAAGTTCTGCATCGTGTCGGCGTCGCGTGGGCTGAGTTGCAGCGCGCGCCGGAAGCTATCTTCGGCCAACTTGTCGTCGCCTAGACTTGCGTAGATCAGGCCGCGCAAGTTATAGGCTTCCGCTTGCGTGGGATCAGCCTGGATCGCAAGTTTCACCTGGTCCAGCGCGAACTCCATCTGGCCGCGGCCAAAATACGCTCCGGCCAGCTCGAGCCGCACGCGCGAGCGCTTGCTCGCATCGGATTCGTCAGATGCGGTGATGCGGTCGCGGGATTCATCTGCCGGCTGCGTGACGCAGCCGCTGAGCAACACCAGCCCACCTGCCAGGGCCAGCGTCGCGGCCAGCCCGGCGCGGAGGTTGAGCAAACCTTGGGCGACCCGACGCTTGTTCATGAAGCTCGGCCGGGCGGCGGCACCGCGGCGCTGGCGACCGCGCGCCGCGGCGCGGCATCCGGCTTGGCGTGCCAGCGCACCGGGGCGCGCAGCATGCGCGTTTGAATCTGAGTGCGATCCTGCACTTCACCGGCCAACTGGCCGCATGCGGCAGCGATGTCGTCGCCGCGCGTCTTGCGAACCGTCGCCACCAGGCCCGCGTCCTGCAATACCGCGGCGAAGGCCTGAACGCGCTGTGGCGGCGAACGCTTCATGCCAGACCCGGCAAACGGATTGAAGGGAATCAGATTGACCTTCGCCGACAGGCCGCTGTCGACCCTGGCCTTCGCGCCCTGCGGGCCGATCAACTCGACAAGCTTCTCAGCCTGCTCGACCGAGTCGTTCACGCCGTCGAGCAGGCAGTATTCGAGAGTGATGAAGTCGCGCGGTGCGCGCTCCAGGTAGCGCCGACACGCGGCAAACAATTCGTCGATGCCGTACTTGCGGTTCAGCGGCACGAGTTCGCTGCGCAGCAGGTCGTCGGGTGCATGCAGTGACACCGCCAGCGCCACCGGGCAGTCATCGCGCAGGCGGTCGATCATCGGCACGACGCCGGAAGTGGAGACCGTGAGGCGGCGGCGCGACAGGCCGTAGCCGTGGTCGTCGAGCATGATGCGCAGCGCGGGCACGAGCGCCGCGTAGTTTTGCAGCGGCTCGCCCATGCCCATCATCACGACATTGCTGATGATCCGCTGCCCGTCGCGTGGCGCGCCGCGCTGCACGCCCACCCCGCCGAGGCGCTGGCGCAATTGATGTTCAGCGAACCACAGCTGGGCAACGATCTCGGCGCTGCTGAGGTTGCGGCTGAACCCCTGGTGTCCGGTGGCGCAAAAGCGGCACCCGACGGCGCAGCCGGCCTGCGACGAAATGCACAGCGTCGCCCGATCGGCCTCGGGTATGAAGACGCTCTCGATCGCGTCACCCGCCCCGACATCAAACAACCATTTCACGCAGCCGTCGGTGGCGAGCTGTTCGCTCAGTATCGGCAGCGGCGCAACATGCGCACGACCGAGCAATGACACGCGCAACGATTTCGCCAGGTCCGACATCGCCTCGAAGTCAGCCACGCCCTGCCGGTGGACCCAGCGAAACAGTTGCGTCGCACGGAACGGCTTTTCGCCCAGGTCGGCGCAAAACGCAGCCAGGCCCGGCCGGTCCAAGCCCAGCAAATTCACCGTGTCGATGGCTGCGCTGGGCGCAGCCGTGTCGACGCTGATGAGCAAATGTGGCTCTGTCACTTTGCTCATCCCCAAGGGCCACGAAGGGGCCCCTT
>JANNKM010000497.1:0-2741 GCA_031396305.1 Rhizobacter sp.
CCGGTGATCATGCTGTCGTCCAAGGACGGCTTGTTCGACAAGGCGCGCGGCCGCATGGTCGGCTCCGAAGACTACCTGACCAAGCCATTCACCAAGGATCAGTTGTTGGCAGCCGTCGAGCAATACAGCCGCGTGGGCCGGGCGCACGCCACCTGAGGCAGTGCCCGCTCAGTGAGTTTCCATCGAAGGCGCCGCGATAGCGGCGGCAGAAGGAGGGTGTGACCGTGACAGTGCAAAAGATTCTGGTTGTGGACGACTCCAAGACGGAGTTGCACTTCCTTTCCGACCTGCTGAGCAAGAAGGGCTACGCCGTGCGCACGGCGGAAAACGCCGAGGAGGCCATGCGGCGCCTGGGCGAAGAGACGCCTGACCTGGTTCTGATGGACGTCGTCATGCCCGGTCAGAACGGCTTTCAGTTGACCCGTGCGATCACGCGCGACCCGCGGTTCAGCAAGGTGCAGGTCATCATGTGCACCAGCAAGAACCAGGAGACCGACAAGCTCTGGGGAATGCGTCAGGGTGCGCGCGACTACATCGTCAAGCCCGTCGACGCCGATCTGCTGTTGGCCAAGATCCGCGCATTCGACTGAGCACCGTACCAATTCGCCTCGGGCACTGTGCAACGGACCGTTTGAATGGCAAACAAGCAAGCCCTGCGCGAACTCCAGAGCCGGCTGTCGGAGCGGCTGTCGGCGGCCAAGACCCAACAAACCGGCAAGTCATGGCTGGCGGTTGAATGCGGCGGGCGTGGCCTGCTGTTTCCGCTGCGCGAGGCGGGTGAGATTTTCCCGATGTCGGGATTGCAGCCCGTGCCTCACTCGCAGGGCTGGTTTCTTGGGGTGGCGAATCTGCGTGGCCACCTGCATGGGGTGGTCGACCTGGCGCGCTTCCTCGGTCTGGATGCGTCACAGGTCAACCGCGAGCAAGCGCGCTTGGTGGGCTTCAACCCACAGTGCAATCTGAACTGTGCGATGTTGGTCGACCGGCTGTCGGGATTGCGCAATGAAGAACAGTTGACTGCTGAAAAGGACGATGCGAGTGTGCGCCCGCCGTTCGTGGGTGCGCGCTACCGCGATGCTGCCGGGCGCGTCTGGCAAGAGCTCAATCTGCTGGAATTGGCGGCCAACGAAATCTTCCTGAAGATTGCTGCCTGAATCTGCCTGGCGTCACGGGTTTGACGCGCGAGGAAATCACGAGGGTCATATGAGCTTGCTGAACAAGATCAAAGGGTTTGCCGGCGCCGCGCAGCCGGCCGCGCAGGTTCCGGAATTGCGACTGGCCAAAGGCGGCGCGAAAGGCGCCGGTGTCGAGCGGCTGCGGCCTGTGAAGTCCGGTCGCACCGGTGCCGCGTCGAAGTCCGCCTCGGCTCAGGCGCCGACCTTTTCCGCAATGACGCAGCCGCAGGGATCGAACTTCGATTCGTCGATCATTTCGGAGGCTTCGCCGTCGCAGATTACCGAGTTCCCGGACACGCATCAGCAACTGCGCACCCCGGGTACGGAATCTGAAGGCAGCGGCCTGCCTCTCATCGGCCGCAAGACGCCGGCCGAACAGCGCCGCATCCTGATTGGTATTGGCGTGCTCGGACTGGTGGGGTTGATCGTCGCGACCGGCCTGACCTTGAACAACGCCAGTCGAATTTCGGCCCAGGTGGGCGCGAGCGGCTTGGCGGAAGTCCAGTCGCAACGCCTGGCGAAGGCGACGCTTCAGGCGCTGTCGGGCAGTGCCAAGGCGTTCCCTGAAGTGCGCGAAAGCGTTGACGTACTGATGCAGAACGTGCGCAGTCTGCGTACGGGGGAAGGCAACGTGCCTGCCGTACCGAGCGGCGTGCAACCGGCACTCGAGTCGGTGGCGGGCTTGGCGGATCGTGCAGAAAAGGGCGCGAATGTCGTGATCGCCCAGCAAAAGAACCTGACGATGGTGGGGCAGGCGCTGCGGTCGATCAACCGTCAATCCTCAGAGCTGCTGGAGATCGCCGAGACGATCTCGGCGCTGAAGCTGCAGCAAAACGCCTCGGCTCCGGAATTGTTCGCGGTGGGGCAGTTGGTCATGCTGACGCAGCGCCTGGGCAAGAGCGCCAACGAATTCCTGACGCTCGAGGGTGTGAGTCCGGAGGCGGTCTTTCTGCTCAGCAAGGACTTGACGCTGTTCCGCGAAGTTGCCCAGGGGCTGGCCGACGGAAGCGCGGAAATGCGCCTACCGGGAACCAAGGACCCGGAAACCAAGGAGCGTCTCGTCGCGCTGCTCAAGCTCTACGAAGAAACGCGGACCCAGGCGGCGGCCATCATGGCCAACTTGCCGGGCCTCGTTGCCGCGCGCGACGCTCAGGCCGGGATCATGACCGACAGTGAGCCGCTGCGAAAGGGCCTCGGCGCCGTGAGCGAAGAATTGGCGAACCAATCCGCCTTCGCCGGGGCCGTGTTGATCATCTTTCCGCTGGGGGCGTTGCTGTTGTTCGCCGGTACCGGGGGCATGCTGCGCTTGTACGTTCGAGACCAGGCCTCGCAAGCGGCGCTGGCGCAGAACCGGCGCATGGAAGCTGAACGCCAGGAGCAGGAAGCGAAACGCGTCAATGACGCGAATCAGGCGGCGATTCTGCGACTGATGAACGAACTGCAAACCGTTGCCGAGGGCGACCTGACGCAACAAGCGACGGTGACGGAAGACATCACCGGCGCCATCGCCGATTCGGTGAACTACACCGTCGAGGAACTGCGCTCGCTGGTGACGCAGGTGCAGGG
>JANNKM010000548.1:0-13188 GCA_031396305.1 Rhizobacter sp.
ATGAAACACCTGGCGCAACGCGGCATCACGGTTCCCGAACCTCACGCCGACGCGCACGGCGCCCTGGTGCACACGCTGCTGGGCAAGCCGGCCGCCGTGGTGAACCGCCTGCCAGGTCGGCACCACCCTGCGCCTGACGCCGCGCATTGCGCCAGTGTCGGCGCGATGCTCGCGCGAATGCATCTGGCCGGACTCGACTTTCCGATGCACCAGCCCAACTTGCGCGGCCTGCTCTGGTGGCAGGAAACGGCGCCACTCGTCCTGCCGCACCTCGCGCCGGCGCAACGGGAATTGCTCGAATCGGAGTTGGCGTTTCAGGTGCAGCTTGCCGGATCGCCGGCGTATGCCGCATTGCCGCGCGGGCCGATCCATGCCGACCTGTTCCGCGACAACGTCATGTTCGACGCAGACCGCCTCACAGGTTTCTTCGATTTCTACTTCGCCGGAGTGGACGCTTTCGTGTTCGACATTGCGGTGTGCCAGAACGACTGGTGCAGCGACGCCGAAACCGGGCGGCTGAACGAGGTTCTCGCGCAAAGCTTCGTCAGCGCGTACGATGCGGTCAAGCCTCTCAGCGGTGACGAGTTGCGCCTGCTGGCGGCGATGATGCGGGCCGCGGCGCTGCGCTTCTGGCTGTCCCGGTTGCGGGATCTGCATCTGCCGCGCCAGGCCCACATTCTGCAGGCTCACGACCCTGCCCCGCTCGAACGCGTGCTGCGGGCGCGGATCGACGCGCCGTGGCACTACCTGCGCGCTTGAGCGCGCGCCCCCCGAGCACTCAGGATCCAGACTCATGAAACTTCAACTCGCCGCTGCATCCCGAGGTGCCATCTGGGTGCGCCAGGGGTTCTCGGTATTCTTCAAGCAGCCGCTCGCGTTTTCGGCGGTGTTCGCCGCGTTCATGTTCGCGCTGTTCCTGCTCGCGCTGCTGCCACTGGTCGGCACCTTCTTGCTGCTCGCCGGACTGCCACTGGCAACGCTGGGTTTCATGGTCGCGACGCGTACCGCGACGCGCGGGCGCCCACCCATTCCCGCGGCATTCACGGAGCCGCTGCGCTCGGGCAAGGCGCGCCTGATCGCGCTTGGCCAGCTCGGTCTGGGCTACGCCGCGGCGACCCTGTTCATCATGGCGCTCAGCGACTTTGTCGACGGCGGCACGCTCGACGCGCTGCTGCGCGTGCTGGGCGATGGAAAAACGCCGCCCGAGCAACTCGCCGAACGCATGCGCGATTCGCAGCTGCAGTTCGGCCTGATCCTGCGCCTCAGCCTGGCCACGCTGCTGGCCCTGCCGTTCTGGCACGCGCCGGCGCTGGTTCATTGGGGTGGCCTCGGGGCCTCGAAGGCACTGTTCTTCAGCACGGTCGCATGCTGGCGCAACAAGGGCGCGTTCACGGTGTACGCCCTGACGTGGACCGGCGTCATCGTCGGCGTTACCTTGATCATCAATCTGCTCCTGATCGCGGTCGGGCAGACGCGCATGCTCGGGTTGCTTGCGATGCCGGCCTCGCTGCTGTTCTCGACCGTGTTCTATGCTTCGCTCTTCTTCACGTTCGCCGACTGCTTCGTCCAAGACGACGACCCCACCACCATGCAGGAGACCCTATGAAAGTCGCAATCGTTACCGGCGCCGGCAGCGGCATCGGCCGCGCCACGGCACTGGCTTTGTTGCAGGCCGATTACCGAGTCGTGCTCGCCGGAAGGCGCGCCGATGCCCTGCAAGAAACCGTCGCGCAGGCGGGTGAACTCGGGCGCAACGCGTTGGCCGTGCCCACCGATGCCGGCAAGCCGGAGTCCGTGAAGGCCCTTTTCGCAGCGACGAAAAAGGCCTTTGGTCGGCTGGACCTGCTGTTCAACAACGCCGGCACGGGCTCGCCACCGGTGCCGTTGGAGGACATCACTTTCGAGCAGTGGAAGGCCGTCGTCGACGTGAACCTCACCGGCGCGTTTCTGTGCACGCAGGAGGCCTTTCGCATGATGAAGAACCAGACGCCGCGCGGCGGGCGCATCATCAACAACGGCTCGATCTCGGCCCACGCGCCGCGTCCGTTCAGTTCGCCCTACACCGCGACGAAACACGCGATCACGGGACTGACCAAGGCCGCGTCGCTCGACGGCCGGGCCTACGACATCGCCGTGGGTCAGATCGACATCGGCAACGCCGTCACCGAGATGACGCTTCGCATGACGAAGGGTGTGCCGCAGGCGAGTGGACAAATGATGGTCGAAGACCGCATGGACGTGGCGCATGTGGCGAACTCCGTCGTGCACATGGCGAGCCTGCCGATCGAGGCGAACGTGCTGTTCCTGACGGTGATGGCGACGAAGATGCCGTTTGTCGGGCGCGGTTGATCCAGGGGTCGGCGAATCGCAGACGCGCCCGACCCGCGCGCTTCGTCAACCACCCAGGAAATGGCGCCGATAGCGCGGCGCCAGATCGGCAAAGCGCATCATCAGCGGCAGGTCGGCCGTCTGAAAGTGTGCGTCCCAGGCAGGCGGACCCAGCACTTTCGCACCGCAACGCAGGTAGCCCTTGATGAGCGGCGGCGTTTCGACTTCGAGGTCGTGCCGAAGCTCATCCATTGGCAAAGGAAGGCGCGGCCTGACATGCCATTGCGCTTCGGCGAGGTGCGTCTGGCGCAACTTCGCCCACAGGCTTGCCGCCGCGTGCCCACCGTCGCGCATGCTCACGCTGGCGCAGCCAATCATGGTGTTCAAGCCATTGTTCAGCATGAACTCACCGAGCGCGCTCCAAAGCGCCATGACAACGGCCCCACCGCGCCATTGCGGGTGAACGCAGGACCGCCCGAGCTCGACCGCCTGATTCAGCACCGGCCGCACGTTGCGCAAGTCGAACTCGGTTTCGCTGTACCAGCCGCCGGCTCTGCGCGCCGCGTCGGGCGTCAGCACGCGGTAGGTGCCGACCACTTCGCCGGGAAGGCCGAACTCGCCATCCTCGCGCGCCACGCGGACCAGCAGATGTTCACAGTATTCGTCGAAGCGGTCGACGTCGTGTCCGATCGGCCCACCGGGCAACGGCGCGATCTGAGCCCCCATCTCGCCGGCAAACACGGCATAGCGCAGGCGCTGCGCCTCGCGCACTTCGGAAAGCTGCGACGCCCAGCGCACGTCAAAGCGCGGAACCGGCGCATCCGCGACGGCGCCGCGGCGCGTCGCTTCGGGCCGACGCGCAGGCGCGTTCGGGTTGATCGGAACTCGTGATTGCGCGAACGCGTGCTCGTCCATGTCACCCCCCGGTTAGACGCGGGAGATGCTGCCGCCGCTGCGTGACATTGCCGTGAAGACAACGTGACGCGCGGATGACGAAGACTGAGTCAGCCGATCGGTGTCAACTTCGCCACGGACAAGGCCAGCCATTTCATGCCGTGCCGGCCGAAGTTCACTTGAGCACGCGCATCTTCGCCGCGGCCCTCGAGTGTGATGACGACGCCTTCACCGAACTTGTTGTGGAAAACGCTTTGGCCCGAGCGCAGGCCATGCGTCGCCACCTTGGGTTGCAGCGGCGCCGCGGGCGCGGCCGGCCGGCCCTCCACGCGCCCGGCGCCGACGATCGACTTCAGCCCCGAACCGCGCGACCAGGCGTCCTGATACTCACGCGCAAAGCCCGACCCGAAGGCCTGGTTGCGCGGAGTCATCCACTTCAGAGCCGTTTCGGGCAGTTCGTCGAAGAAGCGGCTCTTCACGTTGTAGCGCGTCTGGCCGTGCAGCATGCGTGTCTGGCTGAAACTCAGGTAAAGGCGATTCCGCGCCCGCGTGATCGCCACATACATCAGGCGCCGCTCTTCTTCCACGCCGTCTGCATCAGACAGGCTGTTCTCGTGCGGGAACAGGCCTTCTTCGAGGCCGGTGATGAACACGCAATCGAACTCCAGGCCCTTCGCCGAGTGCACGGTCATGAGTTGAATCGCGTCTTGCCCGGCCTGTGCCTGGTTGTCGCCAGCTTCGAGCGAGGCGTGCGTCAGGAACGCTGCAAGCGGAGACATAATCTCTCCTGAGTCCGGATCGGGCGCCACGCGCGACAGCGTCGCCTGCGTCGCCGCCCCCGCGGCAGGGCCCACTTCATCGATGGGCAGAGCCACCGCGTCCTTGCCGAATCCTTCTTGCGTCACGAACGCCTCGGCCGCATTAACCAGTTCGTCCAGGTTTTCCAGCCGCTCACGCCCTTCCTTGTCGTTCTTGTAGAAGTCGACCAGGCCCGAGGCGTGCAATACGTATTCGATGATTTCGCGCAGCGTCAGGCCGCGAGTGACATTGCGCATCGCGTCGATCAGCGCAACGAATGCCCGCAGGTTCGCGCCGCCCTTGCCCGACTGCGCGGCAACGCCTTGCGCGAGGCTGGTGCCATGGCTGCGTGCGAAATCCTGCAACTGCTCGACGCTGCGCGCCCCGATGCCGCGTGTCGGAAAATTGACGACGCGCAGAAAACTGGTGTCGTCGTTGGCGTTCTCGAGCAGGCGCAAATAACTCAGGGCATGCTTGATCTCGGCACGCTCGAAGAAGCGCAAGCCGCCGTATACCTTGTAGGCGATGCCGGCATTGAACAAGGCGCTTTCCAGCACGCGGCTTTGCGCGTTGCTTCGGTACAGCAGGGCGATCTCGCTGCGGGCGGTGCCTTCCCGGTGCAATTGCTGGGCTTCTTCCACGAACCATTGCGCCTCGGCATAGTCGCTCGGCGCTTCGCGCACGCGCACCGGTTCTCCCGGGCCGGCCTCGGTGTGCAGGTTCTTCCCCAGGCGTCGCGCGTTGTGCGAGATCAGCTCATTGGCGGCATCGAGGATATTGCCGAAGGATCGGTAATTGCGCTCCAGCTTCACGACGCGGGCGACCTTGAACTCGCGCTCGAAGTCGGCCATGTTGCCCACGCGCGCGCCGCGAAACGCGTAAATGCTCTGGTCATCGTCGCCCACGGCAAACACCGCGCAGCCCTGCGACCCCGGCGCGCCGGCGAACATCTTCAGCCAGGCGTACTGCAGCTTGTTCGTGTCCTGGAATTCGTCGACCAGGATGTGCCGGAAGCGCCGCTGGTAATGCTCGCGCAGCGCCTGGTTGTCGCGCATCAGCTCGTAAGTGCGCAGCATCAGTTCAGCGAAGTCGACCACGCCCTCGCGCTGACATTGCTCTTCATAGGCCTGGTAGACCTGCACCATGATCCGCGTCATCTCGTCGCGCAGCTCCACGTCCTTCGGGCGCTTCGCGTCTTCTTTCGCCGCAGCGATGAACCACGCCACTTGCTTGGGCACGTAGCGCGCTTCGTCCAGGTTCATCGCCCTGACGATGCGCTTGACGGCAGACAACTGGTCCGACGAATCGAGAATCTGAAAGCCCTGCGGCAACGCGGCGAGCTTCCAATGGGCGCGCAAGAAGCGGTTGCACAGGCCGTGGAAGGTACCGACCCACATGCCGCGCACGGGAATGGGCAGCATCGCGCCCAGGCGCGTGAGCATTTCCTTGGCGGCCTTGTTCGTGAAGGTCACCGCCAGCACGCCGCCGGGTGAGAGCTGTCCGGTCTGGATCAACCAGGCAATGCGCGTCGTCAACACTCTCGTCTTGCCCGATCCGGCTCCGGCGAGAATCAACGCCGGTTGCGCAGGCAGGGTTACCGCAGCTAGCTGTTCTGGGTTCAACCCTTTCAGCAAGCCTTGCGCCTCGCTTCTCACGGAGTCCGGCGCAGGGGGCGCGGGGGCGACGACGCTGGCGCGCTCGGATGTGGGGCTCATCGCGGGATTCTAGGAGCGGCGCACAATCCTCCCCGCCCGACGCGCCGGGCACTGCACAACCTCAGGAGAACCACGCCATGTATCAGACCGATTTGATGAAAGGCCAGCGCGTGCTCGTCACCGGCGGCGGCACGGGCCTGGGCCGGGCGATGGCCGAGCGCTTTCTGAGCCTGGGCGCCGACGTGGCGATCTGCGGCCGGCGCAAGGCAGTGTGCGACGAAACCGCGCAGGCATGGCGCAGCCAGTTTCCAAAGGCACGCATCGACACCTTTGGCGTGGACATACGCATCGCCCCGGCTGTAGAAGACATGGTCGAGGCGCTGTGGAGCAGCGGTGGCCTCACCGGCCTGGTGAACAACGCCGCAGGCAACTTCATTGCCCCCACCGAGAGCCTGTCGCCGCGCGCCTTTGACGCCATTGCCAACATCGTGTTCCACGGCAGTTTCTACGTCACGCAGGCGATCGGCAAGCGTTGGGTCGCACAGGCCAAGGCGGGCGATTGGCAAAGTGGCCAGCCGTTTCGCAACGTCATGTCGATCATCGTCACCTGGGTCGACAACGGTTCGCCGTTCGTCGTGCCTTCGGCGATGAGCAAGGCCGGCATCGAAGTGATGACCAAGTCCCTGGCCGTGGAGTGGGCGCGCTACGGCATTCGCCTGAACGCGGTAGCGCCCGGCGAGATTCCGACCGAAGGCATGAGCAAACGCCTCAACCCCGGTGAAGAGCCCGGCGCGCGCAGCCGCGAGCGCAATCCGATGGCGCGTCCGGGCAACATGAGTGAGTTGCAGAACCTGGCGGCATTCCTGATGGCACCGGGCCAATGCGATTGGCTCACCGGACAGAGCATCGCCATGGACGGCGCGAACGCGCTCGCCACCGGGGGCAACTTCTACGAGTTGCGCGACTGGAGTGACACTGATTGGCGCACCGCGCGCGAGCGCATCGAAGCGCAAAACGCGCACGACAAGGCGCAGCGCTGAGCCGCACGCGCCTGCCCGCTTCACTTTCGCGAGAACTGCCGAGCCTGAACCATGGAAATCTTTGACTACGACAACGTCCTGCTGCTGCCGCGCAAATGCCGCGTCGACAGCCGCTCAGAGTGCGACGCGAGCGTCGAATTCGGCTCGCGCCGCTTCAACCTGCCGGTGGTGCCGGCAAACATGAAGACAGTCGTCGATGAGCCGATCACGCAGTGGCTCGCAGCCAACGGTTTCTTCTACGTGATGCACCGCTTCGACGTCGACGCCGTCGGCTATGCCAAGCAGATGCGCAATCTCGGCCTGTTCGTGTCGCTCAGCGCGGGCGTCAAGGCGCCGGACTACGCCGTGATCGACCAGCTCGCCGCGGACGGCGTGGGCGCCGACTACATCACGATCGACATCGCGCACGGCCACGCCGACAACGTGCACAAGATGATCGACCACATCAAGAAACGCCTGCCGGCGGCGTTCGTCATCGCCGGCAACGTGGCCACGCCCGAAGCCGTGATCGACCTGGAGAACTGGGGGGCAGACGCGACCAAGGTCGGCGTCGGTCCAGGCAAGGTGTGCATCACGAAGCTCAAGACAGGTTTCGGCACCGGCGGCTGGCAACTCTCGGCGCTGAAATGGTGCGCGCGTGTCGCGACGAAACCCATCATTGCCGACGGAGGGATTCGCGACCATGGCGACATCGCGAAGAGCGTTCGCTTCGGCGCGGCGATGGTGATGATCGGCTCGCTGTTCGCCGGTCATGAAGAGTCGCCCGGGCGCACCGTGGAAGTGGACGGCAAGTTGTTCAAGGAGTACTACGGCTCGGCGAGCGACTTCAACAAGGGCGAGTACAAGCACGTCGAAGGCAAGCGCATCCTCGAACCGATCAAGGGCCGGCTGGCCGACACCTTGCGCGAGATGCGCGAAGACGTGCAAAGCTCAATCAGCTACGCTGGCGGCACCAGGCTCGCCGACATCCGCAAGGTGAACTACGTGATCCTCGGTGGCGACAACGCGGGCGAGCACCTGCTGATGTGAGGTCTCGGGCAGGGCGCAACCTACAATCGGCGCCCTCGATTTCCCGCTTGACGCCAGGCCGCGCGCAGCGGCCCGCCCTGCTCTCTCGTGACACTCGCATGACCGAACTCGCCAAGACTTTCGAACCTGCCGCCATCGAGGCGCGCTGGACCCAGCACTGGGAGCAAAGCGCCGCGTTCGCCGCGTCGCTGGATAGCGACAAGCCATCGTTCTCGATCCAGCTTCCGCCGCCGAATGTGACGGGCACGCTGCACATGGGCCATGCGTTCAACCAGACCATCATGGACTCGTTGACGCGCTACCACCGCATGCGCGGCCACAACACGCTGTGGGTACCGGGGACCGACCACGCCGGCATCGCGACGCAGATCGTCGTCGAACGCCAACTCGAACAACAGGGCCAGTCGCGCCACGAACTCGGGCGCGAGAAGTTCCTCAAAAAAGTCTGGGAGTGGAAGCAGCGCTCCGGCTCGACGATCACGCAGCAGATGCGGCGCATGGGCGCGAGCGTGGACTGGGCGCACGAGTACTTCACGATGGACCCGAAGTTGTCGCAGGTCGTGACCGAGACCTTCGTGACGCTCTACGAACAGGGCCTGATCTACCGGGGAAAACGCCTCGTGAACTGGGATCCAGTGTTGAAGTCCGCCGTGTCCGACCTCGAAGTCGAGAGCGAAGAAGAGGACGGCTTCCTCTGGCACATCCGTTATCCGTTGGTCGATGGCAGCGGCAGCGTCGTCGTTGCCACCACCCGGCCGGAGACGATGCTCGGCGACGTGGCGGTCATGGTGCACCCCGACGATGAGCGCTACGCGGGCCTGGTCGGCAGAAACGTGCACCTGCCGCTGGCCGGGCGCGAGATTCCCATCATTGCCGATTCCTATGTCGATCGCACCTTCGGTACCGGCGCGGTGAAGGTGACGCCGGCGCACGACTTCAACGACCATGCGGTGGGGCACCGCCACGGCCTGCCGGTCATCGGCATCCTGACGCTGGACGCCAGGATTGTCGTGGACGCACCCGAAGCGTATCGAGGCCTGGATCGGTTTGTTGCGCGCAAGAAGGTGGTGGCCGATCTCGACGCACAGGGCATGCTGGTTGAGACACGCAAACACAAGCTCACCGTGCCACGCTGCGCACGCACCGGCGAGGTGGTCGAGCCGATGCTCACCGACCAATGGTTCGTCGCTGTCAGCAAGCCCGGTCCGGACGGCAAGAGCATCGCCGGCAAGGCGATCGACGCCGTCGCAACAGGCGCCGTGACATTCGTTCCGGGCAACTGGGTCAACACCTACGACCAGTGGATGAAGAACATCCAGGACTGGTGCATCTCGCGCCAGCTCTGGTGGGGGCACCAGATTCCGGCGTGGTACGCGGCCGACGGCCGAGTCTTCGTCGCGCGCGACGCCGATGCGGCGCTGGTGCAGGCGCGCACTGCGGGATACGCCGGCGAATTGACGCGTGACGAAGACGTGCTCGACACCTGGTATTCGTCGGCCCTGGTCCCGTTCTCCACCTTGGGCTGGCCGGCGCGCACGAAAGAGCTGGACCTTTTCCTGCCGTCGAGCGTGCTTGTCACCGGTTACGAGATCATCTTCTTCTGGGTCGCTCGCATGATCATGATGACGACCCACTTCACCGGCCGCGTGCCATTTTCCCATGTCTACATCCACGGCATGGTGCGCGACGGCGAAGGCAAGAAGATGAGCAAGTCGGAAGGCAACGTGCTCGATCCGGTGGACCTGATCGAAGGCGTCGATCTCGACACGCTGGTGCGCAAGTCCACACAAGGCCTGCGCAAGCCCGAGATTGCGCCCAAGGTCGCGGCGCGTGTGAAAAAGGAATTCCCGCAAGGCATGCCGGCCTACGGCGCCGACGCGCTGCGCTTCACGATGGCGAGTTATGCGAGCCTGGGTCGCAACATCAACTTCGACACGAAGCGCTGCGAGGGCTATCGCAACTTCTGCAACAAGCTCTGGAACGCAACCAGCTTCGTGCTGATGAATTGCGCCGGCCAGGACTGCGGCCTGAAGGAGCATACGAAGGCGCAGTGCGCGCCGGGCGGCCCGGCCCATGGTTACTTGAGTTTCTCAGCTGTCGATCGATGGATCAGCGGTGAGCTGCAACGCGTGGAGGCGGCCGTTGCGCAGGGCTTTGCCGAGTACCGGCTCGACAACGTGGCCAACGTGCTCTACCGCTTTGTCTGGGATGAATATTGCGACTGGTACATCGAAATCGCCAAGGTGCAATTGCGCGTCGGCGACGCCGCACAGCAGCGAGGCACCCGCAGGACGCTGATCCGCGTGCTGGAAACCATGCTGCGCCTGCTGCACCCGCTCACGCCGTTCATCACCGCGGAGCTATGGGAAGCGGTGGCGCCGGTGGCGGGGCGCAAGCCGGTGAACGACACGCTGGGCCTGGTCGGCGCACCCTACCCGTTGGCGCAACTCGAAAAAGTTGACGCCGCCGCCGATGCCTGGGTGGGCAAGCTCAAGGCACTCGTCAGCTCATGCCGCACGCTGCGCAGCGAGATGAATCTGTCGCCGGGCGAACGGATTCCGTTGCTCACCCATGGCGACGATGCTTTCGTGGCGCAGGCCAGCGCCCTGCTGCAAACCCTGGGTCGGCTTTCCGAGGTGCGCCGCTTTACCGTCGAGGCGGAGTTTCTCGAAGCAACGCACGACGCCCCCGTCGTGCTGCAGGGGCAGACCCGGCTTGCCTTGCGGGTCGAGATCGACCGAAACGCCGAACGCGATCGGCTGACGAAGGAAGTGGAACGCCTGCGCAATGAAGAGGCGAAGGCGAAGGCAAAACTGGAAAATCAGAGCTTCGTTGCACGCGCTCCCGCAGCCGTAGTTGACCAGGAGCGGCAACGCCTGCTGGGCTTCACTGCAACGTTGGCGGGCCTGCGAGATCAGCTGGAACGCCTGTCCCGGTAGAGCGAAACTCGCGCGGCGCGAGCGGCGCCTGTGCCAGGAGTTCGTCGATGCGCTTGATGACCGTCCAGGAACTGCGCAGGCGCGATTCGCGCGTCGTGCCGGACAGGCGCGGCGTGACCTGCAGGTTCTGCATGCCATAGAGCGGCCGGCCTTCGTCGAGCATTCCGGGTTCGACGCTGTCGAGCCAGGCACCCGCAATGCGCCCGCTGGCCAACGCACCGGCCAGCGCCGTCTCATCGAACAAGCCGGCGTGGGCGATGCTGACGATCACTTGATCGGGTTTGCAGAACTGCAAGAACCGCTCGCCGAGCAAGCCGTGGTAACGGCTGAAATAGGCGAGTTGCACGCACACGGCGTCGGATTGCTCCAACAATTCGTGCAAGCCCATGGGCTTGACGCGCCAGCGCTCCCACACTGCATCGCTCGCATGAAGCGAAGGGTCGTAGCCCAGGACCGTGGAGCCGAAGCTGGCCAGCAGCAGCGACATCGTGCGTGCGGCAGGCGCCATGCCCAACAAGCCCACCGTGGCGGCGCCGAGTTCGCGGCCGACGAAGCTGCCGTCTGCGCCCATCACCGGCACGCGGCGCAAGAGTGACAACAACGCACCGATCATGAACTCGGCTTCAGCCTGCGCGCACGCAGTTCGACTGCGAACCACTTCAACCCCGGCGCGGCTGCAGGCCTCGGCGTCAATGCTGTCGGGCCCGGCACTGACGCGGCCCACCGCGCGCAGCACCGGCGCATGCCGCAGTGCCTGCGCATCCATCGCCACGCTGGCAGGGACCACGGCAGCGCGCACGTCGTATAGCGCCTGGCGAAAGGCGCGTGGATCGAGCGCCAGTTCCGGGGCAAACCGCACGCTGTGCCGCGCCTCAAGCCACTGCATCAGTTCGTCTTCGAGCGCTTCAACAATCAGCAGATCCATAAGGTCCGAGGTTTCAAGAGTATCGGCGTCCCGGTCGGATGCGCCCGAACCGGCACATGATCGTGCCAGAATCCGCCGGGTCTGAAAGGGATTCTAGAACCATGAAAGTGACCAAGGCGATATTTCCGGTGGCAGGGTTGGGAACACGCTTCCTGCCGGCCACCAAGGCGCAGCCGAAAGAGATGCTCCCGGTTGTCGACAAACCCTTGATTCAATACGCCGTCGAAGAGGCCTATGCGGCCGGCGTGCGCGAGATGATATTCGTCACCGGGCGCCACAAACGGCCGATCGAGGATCACTTCGACATGACGTTCGAGTTGGAAGTCGCGCTTGAGCAGTCGGGCAAACAGGATCTGCTCGACGTGGTGCGCAGCGTCAAGCCCGACGACATGGAGTGCATCTACGTGCGCCAGGCGCAGGCGCTGGGCCTCGGCCACGCCGTGATGTGCGGACAGCGGCTGGTGGGCAACGAGCCGTTTGCGGTGCTGCTCGCCGACGACCTGATGGTCGGCACCAAGCCGGTTCTGCAGCAGATGGTCGAGCAGTTCAACGAATGGCGCGTCTCGATCCTCGCGGTGCAAGAGGTTCCTGCCGAGCACACGCGCCGCTACGGCATCGTCGCGGGCACACCCATCAGCGACCAATTGCTCGACGTGAGCCGCATCGTCGAAAAGCCCGCCCCCGATGTCGCTCCTTCACGGCTGGGTGTGGCCGGGCGCTACATCCTCACGCCGGGCGTGTTCCACGAGATCGCGAACCAGCCGCGCGGCGTGGGTGGCGAGATCCAGCTCACCGATGGCATTGCCGGCTTGTTGCGCCGGGAAAAAGTCTTCGCGTTCCGCTACGAAGGCCGTCGCTACGACTGCGGCAGCAAGGAAGGTTTCCTGCAGGCTAACGTAGAACTGGCGCTGGCGCACCCGCAGATCGGCCCCGGCTTTCGCGAGTACCTGCGCTCGCTCGAAATCTGAGCTGACGCAAACGCTCCTCGGGAGCGCTTGTATCCGGGCTCAGCCATGCAGGCCGCGTCCTCGCAGAGCTCGGACCCTTCGCCAGGCACAAACGCTCCTCAGGAGCGTTTATGTCCGGGCTCAGCGACGGCGCAGGAAGTGGATGAACTCGTCGCCTTGTGTGGTCTGCTCGACCAGTTCGTTGCCGGTCTGGCGCGCAAAGGCCTGAAAGTCTCGCACCGAACCGGGGTCGGTGGCCACCACCTTCAGTACCTGCCCACTGGTCAGATCGGCCAGCGCCTTCTTCGCCTTGAGTATCGGCAAAGGGCAGTTCAGGCCACGGGTATCGAGTTCTTTCTGCGCTTGCATGTCGCTTCCAGTTGATGGCTCGATTCTAGGACGCCGTCTCGCTGCCCTGCGCCGGCAAGTCGAACCAGCGTGGCGTATGACCTCGCGACACCAGCCAGTCGGCCAGCGCCATGCCGGTTCCGGCGCGCCAGCAGCGCACGTCTTCAGGCCGGAACAGGCGGTACTCGGCCAATTCGGGTGACAGAACGATTTCACCGCGCGCGACGACGTGAAACGCAACGATGAGCTGGTTCATGCGCTGAAAGTCGTAAACACCGATCAAGG
>JANNKM010000053.1:0-20265 GCA_031396305.1 Rhizobacter sp.
TCGCCTGCGTCGCCTCGCGCGTCGCGATGTGGGTGAACAGCGTCGCGCGCGTCACATAGAGCGAGCCCTTCGCACCCAGCGCGGCCACGGCGAACGGCGGCACCGGCCCGGAGGCGCTGCCGAAGCTCGCCATCAAGCCGAACGGTCGCAGGCAGTCGAGCGACTTGTCCCAGGTGTCCTTGCCGATGCTGTCGTACACCACCTTCACACCCGCGCCGCCGGTGATTTCCTTGACGCGTGCGGCGAAGTCTTCGCGCTTGTAGTTGATCACGTGCGCTGCGCCGTGTTCACGCGCGAGGGCGCACTTTTCATCGGACCCCGCCGTGCCGATCAATTGATAGCCCAGCGCCTTCGCCCATTGGCAGGCGATCAGGCCCACGCCTCCTGCGGCGGCGTGGAACAGGATGAAGTCTCCGGGCTGCAGGCCACCCTGCGGCAGCGTCTTGCGCAGCAGGTATTGCGCCGTCAGGCCCTTGAGCATCATCGCGGCGCCGGTGTCGAACGAAATCGCGTCGGGCAGCTTGCACACCGTTTTTGCCGGCATCACGCGCAAGGTGCTGTAGCTGCCCGGCGGGTTGCTCGCGTAGGCAGCGCGGTCGCCCACCTTCAAGTGGGTGACGCCGCTGCCCACCGCCTCGACGACACCCGCGCCTTCCATGCCCAGCGACAGCGGCAGCGGCAGCGGGTACAGGCCGGTGCGCTGGTACACATCGATGAAGTTCAGGCCGCAGGCGTGGTGGCGAATCCGAATCTCGCCCGCGCCGGGCTCGCCGACGGGCAGGTCAATGAGTTTCATCATTTCCGGTCCGCCCACCTGGTCGATGCGGATCGTCGGGCTCATCTGGGTCATGCGTATCTCCTCGAATGTGTCACCCCGGCGCACGCCGGGGTGCAGGGGTGGCTGTGAATGTTGCGGTATGGTGCCGGCACGCGTGCGCCTGCGCGCAGCGATTCTCACCGACTCCATGAAACGCCTGATTTCCGCCCCGAATCTCGCCCTGGCCACCCTGTGGGCTGACCTGCTGACCGGGGCCGGCGTGGCCACCACCGTGCAGCGCCAGTACGCGAGCAGCATTGCCGGCGAAGTGCCGCCCGACCAGACGTTGCCCGAACTGTGGGTCCAGGACGACCACCAGCTCGAGCACGCGCGCACCTTGTTGCACGAACTGCGCAATCCGCCGCATCGCCACTGGGCCTGTGCCGCATGCCATGAAGTGATCGACGGCCCTTTCGAGCAATGCTGGAATTGCGGCGCAGCCATGCCCCGTGAGACGGCGTGATGAAGAATCCCCTGACGCTGCGCCTGGTGTTCCTGATGAGCCTGCCGCCGCTGATGTGGGCCGGCAACGCCGTCGTCGGCCGCGCGCTGGCGGGCAGCGTCGCGCCGATGATGCTGAACGCCATGCGCTGGTGGCTGGCGCTCGCGCTGCTGCTGCCGCTCGGTTGGCGCGTGCTGCGCAGGCCCGAGCTCATCGCCGCCCGCTGGCGTCATTTCGCCCTGCTCGGCCTGCTCGGCGTGGGCAGCTACAACGCGCTGCAATACCTCGCGTTGCAGACGAGCACGCCGATCAATGTGACGCTCATCGCATCGAGCGCTCCGGTATGGATGCTCGTGTTCGGCGCGCTCTTCTACGGCGAGACCGTCAAGCCGGGTCAATGGGCCGGCGCATTGTTGTCGGTGGGCGGGGTGGTGCTCGTGCTGTCACGCGGCAGCGCTGAGGCGCTGCTGCACATCCGGCTCGTCGCCGGGGATGTCTACATCCTGGTGGCGGTCGCGCTGTGGGCGCTGTACAGCTGGCAACTGGCGCGGCCGCCGCACTCCATGCGCGGCGCCGCGCGCCCGAACTGGAACTGGGCTGAGTTCCTGCTCGCGCAGGTGCTGTTCGGCATGCTGTGGGCCAGCCTCGCAGCCGGCGTGGAATGGCAGGTCGCACCCCTGCCGGTCCACTGGAGCGCTGGCCTGGTGGCCGCGCTGCTGTTCGTCGCCGTGGGGCCGTCGCTCGTTGCCTACCGCTGCTGGGGCCTGGGCGTGGCTGAGGCCGGGCCGGCGGCTGCGGCGTTCTTCAGCAACCTGACCCCGGTGTTCGCCGCGCTGCTGTCGGCCGGACTGCTCGGCGAGTGGCCAAAGGGGTACCACGGCGTGGCGTTTGCGCTGATCGTCGCGGGGATTGTCGTATCGTCGCGGCGCTGATTTGACTCGGGCGCGGGCACCGCCGCCTAAAACGTCCCCGGAAACGCCCCGCCGTCGAGCAACACGTTCTGCCCCGTCATGTAGCCCGCGTGCACGCTGCACAGGAAGGCGCAGACGGCGCCGAACTCGGCCGGCGTGCCGTAGCGCTGCATCGGATTGGCCATGCGGCGCTGGGCGAGAACTTCGTCGACCGACTTGCCGCTCGACTTGGCCACGCCGACCATCGTGGCGCGAAGCCGGTCGGTGTCGAACGGTCCGGGCAGCATGTTGTTGATCGTCACGTTCGACGCTGCCAGTCGCCCTTGCCGCGCCAGGCCGGCAACAAAACCGGTCAGGCCGGTGCGCGCGCCGTTGGACAGGCCGAGGATGTCGATCGGCGCTTTCACCGCGCCTGAGGTGATGTTGATGACGCGGCCGAACTTGCGATCCGCCATCGCGTCCACCGTCGCTTTGATGAGTTCGATCGGCGTGAGCATGTTCGCATCGAGCGCCTTGATCCAGGTGTCGCGGTCCCAGCTTCGAAAGTCGCCGGGTGCTGGCCCGCCGGCGTTGTTGATGAGGATGTCGACCTGCGGGCACGCGGCGAGCGCCTGAGCGCGGCCCTCGGGCGTGGTGATGTCTCCCGCCACGGCTCGAACCTCGCCACGCTTGAGTGCGCGCAGCTCGGCAGCGGTGACCTGCAGTGCTTCATCGCCACGCGCGGTGATCACGACATTCACGCCTTCGTTCACCAACGCCTGCGCGCAGCCCTTGCCCAGGCCCTTGCTCGCCGCGCACACCAACGCCCATTTGCCTGTGAGGCCCAAATCCATGTTCCGCTCCTGGTGAAAATTCAGGGCCCGATCATCGCATCCGCTGCGCCAGCATCCAGACGCCGAGCAATACAAGCGTCGTGCCGGCGGCAAGCCACGCCGTGAACGGTTCGTCGAGGATCAGCACCCCCATCGCAATCGTCGCCAGCGGGCCGAGCATGCCGACCTGCGCCGTCAGCACCGCACCGATGCGCTCGATCGCCATCATCATCATCAGCACCGGCGCGACGGTGCACACCGTCGCATTGAGCAACGACAGCCAGAGCACCTGCGGCGCGACATCGAGCGCGGACGGCGGCCGCAGCAGCGCGAACTGCGCGATACACAGCAGGCAGGCGATCGTCGAGGCCAGGCCGGTGAGGCGCAATGCACCGAGCCGTCTCACTTCTTCGCCGCTGTAGACGAGGTAGAGTGCGTAACTGATGGCGCTGCCGAACACGCACAGGGCGCCGAGCGCGATATGCCCGCCTTGCAGCGTCGCTTCATGACCGAAGACGATCAGGACACCGCAGTAGCTGATGGCGAGCGCGCCGATCTGCACGGCACGAATGCGCCGCCGGAACAGCAGCATGCCAAGCAGCAGCACCAGCGTCGGGTTCAGGTAGGCGATGAGCCGCCCCAGGCTCGCGCTGATGTATTGCAGGCCGATGAAGTCGAGCGTGCTCGCGAGGTAGTAGCCGCTGAAACCCAGACCTAGCACCGTGAACCAGTCGCGCCGCGTGAGCGCCGCCTTGCCGCGCCCCGCCCACCACGCGAGCAGCACGAACAGCGGCAGCGCGAACAGCATGCGGTACAGGATCAGCGTGATCGCGTCCACGCCGTGGCGATAGGCGAGCTTGACGATGATGGCCTTGCCGGAGAAGGCCACCGCACCGCCGACGGCGAGCAGCAAACCGGGCCACGCGAAGGGGCGCGAGGCGGAAAGGGAGTGGGCCTCGGGTCCGGACATCGGCTTTGATTCTACGAAGGACAGCTCAGCGCTGGTGCACGCACAATCACGGTTCAATCAAGGAGGCTCGGGCATGTTCGATCTGAAGGGCAAGGTAGCGCTGGTGACCGGCGCCAACGGCGGCATCGGCTTGGGAATGGCGCTCGGACTGGCGCGCGCCGGTGCGCGAGTGATCGTCGCGGCGCGCGATGCGAAGAAGTCGGCCGCTGCCGTGGAGCAGCTCCAGGCCTTGGGCAACGACGCGCTGGCGATTCAAGTCGACGTGAGCGACGAGAAGTCGGTGCAGGCGATGGTGGACCAGGCAGTGCAGCGTTGCTCGCGCCTGGACATCCTCATCAACAACGCCGGCATCAACATCCGCAAGCCGGTGGACAAGGCCACGCTCGATGAATGGCGCAGCGTGCTTGACACGAATCTGACGAGCGCGTTCCTCTGCGCGCGCGCGGCGTACCCGCACTTGAAGCGTTCGAAAGACGCGAGCGCAGGCGGCAAGATCATCAACATCGGTTCGATGACTTCGATCTTCGGCGCGTCGTTCGCACCGGCCTACAGCGCGAGCAAGGGCGGCGTCGTGCAACTCACGAAATCGATCGCCAGCGCCTGGGCCGTCGACAACATCCAGTGCAACGCCATCCTGCCGGGTTGGATCGACACCGACCTAACGCAGCAGGCGCGCCGCGAAGTCAAGGGTTTGAACGAGAACGTGCTCGCGCGCACGCCCGCCGGCCGCTGGGGCCGCGCGGGCGATCTGGCGGGGACTGCGGTGTTTCTGGCTAGCGCCGCGTCGGACTTCGTCACCGGCACCGCGATCCCGGTGGATGGCGGCTATTCGATTCAGGCGTGATCGGGCCGGCACGGGTGCCCGGCCTCCGCGGCCGCTACAAGATGGGATCCTGGAACGCCTGCTCGCGTTTGCTCTTGATGGCCGGGAGCATCACGACCACGAGCATCAGCGCCGCGGCGATCAGCAGGCCCGATGACAGCGGGCGCGTCACGAAGGTCGTCCAGTCGCCTCGCGAGAGCAGCAAGGCGCGTCGCAAGTTCTCTTCCATCATCGGCCCGAGGATGAAGCCGAGGAGCAGCGGCGCAGGTTCGCAGCCGAGCTTGAAGAACAGGTAGCCGATGACGGCGAACAGCGCCGTCATGAAGACGTCGAACGTGTTGTTGTTCAGCGTGTACACGCCGATGCAGCAAAACATCGTGATCGCCGGAAACAGGAACCGGTAGGGGACCGTCAGCAGCTTGATCCAGATGCCGATCAGCGGCAGGTTCAGGATGATCAGCATCAGATTCCCGACCCACATCGACGCGATCAGGCCCCAGAACAACTCCGGGTTGGCCGTCATCACCTGCGGGCCGGGCTGGATGCCCTTGATCGTCATCGCGCCGACCATCAGCGCCATCACGGGGTTGGGCGGAATGCCCAGCGTCAGCATCGGGATGAATGACGTCTGCGCACCGGCGTTGTTGGCGCTCTCGGGACCGGCGACGCCACGGATGTCGCCCTTGCCGAACTTGCCGTCATTGCCGGCGAGCTTCTTCTCCATGGTGTAGGTGGCAAACGCCGCGAGCAGCGCGCCGCCGCCGGGCAGCACGCCCAGGATCGAGCCGAGCGCGGTGCCGCGCAGCACGGAAGGCCAGGCGTCGGAAAAGTCTTTCTTCGTCGGCCAAAGGCCTTTCACGTCTTTCGTGAACACCTCGCGGTGCGCCGCGGGCTGGCCGAGGTTCGCGATGATTTCGCCGAAACCGAACACGCCCATCGCGATCGGGACGAAGCCGATGCCGTCGGTCAGCTCCGGAATGTCGAAGCTGTAGCGCGCCGTACCCGAGATCACGTCGGTGTTGATCTGCGCCAGCAACAGGCCGAGCAGGATCATCGCCAGCGCCTTCAGCAAGGAACCCGAGGCGAGCACGACGGCGCCGATCAGGCCCAGCACCATCAGCGAAAAATACTCCGCCGGGCCGAACTTGAAGGCGAGTTCGGTGAGCGGCGGCGCGAACGCGGCAATGATGAGCGTGCCCACGCTGCCGGCGAAGAACGAGCCCAGGCCGGCAGCGGCGAGTGCGGCGCCGGCGCGGCCCTGGCGCGCCATCTGGTAGCCGTCGATCGCGGTGACGACGGAACTCGATTCGCCAGGCACATTGATCAGAATCGCCGTCGTCGAGCCACCGTACTGCGCGCCGTAGTAAATGCCCGCCAGCATGATGAGCGCGGGTGTCGCGTCGAGCGCGTAGATCGACGGCAGCAGCATCGCGATCGTCGCCACCGGGCCCAGGCCCGGCAGCACGCCGATCAGCGTGCCGAGCAGCGCGCCGAAGAATGCGTACAGCAGGTTCTGCAGCGTGAAGGCGACGCCGAAGCCGATGGCGAGGTTGTTGAGCAGGTCCATGAAAGCTCCCTAGGCTTGTGATGTCGAGGTCAAGCCACGAGGAACTTGGGCCACAGCGGAATCGTCAACTTCAATCCCGCGATGAAGACCAGCCACGCGAACGCCGTCAGCACGACGGCGCTGATGAGAACGCCGCGCCAGCGAAATTCGTCACTCGCCAGGCTCGTCATCACGATCAGGATGGGGATGGACAGAATCATTCCCAGACGCGGCAGCAGAAAGCCGAAGACGTTGATCGTCAGGACGATCACGATCAGGGGCCGCCAGGCGATGTGGCCGATCGGCTCGCCGCCTTCGGTTTCGATGGTGAGCGACTCGAACAGGATGATGGCGCCAAGCAGCGCCGTCAGCACCCCCAGCCCCAGCGGAAAGTAGCCGGCTCCTGGCCGTGCCGAGGTACCCATCGAGTAGTTCGTCGCGCCGATCGCGAAGCCCGCGCCGACCACCAGAAACATCAGTCCAGCCCAGAAATCCTTCTGGCTCTTGATCGTCATCTTGCCTCCTGCGCACCCGCGTGTCGCGGCCGATTCTAGGCACGGCGCGAGCCGGCCCAGGTCTGGTTTACACGTAGTGGGGCGGGAGGAGCCGGGTCTAGCCTTGCAGGCCGCGTCCTCGCAGAGCTCGGACCCTTAGCCAGCCACAAACGCTCCTCAGGAGCGTTTGTGCGCGGGCTAAGCCCAGTGCGGCGTGGAGCGCAGGACCTCGTCGATCGTCGTCACGCCTTCGGCGACTTTCATGGCGCCGGCCAGGCGCAGCGGGCGCAAGCCGTCGAGCAGCGCCTGCGCGCGCAGCTTGTCGTTGTCGGGAACGGGGTGGATGCAGGCCTGGGCGGCATGGCTCACATTGAGCAATTCGTACAGCCCGGCTCGGCCGCGAAAGCCGGTCATGCGGCAGTCCAGGCAACCCACTGGCTTGTACGGCTTCATGCTGCCGCTCAGACGCCAGGGTTTGATGACTTCGAGCAGCGACTCGCGCGTCACCGATTCGTCGGGTTTCTTGCAGTGCTCGCACAAGGTGCGAACCAGGCGCTGCGCCAAGACACCGATGACAGACGCACCGATCAGGTACGGCGGCACGCCCAGGTCCACCAGGCGCGTGATCGCCGAGGGCGAGTCGTTGGTGTGCAGCGTGCTGAACACCAGGTGCCCGGTGAGCGCGGCCTGGATTGCCATCTCTGCCGTTTCCAGATCGCGGATTTCGCCGACCATGATGATGTCCGGGTCCTGCCGCATCAGCGCGCGCAACCCTTCGGCGAAGTTGAGGTCGATGGCGGACTGCACCTGCGTCTGGTTGAACGCCGGCTGAATCATTTCGATCGGGTCTTCGATCGTGCACACGTTCACTTCGTCGGTCGCGAGACGGCGAAGCGTTGAATAGAGCGTCGTCGTCTTGCCCGAACCGGTGGGACCGGTGACGAGAATGATGCCGTGCGGCTTGGTGACGAGCGCCTCCCAGCGCTTGCTGTCGTGCGCGCCGAATCCCAGTGCGTCGAGTTCCTTGACCGCGGTGTCGGGGTCGAAGATGCGCATCACCATCTTTTCGCCGAACGCGGTGGGCAGCGTGCTCAGCCGCATCTCCACTTCGTCGCCGTCCGGGTTGCGCGTCTTGATGCGTCCGTCCAGTGGTCGGCGGCGCTCCACCACGTCCATGCGGCCGAGCACCTTGATGCGCGCGATCATCGCGTTCATCACGCCCGGCGGCAGTTGATACACGGTGTGCATCACGCCGTCGATGCGAAAGCGGATCAGGCTGAGGTCACGGCGCGGCTCCAGGTGGATGTCCGACGCGCGCTGGTCGAAGGCGTATTGCCAGAGCCAGTCGACAACTTGCACGACCCCCTGGTCGTTCGCATCGAGCTGCTTGTTGCTCCTGCCCAGCTCGACGAGCTGCTCGAAGCTCGCCATCGTCGAGGTGTCGCCGGTCTTGGCCGCGGCGCGCACCGATTTTGAGAGGGTATAGAACTCGGTCGTGTAGCGCGAAATCTCGCCCGGGCTGGCCACCACCAGCTTCACCGTCTTGCGCGTGTGCGACTCGATTTCCGCGACCCAGCCGATGTCGAAAGGCTCGCAAGTTGCGATCGTCACGTCGGTCAGGCCGTATTGAATCGGCAGCGCGTGGCGGCGCTCGGCATAGTTCACCGACATGATGTCGGTGACCCGACCCACGTCGACCTTGAGCGGGTCGATGCGCAGGTAGGGAACGCGGCAGCGACCGGCCAGCCACTCAGTGAGGCGCTCCACGTCGAGCGCCTTGCCGTTGGCCTTGCGCAGCAACCCCGCGCCGCCCAGGCGCTGCAGCGGATGCTGCGAGCTGTTACCCGCGGCGAAGCGCCTTTCGGTGCGCTCGGCGTCTTCCGCGCCAATCACGCCATCTTCGCGCAGCCACTTGAGCAGCACGCGCCAGTCCAGGGGGCCGGTGTGCGCCGCGACATTGCGAACGGGGATGTCGACGGTGGTCATGCACGGGTCAGATCGTTGGATGAAGGTGCTTCCGGCAGCAGCGGTCTGATCATACGGAGCCACTTGCGTGCAGGCAGGTGGAATCGAGTTTCAATGTTTTGCGCGCGCGCGGCAAGCAAAGACTGGGCGGGAAAGGGCTCGCTTTTCAGCGCGACCACGATCGAATTGCCCTCGCGCGTGGGCTGCATCGTGCGCACCTGGCTGGCGCCGAACACCGAGGCAATGCGCTGCAGACTGCGCGGAAAGCTGCTTTGGCGGCCAAACAGGTTCACGCTGATCACCCCATCATCGCTGAGGATGCGCCGGCAATCCGCGTAGAACTCCTCGCTGTCGAGCACCGGCGCCGCAGCTTCATGGTCGTACAAATCGACACACAAGACCTGCGTCGAGTCAGCGCGTTGCGGCTCGGCGACGAATGCGGCGGCGTCTTGCTCGAGCAGGCTCAGGCGCGGCGAATCGTGCGGCAGGTGGAACCAGGCGCGGCCGGCGCCGATGACTGAGGGGTTGAGTTCCACCGCCGTCGTGCGCATGCGCAGCTTGCTGTGGCAAAAGCGTGTGATCGCCCCGGCGCCGAGTCCCAATTGAACGGCATGGCCCTTGCCGAGATCGGCGCCGTTGCGCAGCAGCAGCCACACCATCATGCGCTGCACGTATTCAAGTTCGATCGACAGCGGTCTGCGGATCCGCATCGCGCCTTGCACCCACGGCGTTCCCAGGTGCAGGTAGCGCACGCCGTCCAACTCGGAAATGGTGGCGGGCGGCCAGGGGTTGGCGGCTGGGCTTCGGCTCATTGCGGGCAGTTCCTCAAAGCAGGCCATGCGCTTCGAACGCCGCGCGCCAGGCCGCGAGTTTGCGCTCGAAACTCCAGCTGGCGTTGGCCGGGCTGGTGGAGGGCAGGCGCACCACGCTGACGCCCAGGCTCAGCGAGAGGGCGCGCGCGCGCGCCGACTCCGCGCCGTTGTGGGCAACGCCCGTGAGTCCAGGCGCACGCTGGCGCAGCGTCGCGAGGTCGTTCAATTCGGGCGCTTCGATCGCGCTGTCCAGGCTGCCCAGGCGTCGGCAGCTTGCATAGACGTCCCACAGGCCCAGGCCGCGGCGGCGCATCTCGGCCAGTCGTTGGGCATAGGGCATCGCCAGCAGGTCGGCCTGCCATAACTGTGCAAGGATCGGCCAGAAGTGATTGCGCGGGTGCGCGTAGTACTGTTGCTTTGCCAGCGACGCCGCACCGGGAAAGCTGCCGAGCACGACCAGCCGGGTCGTCCGGCCGAGCACCGGCGCGAGCCCCACCAGGCGCGACGCAGCAGCGGGGCTGGCGCCCGCCGGAGCTGGCACGGCGCTCACTTCGGTATCCCCTGGCCCGAACCGGTGTCAACAGCCGCCAAGCGCGGCAACGCGTGCAGCGCGTTGCCGCAAGTCGCCTGGGCCAGATCGGCAACCAACAGGCCGCGCAGTTGCGCAAACTGCGCCGCGATGCGTGGCAGTTCGCCGGGCTCGTTGCGAGAGCGTTCGCCTGCGGCACGTTGCTCGGCGGTGCGGTACAGCCACTGCGGGGGAATGTCCGGTGCGTCAGTCTCCAGCACGATGCACTCCAGCGGCAGGCTCGCCGCGAGGCGCCTGATCTGCAATGCGCGTTCGAACGTCAGCGCGCCGCCGAACCCCAGTTTGAACCCGAGTTCGACGAACGCAAGCGCCTGCTGCTCGCTGCCGTTGAAGGCATGCGCGATGCCGCCAGGCACGCGAATCTGGCGCAACTGCTTGAGCACGGTATCCGCCGAGCGCCGCACGTGCAGGACCACCGGCAGCTCGAATTCGCGCGCGAGTTCGAGCTGTGCCACGTAGCAGCGAAGTTGCAGCGCTGGGTCGAGCCCGGGAACGAAATGGTCCAGACCGATCTCGCCGACGGCCACCAGGCGTGGGTCGGCGTGCTGCGCGGCGAGTGCGGCACGCAGGGCCGACAACGCCTCGGGCCCGGCGCGCTCCACATAGAGCGGATGGATGCCCAGGGCGTAGACGAACCCATGCGCGTGGGCCAGTTCGCGAACTGTGTCGAAGTTGTTCGGCGCCACCGCCGGCAGCACGATTTGCCTGACTCCTGCCGCCGCGGCGCGGCGGATCACCGCGTCGCGGTCGGCGTCGAATTCGCTGGCGTCGAGGTGGCAGTGCGTGTCGATCCACATGGCACGATGATGCAACACCCCGCGAACTGGGGTCGGCCCGAACTTCGGGCACTGTGACAGGATGGGCGTGCCGTGCTACCGTTGCAACACCTGTGCGCGGTTGCCCAGGATTGGGGTAAGTTCCGATGCGCCATCCCCGCCAATTTCCAGGACGAAGGCCATGAAGAAGGCACCGCTTTACAGCCGCTCGTCGCGTCGCCCCGCCGCGCCTGCTGCTGCGCCAAGCGCAGCGCCAGCCGGACCGACGCGTTGGGCACGCGCCAAGGCGCTGGCGCTGCGCCATGAACGGCGACTGTGGGCGGCTTCCTTCGCGCTGCTGCTGTTGCTCGGCTTGACGCTTCAGGTCTCACTGCAACGCCGCCCCGCGCCGCTGACGCTGGAGAAAATCGAGGCCGCACTGCGCACCTCGCTCGAAGAAACACCGCTCGCCGCCGCCGAGGCGCGCGCCTATGACGCGATCCTGCCGTCGCTCGTGCGTGTCGTGGGCCAGAGCAACGAAGCGAACGACGGCAGCGACGATGCCGATCACCGCGGCGTGGGCAGCGGCGTCGTGATCGTCGACAGCGGCATCATCCTGACGAACCTGCACGTCGTTGCCGGGGCGAAACGCATCAAGGTGACGTTCGCCACCGGCTTCGAATCGGAAGCGACGATCACCGGCGTTTACGCCGAGCATGACCTCGCGGTATTGAAGGCCAAGAGCATTCCCGACGATCTGCCCGCGGCCACGATGCGCTCCACCGCCGACCTGCGGCCCGGCGACCATGTGATCGCGGTGGGGTTTCCGTTCGGCATCGGGCCTTCGGTGTCGTCTGGCGTCGTCTCGGGACTGAAACGCGAATTCCGATCGCCCGAAGGCGACCGCGTCCTGACGAATCTGATCCAGTTCGATGCCGCAGCGAACCCCGGCAACTCGGGCGGGCCGCTCGTGACACTGGACGGCTCGGTGGTGGGCATCGTCACCGCGATCCTCAACCCGTCGCGGCAACGCGTCTTCATCGGCATCGGCTTCGCCGTGCCGATCGAAAACGCCGCCAGTGCCGCAGGCATGCCGCCGTTCTGAATGCGCGCACCGCTCGACACGTCACCTTTCAACTCCCCGTCAACCCAATTGCGCTCATTCATGGACAACACCCACGCCCCCGGTGCAGGCCCCTCCACGCTGATGGAGAGCGTGCTTTACGAAGTCAAGCGCATCGTCGTCGGGCAAGACCGCTTCCTCGAACGGGTGATGGTGGCACTGCTCGCCCAGGGCCACTTGCTCGTCGAGGGCGTGCCGGGCCTGGCGAAGACCTTGACCGTGAAGACGCTTGCCGCAACGCTGCGCGGAAATTTCAAGCGAATCCAGTTCACGCCCGACCTGGTGCCGGCCGATCTGGTGGGCACGCGCATCTACAGCCCGCGCACGGGGGAGTTCAGCACGTCGCTCGGCCCGGTGTTCACGAATCTGCTGCTCGCCGATGAAATCAACCGCGCGCCGGCCAAGGTGCAAAGTGCGTTGCTGGAAGTGATGCAAGAACGCCAGGTCACGATCGCCGGTGAAACGCACCGGGTGCCGGAACCGTTTCTCGTGATGGCGACGCAGAACCCGATCGAGACGGAAGGCACCTATCCGTTGCCCGAGGCGCAGGTCGATCGCTTCATGATGAAGGTGATCGTTGACTACCCGAGCGAAGAGGAAGAACTGGTGGTCGCGCAGCGCGTCACCGGCCCGCCCACCGCTGTGAATGCGGTGGCCAGCATGACGCAGCTCGGCGAGTTGCAGCATGAATGCCGGCAGGTCTATGTGGACCCTTCGCTGATGCAGTACGCGGTCAAGCTGGTGAGCGCGACGCGCCGCCCAGACCGCTATGGCATGGCGGACCTGGCAAAGTACATCACCTTCGGCGCGAGCCCGCGCGCGACGATCGGGCTGATCGAAGGCGCGCGCGCGCTGGCGTTCATGCGCGGCCGCAACTACGCCCTGCCCGAAGACATGACGGGCCTCGTGGCCGACGTGCTGCGGCATCGCCTCGTGCTGTCGTACGAGGCTCTGGCCGACGGGCTGAATGCCGACCAGATCGTGGAGCGGGTGCAGAAGAAGATACCTGTTCCTGACAAGCCGCTGGCGCCACCGAAGATTTCCTGAGGTCGAGCCCGTGTCAGCCCCCGTCGAGCGACGCCGCAGCGACACGATCGCGCCGTGGGGTGACTCACCCGTCGGATTGCAGCGGCGCCGGGACGATTCGCCGCGCAGCAGCGAAGCCCTGCTCAAGCGACTCGAATGGACCGTGCTGCGGCGCCTGGACGGCTTGCTCCAGGGTGACTACCGCACGCTGTGGCGCGGCGCCGGCCTGGACCTGGCGGACCTGCGCGAGTTCCAGCACCACGACGACGTGCGCCACATCGACTGGAACGTGACGGCGCGCCTGCAAACGCCCTACGTGCGCCAGTTCACCGAAGACCGCGAACTCACCGCCTGGTTTCTCGTCGATCTGAGCGCGAGCGTCGATTTCGGCTCGGACCAGGTGACGAAGCGCAACGTCGCACTCGAGTTCGTCGCCGTGCTCGCGCGGCTGCTGACGCGCCATGGGAATCGCATCGGTGCGCTGCTTTACGGCAGCGCGGTGGATACCGTGATTCCGGCGCGCGGTGGACGCGCGCAGGTGCTGCACGTCATGGAACGCATGGCGCAACGCCCCGAGAAGACCGCCCCCGGCTCGACCCAGTTGCGCGACCTGCTTATTTCCGCGCAGCGAGTCGTGAAGCGCCGCAGCACGATTTTCATCGTCTCCGATTTCATCAGCGCCCCCGGCTGGGAGCGCGCGTTGGCACAGCTGGCACTGCGCCATGAAGTGACCGCGGTGCGGCTGTACGACCCGCTCGAGATGGAATTGCCCGATCTGGGGCTGGTGTCGATGAACGACGCCGAGACCGGCGAGCAACTTGTTGTCGACACCCATGACGCCGGTTTTCGCGAGCGTTTTGCGGCACTTGCCGAGGAACGCGAGGCCGGGTTGCGTGGCGCCTTGGCGCATGCGGGAGTGGACACGCTCGAGCTGGCCACCGACGACAACCTGCTTGACGCCATTCTTCGCTTTGCCGATCTGCGCCGCCAGCGCAGCCGCCTCAGTGCCGGCGGCGGTGCACCTGTCTCGGCCCCCGCATGGAGAGGTAGTGCATCATGACGACGACGCCGTGGATGACTTTCCTGTGGCCCGAAATGCTCTGGGCCATGCTCGCCGTGCCGCTGCTCGTGGCCGGCTACTATTGGCTGCTCGCGCGGCGCAAGAAAACCGTGCTGCGCTATGCGAGTCTCGGCTTGGTGCGCCAGGCGATGGCCAAGACGACGGCCTGGCGGCGCCATGTGCCACCGCTGTTGTTGCTGCTGGCGACAATTTCGCTGCTGTTCGCGACGTCGCGTCCGGCGGCCTTGATCACGCTGCCCTCGGCGCAGAAGACGATCGTGCTCGCGATCGACGTGTCAGGCAGCATGCGCGCCACCGACGTCAAACCGAACCGCATCACCGCCGCGCAGGAAGCGGCGAAGACGTTTGTTGCCGAATTGCCGCGATCGGTGCGCGTCGCGGTGGTTTCCTTCGCCGGCACCGCCGCCGTAGTGCAAGCCCCGACGCTGAGCCGGGATGATGTGTACGCGTCGATCGACCGTTTTCAGTTGCAGCGCGGCACCGCCACCGGCAGCGGCATCGTGTTGTCGCTGGCGACGATCTTCCCCGACGCCGGGATCGACCTGTCGCAGATCACCGGCGCACGCAACATGCCAGCGCAGCCCGGCGAGAAACCGAAGCCCGAGTTCACGCCTGTCGAGCCTGGCTCCTATTCGTCGGCGGCGATCATCATGCTCACCGACGGCCAGCGCACCACCGGTCCGGACCCGCTGGACGCCGCGAAAATGGCTTCGGAGCGTGGCGTGCGCGTCTACACCGTGGGCATCGGCACCAAGGAGGGCGAGACGATAGGCTTCGAAGGCTGGTCGATGCGCGTGCGGCTGGACGAAGACACGCTGAAGAACATCGCTGACCGCACCCGCGCCGACTATTTCTACGCCGGTACCGCCGAAGACCTGAAGAAGGTCTACCAGTCACTCAGTACGCGTCTGGTCGTGGAGCGCAAGGAAACCGAAGTCAGCTCCTTGTTCGCTCTGCTCGGAGCGCTGCTGCTCGTCAGTGCCGCAGGATTGTCGGTGTGGTGGTTCGGCCGCGTGGCCTGACCCTGCTCAGGGGAGCGCCTGGTGGCGCGAGGCGCGGCGCAACGCGCATGCGAAAATCCGCGCCTCCCGCCGTAGTTCAATGGATAGAACGAGCGCCTCCTAAGCGCTAGATGTGGGTTCGATTCCCGCCGGGGGGGCCAGCATCCGGTGCGACAGCGGGGTCGCGCTCCTGGCGTCACGGAAGATCGAAATGACGATCGGCAGCAGACACAGCATTCCCATCCAGAAGAGCACGTCGAAGAAGTTCATCAATGATTCCTTTCGGTAGGCGCCCCGGCAACGGTCCGAGGTGGTGTTGGAGGCGGCGAACCGAAGTGTGGCGGCGGCAGCGGATCGCCTCTGTAAGCAGTCTGTCGCAACCGTAACAACAGGGCGTTTGCGGCGGCGACCCGGCCCTATCGGGCGGCTGTGTCGACTTCGAGATTGCTGCTGAAGAATCGGTTGCGGCCGCGTCCCTCAGCGGCGCATCGCTCGCGACAACAACAACACCGGCACCAGGCCGACAAGCACGATGGCCAGGGAAGGCAGGGCCGCCTCGCCCAGGCGCTCGTCGCGCGCCAGTTGGTAGGCGATCACCGCCAGGGTGTCGCTGTTGAATGGGCGCAGCACCAACGTTGCCGGCAACTCCTTCATCACGTCGACGAACACGAGCAGCAGCGCGGCCAGGGTGGCGCGGCGCAGCAACGGCGCATGCAATCGGATTAACAAGCGCCAGCGCGAGACGCCGAGCATTCGCGCGGTTTCGTCCACCGACGCCGGAACCCGCGCATAGCCGGCCTCGAGCGACTGCAGGGCCACCGACGAAAAGCGCACTTGGTAAGCGTAGAGCACGCCAAACAACGTGCCCGTGACGAGCGCACTGGCGCCCGCCTGCGGAAAGCGTTGTTGCAGCCAGGCGAGCGGAATCAAGACTCCGACCGCGATGACTGCGCCGGGCACCGCATACCCGAGCGACACCGCGCGCACGGCCCAATGCAACGGCCGGCTGGGCTGGATGCGCAGGGTAAAGGCGAGTGCCGCCGCCAGCAACGCTGCCAGCAGCGCGGCGATCGACGCGAGCTCCAGGCTGACTGCGGCAGCCTGGGCAAAGCGTGCCAGTGGAAAGGAGGCCCGCGCCGATTCCAGCTCATGCAGCAGCAATCGCAACAGCACGAGCACCGGCAGCACAAAGCCCAGCAGCACCGGCGCTGCGCAGGCGGCGATGGCCAGCGCGGCGCCGACGCCCTGCAGTCGCAGTGGCCGGGCCTCATTGCTTGCCGCGGCCGCGACGCTGGAGTTCGCGAAGCGCATCCGATGCCGCGCGCGGCGCTCCAGCCACAGCAGCAACGCGACGACTCCCAGCAAAATCGACGCGAGCTGCGCCGCCGCGTCGGCATCGTTCATCACCAACCATGCCTTGTAGATGCCGGTCGTGAAAGTCTCCAGGCCAAAGTAGGAACCGACCCCGTAGTCAGCCAGAGTTTCCATCAAGGCCAGCGCCACGCCAGCGACGATGGCCGGTCGCGCCAGCGGCATGGCGACCTCGCGGATGCGCCGCGCCGTGCCGGCGCCAAGCAGGCGCGCCGCTTCCATCAGGGGTACGCCACGCTCGACGAGCGCGGCGCGGGTCAGCAGGTAGACATAGGGGTAGAGGCAGAAAACGAAGAGAACTGCGGCGCCCCACAGGCTGCGCACGTCGGGCCACAGCGCACCGCTTGCGCCGGTCACGGCGCGCAACGTCGATTGCAGCGGGCCGCTGTATTGCAGCGCGTCGGTGGTGGCGTAGGCCAGCACATAGGCGGGCATCGCCAGCGGGAGCAGCAGAGCCCACTCGAAGCTGCGGCGCAGGGGAAAGTCGAACAGGGTGACGAGCACCGCCGTGCCGCCACCGACAGCCGCCGCGCCGATACCCACCAGCACGGCCAGAACAACGGAATTGAACGCATACAACGGCAGCACGGTGCGCCATTGGTGGCGCAGCACCTCGAGCCCCGCGGCATCCAGCGCGAACCATGCGCCCAGGATCGCCAGAACCGGCAGCGCAAGCACGAGCGCACCGAGTGTCAACAGGCGTGTCATGTTTTCGAGGGGCAGACGGCGAGGCAGAGCGCGATCAAGGGGCGGTCAACGGGCGTCGCACCCAAATGCGAACGATTCTGATTTGTAATGGCGCCGCTATCATAGGCGCATGTTTCTACAGCTCGAGCGCGTTGAAGTCCGCTACGGGTCCGGTGCGCCACGCGCTGCTGTCGATGCGGTTTCGCTGGGGCTGAGGCGCGGCGAAGTCGGCGTGCTCATCGGGCCCTCGGGTTGCGGCAAAACCTCGCTGCTGCGCGCTGTGGCTGGACTGGAGCGCCTGCGCGCCGGGCGCATCACGATTGAGACCGACCCGCTGGGCGACGCCGCCGCCGCCCTGCACGTGCCGCCGGAAGAGCGCCAGATCGGCATGGTGTTCCAGGACTACGCCTTGTTCCCGCACTTGAACGTCGCGCAGAACGTGGCATTCGGCATCGCCCATCTAGGGGCGCAAGCGCGACGCGCGCGCACCCAAGAGGTGCTGGATCTGGTGGGGCTGGGGCATGCAGGAAAGCGCGCGCCGCACGAGCTCTCGGGTGGCCAGCAGCAACGCGTGGCCCTGGCGCGGGCGCTCGCGCCGCGGCCGCGCCTCTTGTTGCTGGACGAGCCCTTCTCCAGCCTGGACGTTGACCTGCGCGAGCGCCTAGCGCAGGAGCTGCGCGCCATCCTCAAGGGGCTGGAGATCACTGCACTGTTCGTGACGCACGACCAGTTCGAAGCCTTTGCGATCGGCGACTTGATCGGCGTCATGCACAAGGGCGTGCTCGAACAGTGGGACGACGCCTACACGCTGTACCACCGCCCGGCGACACGTTTTGTCGCAAATTTCATCGGCCACGGCGTGTTCACGCCGGCGCAGATCATTGCCACGCCCGGCGGCACGATGGTGCGAACGCCGCTCGGAGACTTGAGCGACGTGCTCGAATGCCCGCTGCCCGACGCTTTCGAGGGCGGCTTGTGCGACGTGCTGCTGCGCGCCGACGACATCGTGCATGACGACGCCGCCCCGGTCAAAGCGCGCATCGAACGCAAGGCCTTTCGCGGCTCCGAGTTTCTTTACACGCTGCGCCTGGCCAGCGGCGAACAGGTGATGGCGCACGTGCCCTCACACCACGACCACCACGTGGGCGAATGGATCGGTATTCGCCCGCAGGTCGACCATGTGGTCACCTTCGCGCGCCAGCCCCAGCCCTGAGGCCGCGCGCAAGGGCCCGGAAGGGCCTTGCGGCTGTCGAAGGCCAGGCCGCATGCGAGCGGCCTGACTCAGGCCCCCAGCCGCCCTGAACCACCCCGGGTCTCGGGGGGCAGAGGCAAAAGGGTGCAACGCCGTGCAACTTTCCCGAGGAGAAAGCTGTCGAAAACAGGGCGCGGGAATATACTGGCTGCGCAGTTTTACATACGATTCTTCGAACTGAGCGGGCGAACCAGGGGCATTCGATGGGCATGAAACTCAAGGTGGCGGGATGGATCGCGCTGGGCGCAGTGGCCGGCGCACTCGCCACCATGCAATTGCAGGCGATCGCCCGCAGTTCCGTGGCCCAGCTTCCGCTCGAGGAATTGCAGCAACTCGCGGCAGTGTTCGGCATGGTCAAGAGTGACTACGTCGAAGCGGTGGATGAAAAGAAACTGATCACCGACGCGATCTCCGGCATGGTGTCCGGGCTGGACCCGCATTCGCAGTATTTCGACAAGAAGACGTTCAAGGAGTTTCGCGAAGGCACGACCGGCAGGTTTGTCGGCGTGGGCATCGAGATCGGCATGGAAGACGGTTTGGTTAAGGTGGTCTCGCCGATCGAAGGTTCACCCGCTTTCCGTGCCGGCCTGAAGAGCGGCGATCTGATCACGAAGATCGATGACACCGTCGTCAAGGGCCTGACGATGGACCAGGCGGTCAAGCGCATGCGCGGCGAACCCAATACCAAGGTCGTGCTGACCGTGTTTCGCCGGGCCGAGAGCCGCAGCTTCCCGGTGACGATCGTGCGCGAGGAAATCCGCACCCAGAGCGTGCGCGCCAAGGTCGTCGAGCCGGGTTATGCATGGCTGCGTGTGAGCCAGTTCCAGGACCGAACCGTTGACGACTTCGTGCGCAAGCTCGACGAGATTTACAAGCAAGAACCCAACCTGAAGGGTCTGGTGCTCGACCTTCGCAACGATCCCGGCGGCCTGCTCGAGGCGTCGGTGGCGATCTCGGCGGCATTCTTGCCCAGCGACGCAGTGGTGGTCTCAACGAACGGCCAGATCGCTGATTCGAAAGCCACGTTCAAGGCGGCGCCCGAGTATTACGTGCGTCGCGGCGGCGGGGATCCATTGCGCAAGCTGCCCGAGGCCGTGAAGAAGGTTCCGCTGATCGTGCTCGTCAACGAAGGCTCGGCGTCCGCGAGCGAAATCGTCGCCGGAGCCCTGCAAGACCACAAGCGCGCGACGATCATGGGCGCGCAGACGTTCGGCAAAGGCTCGGTCCAGACCGTGCGCCAGCTTTCGCCCGAAACGGCGTTGAAGATCACGACCGCGCGCTACTTCACCCCCAGCGGCGCGTCGATCCAGGCCAAAGGCATCGTCCCTGACGTGATGCTCGACGAAACCTCGGAAGGCAACCTGTTCGCTTCGCTGCGCGTGCGCGAAGCCGACCTGGAAAAACACTTGCAAAGCGGCCAAGGCGCGGAAGTCAAGGACGAAGCGCGCGAGAAGGCGCGCGAAGAGGCGCGCAAGAAGCTCGAAGAAGAGAATGCCAAGCGCGCCGCGTCGCCGCCAAAACCCTTGCCCGAGTTCGGCAGCGCGGAAGACTTCCAGTTGGCGCAGGCGCTGAATCGGCTCAAAGGCAAGCCGGTGCTGGTGAGCAAGACGGCAATGGAGCGCAAGGCCGAAGCCAGCACGAACTGAAGCCGCGTTCCAACCGGCCTCAAAGCCGATAGCGCCCGCACCCGCGGGCGTTTTTCGTTTCTGGCTATGCTGCGCCCATGAATGACGACCAGTTGCTGCGCTATTCGCGCCACATCCTCCTCAACGAGCTGGGTATCGAGGG
>JANNKM010000061.1:0-16474 GCA_031396305.1 Rhizobacter sp.
CCGTTCGACTTGCATGTGTAAGGCATGCCGCCAGCGTTCAATCTGAGCCAGGATCAAACTCTTCAGTTCGATCTTGATTTCCTACTCATTGAATTGAAGTGAACTTCACTTCTTTGAGCGTTTTTAGTCTTGCGACCATGAACCTTGCGATTCGTCGCGCTCGACCTCAAACGCCCACACTTATCGGCTGTTAGTTTTTAAAGAGCTACGCTTTCCAGCGCTGCTGACCTGTGATCAGCGAAGTCCATCAGTATGGCACGTTTTTCAGGTGACTGTCAATCGCCTTTTGCCTTCTCAGACCATCGGGGCACCTAAGGCAAGACGCGCCGAGGTTCCGAAAAGCCCTCTCGAAGGCCAACATCCGGGGATCAAGGGGGGTGAACTATAGCAGCACCATCTCCCGATCAATGCGACTAGCTTTGTGTGCCGGGCCTGTGATCTGCAAGCGTGGCGACGCGTCGTGTCGCACCATGCGTCGCCGATGCCATCGATTGGACCTCGGCAAGGTACCGGCCCTCTGGGTTTTCCGCCTCCAGGATTTCCTGCAACGAGGACTGCCAGCGCCGGGTGTCCGTCCGAAGAATGCGCTGCTTCACTGCTGCGATCTGCGCCGGGTGCATCGAGAAGTTCCTCAGCCCCATTGCGAGCAGCAAATCGGTGAACGCCGGGTCTCCCGCCATTTCCCCGCACACGCTGACACCACGACCCGCCGCAGTCGCCTGTCGAATCGTGCTGGCGATCAGCTGCAACACTGCGGGATGCCAAGGGTCGTAGAGATGCGCCACCGCCTCGTCGGCTCGATCGATCGCCAGCGTGTACTGGATCAGATCATTTGTGCCGATCGATACGAAGTCGAAATATTTCAGAAAGACAGGCAGCACCAGCGCAGCAGCGGGCACCTCGATCATCGCGCCGACTCGCACGTCGGTGTATGCCCTGCCGGCCTCGTTCAATTGCTGCTTGGCCCGCGCCAATGCCTCCAGCGTATGGCGCACCTCGTTGACATGCGCAACCATTGGAATGAGCAACTGCACCTTTCCATAGGCGCTGGCGCGCAGGATCGCGCGTAGCTGCTGGCGGAACATTCCGGGTTCAGACAAGCTCCAGCGAATCGCCCGCAATCCGAGAGCGGGGTTCAATGCATGCTCGTGACGCAATTCGTTGACGGACATCCGATCCATGGGCTTGTCCGCGCCGATGTCGACGGTGCGAATCGTCACCGGCAAGCCATTCATGGCCTGCACGGCCGCACGATAGGCCTCGAACTGCTCATCCTCGCCCGGCAGTTCGCCGGAACGATTCATGAACAGGAATTCGCTGCGAAACAAGCCCACTCCGACTGCCCCGGCAGCCAGTGCTGCGACAGCATCCGCCGGCAGTTCGATATTGGCATGCAGTTCAACGGTTTCGCCGTCCAGCGTGACCGCAGGCGTGTGACGAAGGCGCGACAGCCGCTCGCGTTCGACCCCACTTTGCCTCTGCCGAAACCGGTATTCCTCAAGGAGGATCGGCGACGGGTTGACGACGACGACACCGGCATCACCGTCGATCACGACCCAATCGTCCTGCCTGATGATCCGGCTTGCCTCGCGCGCCCCGACCACCGCCGGAATGTCCATGCTGCGCGCGACGATGGCGGTATGCGAAGTCCGCCCCCCTACGTCAGTGATGAATCCGATGAATACGCTTCCCTTGAACTGCAACATGTCAGCCGGCGCGATGTCGTTGGCTACCAGGATGAGTGGACCGTCACCGCCGAATGCTCCCGCCTCGCCACCTCCACCTTCTCTGCGCCCCGCATCGGGTGCAGCGCTTCGCACCATGGCCCGCAGCATGCGTTCCACCACTTGTTCGAGGTCTGCCTTGCGCTCACGCAGGTAGTCGTCCTCCATGTCGTCGAATTGCCGCGCGAGCACTTCCAGCTGGGCCGACAACGCCCATTCGGCGTTGTAGTGACGCCCCTCGATCCAATGTTTGGTCGCGGAGGTGAGCGCATCGTCGTGCAGCAACATCAAGTGCACATCGAGCAATGCAGACAGCTCGCCTGGTGCATCCGCCGGCAGCGCGCGCTGCAGCGAGCTCAGCTCCTCGGCCACGATGTCGCGTGCCTGCTTCAAGCGCACAATTTCGGACTCAACGCGCTCCGCATCGATGAAGTAATGGGCCACATCGACCCGGCTCGACGCCACCAGCACCGCTCGCCCGATCGCAACGCCCCGCGACACCGGCAGACCGAAGAGTTGGATGCTCATGCGCCGATGCTAGCAGCGCCGGATTGCCAATCCGACCCGGGCGCGCGGCAGACTGGCTGCCGACCCAACAGCGCCGAGGTGCGAATCTCGCCCACTATTCGCTCTCGCCGAATTTGTCTTTGATGAGGGCGACAAGTCCATCGATCGCCTTCGCCTCGTCGACGCCGTCGGCCTCGATCTCGACTTCGCTCCCCAGCCCCGCCGCGAGCATCATGACACCCATGATGCTCTTGGCGTTCACACGCCGGTCCTTGCGCGTCAAGTGAAGATCGCACTGAAAGCGTCCGGCCAGCTTGGTGAGCTTGGCCGAGGCGCGCGCGTGCAGCCCGAGCTTGTTGCTAATCGTGATGCTCGTCTTGATCATTCCCGCCAACGTTCGATTTCGCTACGGCCGGCTCCGCGCCAAGAACCTGAAACACGCCCTGCGTCCCCCCGGCCATCGCCCTGCGCGCGACGGATTCGAGTGGTTCGCCGACGTAGCACAACGCACGCCAAAGCATCGGAACGTTGACGCCCGTGATGACCCCGACCTGACTGCCATCTGCCAGGCGCTGCGCCACATTGCACGGTGTGGCGCCGAAAACATCGGTGAAGATGAGCGCTTCAGGGTCACGCACCCGCTGCAGCATGGCTCGCGCGGCCGCCTCGATGTTCTCGATGGCGTCGGCCGGGCCGACGTCCAACGCCTCGATCAAGCCGCCGCATTCGGGATAGGCATGCTCGGCAACAGCTTTCAGCGACGAAGCCAATGGCGCATGAGCGATGATCATCAATCCCGGCATGGACGAATTATCGGTACTTCCTGCTTCGCAGCGGCGCAACGCTGTTGCCGTCGTCAAAACCGAGAAACCACAAGTAGGCCGCGCCGCAGCACCCGGCGAAGAGTGCGAACGCGCCCTGAAAGGCGCTGATCGTTGACCAACCTGCCGCACTCAGGCGGTCGACCGTCAGTCCTATCGCCCATTGAATGCAAAAGACGCCGGAGAACATCACCAGGTTGTAGGCTGACAGGGCTCGCCCCGCCAGTCCAGATGGAAAAGCGAGGCCCAACGCCGGCTGAGACAAGGACGCAAAGGTACTCGTCGTGCAGAACAGCACCCACACCCACGCTGCCGCTTCCTTGCCTAGCGCCACCGCGAGCAAGAGCATTGCCAGGCTCGCCGGCAGCCCGAGTGCCATCAGTCGGTGCGCCGTCCATCCTTGCCTATACAGACGCGGAACAACGGCACCCCACGCCATGAAGCTCAGCAGCATGCTCGCATTCACAGCAAGCAATCCCCGGGCCGATTGCTCTGGCGTCCAGCCGCAGACCTGCACCAGCCACGGACCCGCCCAAAGTGACTGAATCGCGATCATTCCTCCGTATTGGAAAAAACCGATCGGCGCAAAGCGCAGGAACGTCCGGTGTCGAAAGACCGCAACATAGCCGGTGGGGCCCTCTGCCTGCAAGCGTGGCTGTCGCGCATCGGCAGGCACAACGACACCGATCACGACTATTGAGATCGCCAGCGCCGCAGCAATGCACCAGAACAACCCTCGCCATCCGAGCTCGGGCAGCAGCCACTGGACCGGAAGAGTCGAGGCGACCATGCCCAAGCTGCCTGTCATCAGCATCCAGGACGTGGCTCGAATTTGCGCGTCCGCCCGAAAGCCGCTGCGGAAGGTTGTCATCGGTGCCATCAGGCACGCCGAGACGCCCACGCCGATCAGGCCGCGCGCCAGTGTCAATTCAAGAAAATTCCTGGCCAGGGCAAAGCCGATGCAGCCCAACACCGCCAGAGCAAGGAAACCCAGCAGCACGCGCCGCGGCCCGAATCGGTCCAGCGCGCTTCCCATCGGCAACTGCATGACGGCGAACCCCAGGAAGTAGGCGCCCGCGAGCAATCCCAGATCGCCCGAACTCAAGCCAAGCTCGAGGCTGAATTGCGCCGCCAGCGTCGCGATGACACCACGCAGCAGCGCCGAGAAAAAATAGGCGAACGCGAAACTCAGGAACACCGCTACAGCCAAGCGCCGCACGAGGAGAGTCTGAGCTTCGATCGGTATCGAGAAATGCGCGTGAGATGAGCCCGCCGCATGCATTTCGTCGTGAGAGTGCAATGGCCTCAATGAACACCGCTCATTCCAACTTCAAGCCAGAAAAGAACATCTGCGACACCTCGGGATCGACTTGCACGCCGAATACCGTGGCCTGGTAGACGCGCAATCCCTTCGCGAAAACAACCACGGTCGCTTCAACGAACGCCCCTTGCGCCGACACGCCGCGCATCGAGACCCGCGCCGCGTTCGCATTCGGCGTCATGCCGGGAACCTGCACTGGCAACGTCTGAACTTGCGTTGCGGCAAAGTTGGCCGTCGCCGCAGCGCGCAGCGCGAGCAACGCGGCTCCCACCTGTTGAGGATGCGCGACCTGCGCGATGCCGACCGCCAAGGTCTCTTTGCCGCCAGTGCACACATGCAATTGCATCGGAACACTCATCCCGGCCAGATCGGCCGTGCGTGCGTGATGTTGTGGCCGGCACGGAAACATTGCGACAAGCGCGGCGCCTTCGGGGCGCACTTCGCGCCAATCGTAGGTCGGCGTGCAACCCAGGACAGCCAGGAGCCCGACCCAGATCCACCCTGCCTGACGCCGCGCTACGCCATCGCGCCTGGCCGCAGCGGTTTGCGCCATCGCTACTTCTTGCCCGACTTCGCACCGCTCGCCTTCGCCTTCGCCTTCGCGCTCTTGGCGAGCAGAGCGTCGAGGTTGGATTCGATTTGCGCCTCGATCGTCTTGCTGAATGCGCCGACCAGGAATCCCAGCTTCGCGTGCAAGTCAAAGTGATCGGACGCGACGATCAAGGTGCCACTCACCCCCGTGCGGGTGAACTCCACGGTATCGCTGGTTTCGCCTTCGAGCACGGTGCATTCCATGTCGAAGCGCTTCTCCACGTCTTCGGCCCAGGCCCAGGCGACCTCACGTGCCTTGGCCAAGCCGAGCTTGTGATTGCGGTGGATGCGGATGTCGGCCATGGGTTCAATCTCCTGAAAGTGCAGTCAATGCGGCGTGGCGATCCTGTTTGGGCAACGCCGCGAGGCGCCGGACTTCGTCGTAGAAGCGCGGGAAGTCGCGCCCCTGGCGCTCGAACAGCCGCTCGAAGGCGGGCACGAGATCGCTGTACGCCGCAAGCACGCCGAACGACGCATTGTTGGCCCGCGCGAACCATGCGTCGTACCCCGCAAACCCGTCCCAGCTCTCGGTCTTCAGTTGCTCGTGGTCGATGCGCATTTGCGCCATCACCGCGGCTTTTGCGCTGCGCTTGTCGCTGTCCGAAGCCGTGCTTGCATAAAGCGCGCGCAGGCGCTCGCGATATGACTGGATCAACGCGCGAAATTGAACGCGACGTTGGTCGAAGCGCAGGTATTCGTCGCGTGCCGAGCCGCGCTGATCGGCGCTCATCCAGCGCGAACCGCCGATTCGCTCCACCGCAGTGGCGAATGATTCATTGAACACCGTGTCATCCGCAGCGTAGACCACCTGATGCGCCAGTTCATGAAACATGAGCCGTGCCAGCTCGCCCTGCGGGTAGTTGATGAAGGTGTTGAGCAGCGGATCGGCCAGTGCATCAAACGGCAGCTTGCCGAGCGTCGAATACGCCGGCACACCGTAAACAGCCACCTCCAGCCCGCGCGCGCGCAATTCCACCGCGTACCTCTCGGCGGCCGCAACGTCGAAATAGCCCCGGTAGCTCACGCAGCCGACGACGGGAAAGCACCAGGACTCAAGCGTCAGGCTCAATTCGGGTGCGGCGACCACGTTCCACACCGCTGCCGGACGCTGCAAGTCGGCGTATCGGCGGTAGCTCGCGTTGTCGGGCAGGGCGAGCTCCGTGACTGCGTAGTCGCGGATCTCCTGGCTGAGCGCGAGGCGTTGCTTGAGCTTGGCATCAGTTTGCGCATCGCCCATCCACTGCGAGACCGGGCGCGCGCGCTGCACCAAATCGAGGTGGCCATTCACCGACTGCGCGTAATACGCCATCGCGCCGCATCCCGAAGTCGCGCACACCACAGCGGCAACCAGCAATCCGCCCGCCAGCCCCACCCCTGCCATGCCCCCAGCGACCCGGGCCCAGCGCCTCACGATGCCGCAACGCGCGGCTTCGTGCTCGGCAATGGCGCCACGTCGACCAGGCAGTCGTAGAAGCTCGGGGCACGGCCGATGTCGGTGAGACGCTGATGGGTGAGTTCGTTCACGTTCGTGCCATCCGCGCCGAGCTTGCGCCACCAGATGCCCAGGCCGTTGACGACGCCCGGTCTGGCGCGCGGGCTGAGCACCGCCTTGCACTGCGTACTGCCGCGTTCATTGAATACGCGCACTTGCTGGCCCGACGTGATGCCACGCGCCTGGGCGTCGAGTGCATTGATTTCCAGCACCGGCTCGGCCTCGATGTCGCGCAGGCTCTTCACGTTGACGAACGAGGAATTGAGGAAGTTGCGCGCCGGCGGCGAGATCATCGCCAGCGGAAATCTTTGCGCCAGCTCGGGCGCGCTGTGTGCGCACTCGTAGTTCGGCACATGGTCGGGCACGCCGAACTGCGGCGAGTCGATCATGCATTTGCCGCTCGCCGTGGCAAAGCCTCCGTTGACAAATGGCGCGTCAGGCAGCACCAGCTTGACCCAGCCGCGCTCGCGAAGATCGGCGTAGTCGACCTTGTCGTTCAGCGCACAACGCGCCAGCGCCTCGTCACTGTCGAGGAAGCAGGGTTCGTCAAACCCCATGCGCTTTGCCAGGTCGCGAAAGATCTGCGTATTCGGCCGCGACTGACCCACAGGCGCGACCGCCGGCTCATTGAACATCGCGTAGGTGTGGCCATAACTGACGTGAACGTCGAGGTGCTCCAGCTGCGTCGTCGCGGGCAGCACATAGTCGGCATGGTCGGCAGTGTCGGTCAGAAAGTGTTCGAGCACCACCGTGAACAGGTCATCGCGTGCGAAGCCACGCACCACCTTGGGCGACTCCGGCGCCACCGCGACGGGGTTGCTGTTGTAGACGATCAGCGCTTCGATCTTCGGCCCGAACTTCGCGCCGTCGGGCAGCAGTTCGTCAGACTCGCGCAGCAGGTCATCGCCGATGGTGCTCATGTTGATCGTGCGCGGCCGGCGCGCGCCGCGCAGGTCGGGGCGCTGCAGTGCCGCGTCATTGCGCACCGGGTTGAACCAGCCCGAAGCCGACAGCAGCATGCCGCCAGCCGCATCGCGCCATGCGCCGATCAGGCATGGCAGGATCGCGACGAGCCGCACCGCGTTTCCGCCACCCCGCACCCGCTGCATGCCGTAGTTCAAGCGGATCGCCGCGGGGCTCAGCGTGCCGTAGTCCCGCGCCAGGGAACTCACTTCATCGACGCTGATGCCGCACACCTGCGCCACGCGTTGCGCCGGCCATTGCAGCGCGCGCTCGCGCAGCTTCGGCCAGCCTTCGGTGTGCCGCTCGATGTAGTCGTGATCGAGCCAGTCGTTGGCGATCAGCTCGTGCATGATGCCCAGCGCCAGCGCGCCGTCGGTGCCCGGCAGCAAGGCAATGTGCTCGTGGCACTTGTCGGCCGTTTCCGTCTTGCGCGGGTCGATGCAGATCAGTTTCGCGCCGTTGCGTTTGGCTTCTTGCGCAAAGGTCCAGAAGTGCAGGTTTGAGGCGATCGAGTTGCTGCCCCAGATCACGATCAGCTTGCTTTGCGCATAGTGCTCCAGGTGCATGCCGATCTTGGCGCCATAGGTGGCAGTCAGTGCATCGCCTCCGGCCGACGAACAGATGGTTCGGTCGAGCAGCGACGCACCGAGTCGATTGAAGAAGCGCGCCGCCATGCTTTCCCCTTGCACCAGGCCCATCGTTCCGGCGTAGCTGTAGGGAACGATGGCCTGCGCGGCGTCCGGACCGCTCGCCGCGATGCTGCTCAGGCGCGCCGCAATGTCGTCCAGCGCTTCATCCCAACTCACAGGCGCAAACTCGGCCGCGCCCTTCGGGCCGATGCGCTTGAGCGGCGTCAGCACGCGTTCAGGATGGTAGGTGCGTTCAGGGTAGCGCGAGACCTTGGTGCACAACGCGCCATGGGTCGGCGGGTGGTCGGGATCACCCTGAACCTTGATCACGCGTCCGTCCTGAACCGTGATGCGCAGCGCGCAGGTGTCGGGGCAATCGTGCGGGCAGGCGCCGCGAACGAAGGTCGTCGTCATGGGCGAATGATTGCACATACCGGGCCGAAAGGCCCAGGCGCGCCCAGGGTGTCCCCGGCGAGTAAACTGCCTCGCACCCACCCTTCACCGTGCCCGGAACGCTGCGCCGCAGCGGCACGGGCACGCGGAGCAAACGCATGAAGCTGATCGAGTCCATCCTTGCCGACGCCGCGGCCATCGCCGCCGTGCGGCGCGACATTCACGCCCACCCCGAACTGTGCTTTCAGGAAAAGCGCACTTCCGACGTGATCGCCAAGCAACTCACCGACTGGGGCATTCCTGTTCACCGAGGGCTGGGCGGCACCGGCGTCGTGGCGATCCTGAAGAACGGCACGAGCAGTCGCGCCGTGGGCCTGCGCGCGGACATCGACGCGCTGCCGATGACGGAGCACAACAAGTTCGCCCACGCGAGTCAGTACCCGGGAAAGATGCACGCCTGCGGCCACGACGGCCACACCGCGATGCTGCTTGCCGCGGCGAAACACCTCTCAAAACACCGCAACTACGACGGCACGGTCTACCTGATCTTTCAGCCCGCCGAGGAAGGCGGTGGCGGCGCGCGGGAAATGATCAAGGACGGAATCTTCACCAAATTCCCGATGGACGCCGTGTTCGGCGCGCACAACTGGCCAGGCATGGCGGCGGGGCAGTTCGCGCTGAAGACCGGGCCGAGCTTCGCAAGCAGCAATGAATTCAAGGTCGTCATCGCTGGCCGTGGCTCGCACGCCGCCTTGCCGCACAACGGCATCGACCCGGTTCAAGTGGCGTGCCAGATGGTGCAGGCATTCCAGACCATCATCACGCGCAACAAGCGGCCCATCGACGCGGGCGTGATCTCGGTGACGATGATCCACGCCGGTGAGGCGACGAACGTGATTCCCGACTCGTGCGAAATCCAGGGCACGGTGCGCACGTTCACGCTGGACGTGCTCGACCTGATCGAAAAGCGCATGAAAGAGGTCGCCGAGCACACCTGCGCCGCGTTTGGCGCGGGTTGCGAGTTCGAGTTCCACCGCAATTACCCGCCGACGATCAACCACGCTGCCGAAACCGACTTTGCGCGCAAGGTGATGATCGACATGGTGGGTCCGGCCAACGTTCACGAATTCGAGCCGACGATGGGCGCCGAAGACTTCAGCTACTTTCTGCTGGAAAAGCCCGGCTGCTACTTCCTCATCGGCAACGGCGACGGCAGCCACCGCGAAGGCGGGCACGGCATGGGCCCGTGCATGCTGCACAACCCGAGCTACGACTTCAACGATGACCTGATTCCGCTGGGTGGCACGCTATGGGTGCGCTTGGCCGAGGCCTGGCTCGCGCAGGCACGCTAAGCGGCGCCGTCTGGGCCATGGCCGCGGTGCATTTCTCGCAAAGCTACGCTGAGGCGCGCGGCAAGTTCCTCGACGCCGCGCAAGCCGCCGAACTGGACGTGGAGTCGCACCCGCACCCGATGCGCGGGCGCGACGGCGAGCAACTGGCGATGGACGTCGTGCTCGAGGGCGCGAGGGGCGCGCACGCGCTGCTCATCGTCAGCAGCGCGTGCCACGGCGTCGAGGGTTACTGCGGTTCGGGCGTGCAGGTCAGCCTGCTGCACGACGCGGCCTGGCATGCTGCGGTGCGCGCCAGAGGCGTCGCCGTGCTCTACATCCACGCGCTCAACCCCTATGGCTTTTCCTGGTGGCGGCGAACGACGCAGGAAAACGTCGACCTGAACCGCAATTTCCACGATTTCTCCAAGCCCCTGCCGACGAACCCGCGCTATGGCGAGATCGCCCACCTGCTTGTACCGGCCACTTGGCCGCCGAGTGAAGAAGTGAATGCGGGAATCGCGCGATTCATGGCCACCCACGGGCAGCGTGGCTTCCAGGAAGCCGTGTCGGGCGGGCAGTACGACTATCCCGAGGGGCTGTTTTTCGGCGGCCAAAACCCGACCTGGAGTCATGTGACGCTGCGCCACGTCTTGCAGGAGCACGGCAAGCGCTGCGCGCGTCTGGCGTGGATCGATTTGCACACGGGCCTGGGGCCGAACGGTGTTGCAGAGCTGATCTCGGCGTGCCGCGACGGCGATACCGCGGCGCTGCAGCGCGCCCGCAGTTGGTGGGGCCCGGGCGTCACTTCGCTGGCCGACGGCACGTCTGTGTCGGCGCCGCTCGAAGGCCTGATGTGGCAGGCGGCGTATCAGGAGTGCGCGCAGGCCCAGTACACCGGCATGGCGATGGAGTACGGCACGGTGCCCCTGCTCGACGTGATGAACGCGCTGCGCGCCGACCAATGGCTTGAGAACCATCCCGAGGCCCCCGAGCACACGGCGCTGGCGATCAAGAAGCAGTTGCGTGACGCGTTCTACACCGACGGCGACGCCTGGAAGGAACAGGTGCTCGCGCAGGCGCACGATGTCGCGCGCAAGGCACTGGCCGGACTCGCCGACTGAGAGTGCGGCAGCTGCCGCTCAGATCGCACCCAGCTCTACCAACTCGCGCTCGCACTGCGCCGCATCCTGGAAGTGGATGGCGCGCCAGCCCGCCGAGCGCGCGGCGCTCACGTTCTTCTGCACATCGTCGATGAACACGGGAGCCGTTGCGCCCACGCCGAACGCCGCGTGGGCATGCGCGAAGATCGCCGGGTCGGGCTTGATCAGCCGCACCCGGGCCGAGAACACGCCTTGCTGGAACAGCCCGAAAAATTCATGCGTCGCCTCAAGGTGGAGCGCGTACGGTTCGGGCATGTTGGAAAGAAAGTAAAGTTCGCGGCCGCGCGCGTGCAGCCGGCGCAGCAGCGCGACGCTTGCCGTCAACGGCTGCAGTTCTTCGGGAATGGCGTCGATCACGCGGCGCACGTCGGGCTCATTGATGCCGGTGCGCCGCGCGATGCGTTGTGCCAGCGGCGCCACCTCCAGCACACCCCGATCGAACTCGCCCCAATCGCCACCGAACCCCTGAAAGAAGTCGCGCGTCAACGCCTGCGCCTCCTGCGGCGTGGCCGAACGTTCGGGCAGCAGGCGCGCCATGAACTCGTGCGGTTGCCAGCGCAACAAGACCCCGCCGAGATCGAAAACGATCTTCATGGCGCGCACAGGCGCCGCAACAAACCGGCGGTGGACGCATCCAAGCCAGCGGTGTCTGCGCTGCCCAATCGCGGCAGCAGCGCGTTGCAAAGCGCCTTGCCCAGCTCCACGCCCCACTGATCGAAGCTGTTGATACCCCAGATCGCGCCGCTCGTGAAAACGCGGTGTTCATACATCGCGATCAGCGCGCCCAGCGAGCGCGGCGTGAGCCGCTCCAGCAGCAGCGTCGTGCTCGGCCGGTTGCCGGGGAAAGTGCGGTGCCGCGCGAGGACCTGCGCGTCGATAGCCGTCGACGCAGTGGGCGGCCTCTCCGACAACGCCTGCTCAGTCGTCTTGCCGAGCATCAATGCCTGCGCCTGCGCCAGGCCATTGGCCAACAGCATCGCGTGCTGGTCCGCCAGCGCATGCGCCGCGTACCTGACGAGGATGATCTCGACCGGGATCACATCCGTCCCCTGGTGCAGCATCTGGAAGTAAGCATGCTGGCCGTTCGTTCCGGGTTCTCCCCAAACCACCGGGCTGGTGGCATAGGGCAGCGCCTGCCCGTCCAGATCGACACGCTTGCCGTTGCTCTCCATCTCGAGCTGTTGCAGATAGGCCGGCAGGCGCCGGAGGCCCTGGTGTTACGGCGCGACGCTGCGGCTCGGGAATCCGTGGAAATTCCGGTACCAGACGTCGAGCAGGCCGAGCTGCAGCGGCAAATTCTTCTCTGCCGGCGCGTGCACGAAGTGTTGATCCATGGCGTGCGCGCCGGCGAGCAGCGCGCGAAAGTTCTGCGCGCCGATCGCCAGCGCGATCGGCAGCCCGATTGCCGACCACAACGAATAGCGCCCGCCCACCCAGTCCCAGAAGCCGAATGTGGTGGTGATGCCGAACTCGGCTGCCGCCTTCACGTTCGTTGTCGTCGCGACAAAGTGCTTGGCGATGTCGCGCTGCGCCATCGCGCCACCGCGCAGGAACCACGCCTTGGCGGCGCGTGCGTTGGCCATCGTTTCCTGCGTCGTGAACGTCTTGCTCGCCACGACGAACAGCGTTTGCGCAGGATCGAGCTTGTTCAGCACCGGAGCGATGTCATGCCCGTCGACATTGGCGACGAAGTGAAACGTCAACTCCGGATGCGCGAACTCGTCGAGTGCGGGCACCGCCATCTGCGCGCCGAGGTCGCTGCCGCCGATGCCGATGTTGACGACATGCCGGATGCCGCTGCGGCCGGTGTCGCGCACGCTCTCGGCATAGGCCAGCATCGGATCAAGCACGCCATGAACCTCGTCGCTGAACGGGCCGTTCCCGCGCGGGGCGCGAAGTGCGGTGTGCAAGACCGCGCGTCCTTCGGTGGCGTTGATCGGCGCACCGGCAAACATCGCGTCGCGCTGGGCCTGCACTGCGCATTCGTGCGCCAGATCGAGCAGGAACGCGCGCGTCGCGGTATCCAACAGGTTTTTTGACAGGTCGGCAAACACCTCCGGGGCTTCGATGCTGAACGCGCTGAAGCGGCTCGCGTCGCGTGCGAACGCTTCACCGAGGTGCAGGTCCTTGCCGTGCGCCTGGAAGTGGCCGGCAAGCGCGGCCCAGGCGGCTGTGCGGTCGCAGCGTGGATGGTTCATTGCATGCCTTTCACGGGACATCAAAGCGCGCACGCACATCGGCGTACAGGCTGCGAAAGCGCTGATAGCGCTGGTCAAATCGGTTCTGCTCGGCAGGTTCGGGTTCGAAACGCTGCGGCACCTGGCTCGGCGCGGGGCAGGCCTCGGTCAGGCCCGCCCCGCTGGCCATCCAGCCCAGGCGCGCGGCGCCAAGTGCGGCACCGGCTTCGGCACCGTCGCGCTGTTCGAGCACCACGCCGAGAATTGAGGCGAGCATTCCGGCCCACGCTTCACTGCGCGCGCCGCCACCAGCCAGCGCCAACGATTTGGGTCTTGCCCGCGACGGCAGGTGCAAGCTGTTCAATCCGTCGCGCAGGCCGAAGCCCACCCCCTCGAGCACCGACCACGCCAGGTCCGCGCCGCCATGGTCGTGCGTCAGGCCGAACAACACGCCTTGCGCGGCCGGGTTGTTGTGCGGTGTGCGCTCCCCGTTCAGGTAGGGCAGGAACAGCGGAGCACGCTCGCGCTGCGCAGGACCCAGGTCAAACGCCCGCGCCAGCAGTTGCGGCACGTCGGCCACACCGGTCAGGCGTACCGCCCAGTCCAGGCAGCTCGCCGCCGAGAGCATCACCGACATCTGGTGCCAGCGTCCCGGCAATGCGTGGCAGAACGCGTGCATCGCATCTGCCGGATTCGGCCGGAAGCTATCACTGACGACAAAGATGACACCCGAAGTGCCGAGCGACACAAAGCCTTGCCCCGGCTGCACGGCGCCGATGCCGATTGCACTGGCGGCGTTGTCGCCGCCGCCACCGGCCAGCGCAACGTCGTCGGGCAGTCCCCAGCGCCGCGCCCACTCGCCGCGCAGGCGCCCGGCCGGCGCGTTGCCCTCGACCAGCTCCGGCATGTGCTCGAGCGTCAGGCCGCAGGCGTGCAGCAGCGGCTGCGACCAGTCACGCCGCGCCACATCGAGCCAGAGCGTTCCCGACGCATCGGAGCAGTCGGTGAATCGCTCACCCGTCAGGAGCAGGCGCAGATAGTCCTTGGGCAACAACACGCATTCGGTGCGCTTGAAGATTTCAGGTTCATGCTCGCGCACCCACAACAGCTTCGGCGCCGTGAAGCCGGGCATCGCCAGGTTGCCGGTGATCTGCGTCAACTCGGGAACTTCGTTCGTCAACTGCCGGCATTGCGCGATGCTCCGGCCGTCGTTCCACAGAATCGCCGGCCGCAGCACCTGTTCCCGGGCGTCGAGCAGGACAGCGCCGTGCATCTGGCCCGATAGGCCGATGCCACGCACCCGCCGCAGGTCTTGCGCGTGGCCTGAGGCAAGCTCGTCCATGGCGACTTCGAACGCCGCCCACCAGGCGTGCGGGTGCTGCTGCGACCACAGCGGCTGCGGACGCGAAATCGTCAGTGGCGCCCGCGCCGTGGCAACGATTGCGTGTTGCGCCGACAGCAGCAGCAGCTTGAGTTCCGACGTGCCGAGATCGATGCCGAGGAACATGCAGAGCTCAGCGCGATCGCCGTGCGCCATTGCGCAGCCTGGACAGCGCATCCAATCGTGTGCGCCACTTCACGCCGTTGCACCGAAGCGCGCTTCCGCCTGGCGGCGGAATTCCTTCGGCGTCATGCCCTTCACTTCACGGAAACGCCGGTTGAAGTTGGCGACGTTGTTGAAGCCGACGTCGTAGCACACGTTGGTGACGTAGCGATCCGTTTCCATCAGCAGCTGGCACGCCTTGTTGATGCGCAGCCGGTTCACGAAGTCGGTGAAACTGTTGCCCGTGGCACGGCGGAAGTAGCGCGAGAAGCTGCTGTCCGTCATGCCCACTCGCTGGCACAGATCGCCCATCGCGAACTTTTCGCTGTAGTGCTCCGACAGATAGTCGACGATGCCGCCGATGCGCGCCAGGCCGGCATCGTCTTCGAAACTCTGCAGTTGCACGGTGGAGAGCAGGCGGTACTCGTTGCAGTGCAAGAGCTCGCTCAGCAGCTCGGCGAATTCAGCCAGACGCGCCAGGCCGTGCGATTGCCTGATGCGCGCGCAACGTTCGTGCGCGCGTTGCGACATGCCGAAGAATTCGATGCCGTGGCGCGCCCGTTCCAGGAGCGGCAGCACTTCGGCGAGTTCGGGAATCAGCGCCGCCGCCTGGCGCAGCGGCGCATCCGGGAACTGCAGCACCATGTCGCGCAGCGCCACGCCGTCAGCCGGCACGTCGGTGGAAATCCAGTTGTGCGGCAGGCGCGGCCCGGTAAGTACCAGGTGGCCGGGTTCGAAGTGGCCGATGTAATCGCCGACGAACACCCTGCCGCGTGTCGCGACGATCAGATGCAGCTCGTACTCTTCGTGGTAATGCCAACGCACCAGCGGATTCGGGAAACCATGTTCGAGGTAGCGCACATGGCCGAAGCTTCCCTGCGGCTCGTAGCCAAGGTTCGGGGTGCGACCGACATCGTGTTCGAGTTCGGGGCTGCGGACGCGGTGGATCGGCATATCGACGTTGCGGTAGCGGGCAGAGTCACGACATCACGTTGCCGCCGTCTACGTTCAGCGTCTGCGCGGTGATGTACGCCGATTCTGCACTGGCCAGAAAAACCGCAGCGCCGACGATGTCCTGCGGCACTCCCATGCGGCCCAGCGGCACGGCCTTGCCGACCGCCGTCTTCTTCTCTCCGGGCTGCAAACCCTCGTAGCGCGCGAACAAGGCATCCACCGCGCCCCACATCGGCGTGTCGATGACACCCGGAGAAATGGCGTTGACGCGAATGCCGTGCGGCGCCATCGCAAGCGCCGCGGACTGCGTGTAGCTGATCACCGCTGCCTTGCTCGCGCAGTAATGCGACACCAGCGCCTCACCCCGCCGCCCGGCCTGCGACGCAAGATTCACCACCGCGCCCGCCCTGCCGGCACGAACCAGGGTGGCAAGAACGGCCTGCATCGTGAAAAACATGCCTTTGACGTTGACGTCAAACAGGCGCTGGTACATGCGTTCGTCGGATTCGAGCAGCGGCGCCATGTCGAAAATCGCCGCGTTGTTGAACAGCACGTCGACGACGCCAAAGCGCTTCTCGGCTTCCTCCACCAGCGCCGGTGCGCGTTCGGTGCGCGCGACGTCGCCACTCAGGTAGGCCAGGCGGTCGGGATGGCGAGCCTTCAGTTCGGCCAGGGAGGACGGCGCAGCAACGCTCAAATCGACGGCACTGACGCTCGCGCCCTGCGCCAGATATGCGGCAGCCACCGCCAGACCGATGCCACCGCCCGCTCCCGTGATGAGGGCGTGGCGGCCGTTCAATCGCTGCACTTCAGGCATTGACGCCTCCTTCCATGAAATGTTCAACCTTGGCGTGTGCAACACGAATCG
>JANNKM010000086.1:0-6498 GCA_031396305.1 Rhizobacter sp.
GGCGCGCGCCTGGGAGGGCATGCGCGCGGCGCAGCGTGCGTGGCCGGCGTTGGTGCCGGGCTGACACGGCAACAACGCGGGCCCGACCCAAAGCCCGACAGGCTCCTAGGATGTTCCGCCCCTCAAGAACAACCCATGAACGACACCCGCGACTGCCCCGTCAGCACCGGCTCGCTGCCGGCCTTGACGCACTTCGAAAGCGCGCTGTGGCGCATGGTCTCGTTCTACGGCGATGCGCTCGCCGACCTGGACGCCGCGATCGCAGCTGACCCGACGTGGAGCCTGCCGCCGGTCATGAAGGCAGGCTTCATCACCACCCTCACCGAGCCCGCGATGCTGCCGCAGGCGCGCGCGGCACTGGAGGCGGCGCGGCCGCTGCTGGCGCACGCCAATGAGCGCGAACACACCCACTTCATCGCCGCCGAGCTGGCGCTGGCCGGGCGCTGGCGCGACGCGAGTGCGCTGTGGGACTTGTTGCTGCGGCACCATCCGCGCGACATGCTGGCGCTGATCTGCGCCCACCTGTTCGACTTCTACCGTGGCGACGCACGCAACTTGCGCGCGCGTGTCGCGCGCGTCCTGCCCGAGTGGCGCGAAGACGACGCGCTGCAGCCCTATGTGCTGGGCATGCACGCGTTCGGGCTGGAAGAGTGCAACCTGTACCCGCAGGCCGAAGAGACCGGCCGGCGCGCGCTCGCGGCGAACGCCAAGATGCCCTGGGCGATTCACGCCGTTGCGCACGTGATGGAAATGCAGGGCCGCCACGGCGACGGCGTGCAGTGGCTCAACGCGCGCCACGCCGATTGGGCGCTCGACAACGGCTTGTCGGTGCACAACTGGTGGCACCTGGCACTGTTCCATCTGGAGTCGCTCGACACTGCCGCGGCGCTGAAACTCTACGACGACCACATCGGCGGCGGCGCGGCCACCGTGAACCTGCAATGGCTCGACTGCGCCGCGCTGTTGTGGCGCCTGCAACTGCTCGGCACGGATGTCGGCACACGCTGGTCGGCATTGGCCACGGCCTGGGCTGACCCAGTGCAACACGCCGGCCACTACGCGTTCAACGACGTGCACGCGCTGATGGCGCTGCTGGGCAGCGGCGACGCGGCGCGCGCCGAGCAATTGCTCGTCGCGGCCGGCGAACGCGCGGCGCAGGAACCCGCCGACGGTTCATCGCAAAGCTCGCCCGACAACCGCGCGATGGCCGGCGAAGTCGGCCTGCCGATGATGCTGGCGCTGCTCGACTTTTCGCGCGGCCGCATGCGCCAATGCATCGACCGGCTGCTGCCGCTGCGCGCGGTGGCGCACCACTTCGGCGGCAGCCACGCGCAGCGCGACCTGATCGACCAGACCCTGCTCGGCGCCGCCGCCGGCGGGCACGACCGTGGCGTCGGCTGCGCCTTGCTCAACGAGCGGCGCCTGGCCAAACCGAGCACGCCGCTCACCGAACACTGGTTGCGGCGCATGAGCGCCGGTGCCGCGCCCTGAACCCCCACAGAACGAGCTTCATGTTCCGCTTCGACCTGCTTTGCCGCACCACTTCGTCTGCACTCGCAATCGCGCTCGGGCTGAGCGCCTGCGCGCCGCTGCCACCGGTGGCGACAGTCAGCCTGCCGCCCGCCGCATCCGCGTCCGCGCCAACCCCCACGCCACCCGCTCAGCCTGCGCCGCAAAGCACGACCTGCCCCACCGGCCTGCCGCCGTCAACCCGCTGCCTCGCCGGGCGTGACTTGGCCGGCGCCTTCGTCCTGATCGCCATTCCGGCCGACTGGAACGGCCACCTCGTGCTGCACGCCCACGGCGGGCCGCTGCTCGGTGAGCCGCGCGCCGAACGCACCGCGGAGGACCTGCACCGCTGGGCCGTGATGGTGCGCGCCGGCTACGCCTGGGCCGGGACCAGCTTCGCCCAGGGCGGCGTGGCGGTGCGTGCGGCGGCGCACGACATGGAGCGCCTGCGCCAGCTCTTCGTGCAGCATGTGGGTGCACCGAAACGCACGCTGCTGCATGGCCAGTCGTGGGGCGCGAATGTCGCGGCCAAGGCGGCGGAAATGTCGAGTCGCACAGCGCAAGGCGGCGCGCCATATGACGCCGTGCTGCTCAGCAGCGGCGTGCTCGGCGGCGGCACGCGATCCTATGACTTTCGCCTGGATCTGCGCGTCATCTACCAGGTGTTGTGCGCGAACCACCCGCGGCTGGACGAGCCGAGCTACCCGCTGTGGATGGGCCTGCCGGTGGACTCCGCGCTGACACCCGCGCAACTCGCCGCGCGCGCCGACGAATGCCTGGGCCTGCGCAGCAGCGCCGCGCAGCGCACACCCGAGCAGGCGCGAAAACTCAAGACCATCGTCGACGTGCTGAAGATCCCCGAGCGCTCGGTGCAAGGGCACCTGAACTGGGCGACGTTCCACTTCCGCGACATCGCGGAGCGCAGCGCCGCAGCGCCAGTGTTCGGCAACCGCGGCGCGGTGTATCGCGGTTCGGATAACGACACCGCGCTGAACGCCGCCGTGCAGCGCTACGCCGCCGACCCGGTTGCGGTGCAGCGCTTCGCCCACGACACCGACCTCACCGGTCGCATCGGCGTGCCGGTGCTCACGGTGCACGCCATTCATGACCCGGTGGCATTTGTCGAACTCGAAGCGACATTCAAGACGACGATGCAAGGCGCGGCGCGCGCCCAGTGGCTCGTGCAGACTTTCACCGACCACACCGACCACAGCTACCTCGCTGACCCGGTGTACCCGGCCCTGCTCGACGCCCTGCTCGAATGGGCCGAGCAAGGCAGGAAGCCGACACCCGCCGACGTGGCCGCGCGCTGCCAGGCACATGAGGCGCGCTTCGGGCCGGGCTGCAGGTTTCGCGTCGGCTACGAGCCGGCGCCGCTGGAAACGCGCGTCGCGCCGCGGCTGCGGCCGTAGCGGGCAGGAAGCGCGGCAGACGCGAACCATGGCGCCCGTCAGTCCATGAGCCCCGAAAAGAGCGGCGAACTCAGGTAGCGTTCGCCGTAAGAGGGGATGATGACGACGCCGCGCCGGCGGCGGCGATCCGCTGCTACAGCCGCTCACTCGAACTCGCGCGCGGCATCGGCGACAAGAGCTACGAATCGGAGAACCTGATGATGATCGGGCACGCCTGTACCGGCACCAAGGGGTTGGGCGACTATGTGCGCGCGCCTGAATCTCGAGGCGGCGCTCCAGATCGCGAGCGCGGCCGACCTGCAATGGCACATGGGCCCGACGCTGCTCGGCCTGAACCATGTGCGGGCCTGTACCGGCCATTACGGCGAGGCCTGGGCCGGCATGCAAAAGACGCTGCTCTGGCTACAGGGCGTGAAGCATGTGCGCTACCAACTCATTGCCTGCGACTTTCTGGGGCACCTGCTGCTCGACCTCGGCCTGCACGAGCAGGCGGTGCAAACCATGCAGCAGGGGCTGGCGCTGGGCGTGGAGGCCGGCATCATGTTCTGGCGCGAAAGCATCGACGCGAACCTCGCCATCGCGCGCGCGCGGCTCGGGCAGCGCGGCCTGGCACCGGCGTTGGAGGTGGCGCGCGAGCAGTCACTGCGCAGCGCCGATCGCTACATGACGCTTCGCTGCCTCGAAGCACTCGCCGAAGTCGCGTTCACCGAGGGCGATGCGCCGCGCTGTCGCGGCTGCGGCGACGAGCTTCTCGCGCTGGCGCAGGCGAATGGGCTGCGCGAAATCGAGGGGATGGCGCGGCGCTGGCGCGGCGAGGCGCTGTTCGCCGAAAACGCGATCGCCGCGGCGCACGCCGAGTTGTCCCGCGCGGCAGCCCTTGCGCAAGACATTGGCCGCTCGCGCCTCATGTGGGATATCGAATCGACGCTGGCGCGCGTGTGCGCAGCTCAGGGCGAATCCGACGCCGCGCGGCACCACGAAACGAAGGCAGGCGGGATCGCCCAAGCCATCGAGGCAAGCGTCGGAGCGTCGGGGCTCGAGGTGCGGCTGCGCGCCGCCGGTTCGGAGTGAAAAGGGCGCGTCGGGGGCGCCCCGCGCTCTGGCGTGTTGAGCGGGCATGATCGAAAGACTCTCAGGCTCTCAGACCCAGGGCCTAGCCAAGCCCTCCTGCTCGAACGCGCGCTGCACCGCCGGCCGCGCCAGCACGCGTTCGAGGTACGGCACCAGATGCGGCAGGCTGCGCGCAGGGCGCTTGAAGCCGCGCGTCCAGCGGCACAGCATCAGCGCATAGGGGTCGACGGCGCTGTACTTCGAACCGAGCAGCCACGGCTGGCCGTGGCGCGCGAGTTCGGCGTCGAGCTGGTCGAGCATCGCGCCCACCTTCGCTTCGGCGTGCGCCTTGATTTGCGCAGCGGCCTCAAGGTTGCCTTCGTCGACCAGGCGCTCGGGGTAGAAGTAGTGGATCAGCATCGCCTGCATCGTGTTCGTCAACCACATCAGCCGCTTGTAGAAGTGCGCGCGCTCGTGCGTGCCCAGCGGCGGCGCCAGTGCTGCTGCGGCGTGCGTGTCGGCCAGGTGCAGACAGATCGCGGCCGTCTCATAAAGCACCAGATCGCCGTCGATCAGCACCGGGATCAGCCCGTTCGGGTTGAGCTTCAGGTAAGCGGGTGACTTGTGCGCGCCCTTCGTTCGATCCACCAGTTCGAGCTGGTACGGCACGCCCAGCTCTTCGAGCAGCATGTGCGGCGTGAGGCTGGCGTTGCCGGGGTAGTAGTGCAGATGAAGCATGGTCGGTCCTGGTTGGCCATGTTGGATCACCATTGTCTTCGGCTGGCGCCGCGCCGAGAGGCTGAGCGGTACACAATCGTTGTCGCCGCTGACGCGAGGAAACCGCGATGCTCGAATTGCTGCAGTTTCGTCATTCACCCTACAACGAAAAAGCGCGCTGGGCGCTGGACTTCAAGCAGGTCGCGCATCGACGCCGCAGCCTGCTGCCCGGGCCGCACATGCGCACGGTGAAGCGCCTCACAGGGCGCACGGAAACGCCGGTGCTCATCCACGACGGCGGCGTGATCGACGGCTCGGCGCGCATCCTTGAATGGCTGGAGCAGCAGTACGGCACGCTCGCGCTGCTGCCCGCCGACGCGGCACAACGCAGCGAAGCGCTGCGCATTCAATCCTGGTTCGACGACGACATCACGCCGCGCATGCGCCGCACCGTGCTCGACGCGCTGCTGAGCGAGCCGAGCATGTTCGCGCGCATCTTCGCCGATGGAACTCCGGCGCTCAAACGCTGGGCCTATGCCTGCATCGTGCCGCTCGCCGCACCGCTGGTGCGCAAGGGCAACGGCATCACCGGGCCCGATGCGGTGGAGGATGGCCATCGCGCCGCACAGCAGGCCTTCGACTTCGTTGCGCAGCGCAGCGCGGCCACCGGCTAATGCCTTCAGCATCGCCGATCTGACCGCGGCGTCGACGCTCGCCGTGTTCGTCAAGCCCGACCACTCGCCGATGGCCAGCCCGCAGCCGGTCGGGCACAGTTTCCAGGCGCTGATCGACCGCTACGCCAAACACCCGGGCGCCGCATGGGTGCGGCGCATCTATGCCCAGCACCGCGGATCGCAACACGACTTCGACGGCCCGAGCGCAGGCGCGGCGTAGTCGGTTCACAAGGCCAGGCGCAGATGCAAATCGAACACCAGACGCTGCGCCTGCGCCGGCTGTCGATGCACGTCACCACGGCCGGCGCGGGCATTCCCGTCGTGCTGCTGCACGGCTGGCCGCAGACCTGGCACGAATGGCGCAAAGTCATGCCGCTGCTCGCACCTCATTACCGTTTGATCGTTCCCGACCTACCGGGCCTGGGTGACAGCTCACGGCCGGCCGACGGCTACGACAAGAAGACGCTTGCGCTGGACCTGGCGCAGATGTGCGAGCAGTTGCAGCTCGGGCGCTTTCACCTCGTCGGCCACGACTGGGGCGGCCCCACGGCATTCGCGCTGGCGCGCGCGAACACGGCGCAAGTGCGCACGTTGACAATCCTGGACGTGACGATCCCCGGCATCGGCCCGGACATCTCGCAGGGCGGCAAGCGCTGGCATCATGCCTTTCACATGACGCCCGACTTGCCCGAAGCCCTGGTGCAAGGGCGCGAGCGCGAATACCTGAGCTGGTTCTACGAGGCCTTCAGTTGGCAGCGCGGCGCGATCGGGCCCGACGACATCGACGAATACGTGCGCTGCTACAGCCAGCCCGGCGCGTTGCGCGCGGGCTTTGCGTACTACCGCAACATCCCCGTCGATGCCGCCGACAACCGGGCGACGTTCGAATCGGGGTTTCGCCTGCCGATGCCGGTGCTCGCGCTCGGCGGCGCACGCACCGATGCGCGTGGGCGCGGCGAAGAACCGCTCGAATCGCTGCGCTTGATCGCCGACAGCGTGCAAGGCGGCGCGATTCCCGACTGCGGGCATTTCATCCCCGAGGAGCAACCGACTTTGCTCGCGGGCTCGCCGATCCTCAGCCTTGCCGAAGTGGATCGCCCCGGCGTGCGCATCGCCGTGGGCGACAAGACCGCTTA
>JANNKM010000122.1:0-6600 GCA_031396305.1 Rhizobacter sp.
AGGACGCGGCCAGCAAAGTCTTCGAGGAACATCGCCTCGAGCGCCTGCTCCAGCCGTTGCCGCCGCTTGCCAGTCGGCAGCAGACGAGCCCCGAGCATCATCTCGGCCTGCGTCACCGCGCTGACGAACAGGCCGTTCGCAGGCTGCGCGGCAAACCAGGCGAGCACTGTCGAATCGGGCCGCGTGCGCAGGATCTCGGAGAGCACATTGGTGTCGAGCAGGACACTCATGCGCGCCGCTTTGGTTGCACCCGGCGCTTGGAGGGCGCGGTACGAACGGCCTTCGGTTCTTCATCGAAGCCAGGCGGTGTACGCACCGGCTCGCGCTCGGGCAGGCTCAACTCCACATCACCTAAACCGACAAAGCGAGCACGGATGCGAGAGGCCAGATCCTTGGCGGGAGCAGGTGACTCGAGAAGTGCGGCACGCAGTATCTGCCGCGCCTCCTCTTCCATCGACCGGTTCCGGCCCGCGGCGCGCATACGAAGGTCGCGCTTGAGTGACTCGTCCAGATCGCGAATGGTGAGTGTGGCCATGTGGTTTCCTGGTTGTGAAGCATTGTACTCACTGCTGTCATTGATGGCATTCGGAGGTGAGGACTGAGCCGCGGTGGTGCATCGCTCGGCACGAGCACTTGACCGACGATTCCGTTCCCGATCACTTGCCCGCGCAGCGCGGCCACGCACATAGGCGATGGCCCTCGTCAGCCGTGCACATCCTTGTACGCCAACATGTCCGCCAGCCGCTGCTCTTTGGCGTCGTCGAATCCACAGTTGTGGACCCACTCCTTGGGGTTTTCATAGGTGCCGAACAACATATCCCACCAGGTGATGTCGCCGTAGTTGTTCTTGTGCCGGCCGTGCTGGTGGTGGATGCGGTGCATCTCGGGGCGCTGGAAAAAGAGCCCGCCCCAGCGCGGCGTCTTGATGTTGGTGTGATAGAAAAACTCGCCGAGCGCGGTGCACAGGGCCAGCCCGGGATCAGGCGTTCGATCAGAAAGCAAAACGCAAACACGGCAAAGATGATGTGCAGCATGGTGTGTACTCCCGGAATCGGTGAACCAGCTATGGCGCCGCGTCGGCGATTGCGGTTCCGTCGAAGACCACGTTCAACTCCACGCTTCGCAGCAAACTCGCGGGCGTGACGGTCTCGCGCTCCCAGGGGATGCGACCGAAATACCAGAACTTCCAGAAGCCGAGGTTGGCCTGCGGGTTGGCCGCGAACAGGTTCGCGAAGGTCTCCACTTCACCGACGACGACGCCTGCCGCTTCCTGCAGGACCTCGCGCACGAATCGCGAGCAGAACTGGCGCCCCGAATGGAGGTTGAAGCCGGTGTCGTAGAAGATGCCGGAACGGCGCTGTGCCGCCGAGGCGATGCCCCGTTCCTGCTCAGGCGTGAGTGGCATGGCAAGCCGGCTCACGGCGACCCGCCCGTCTTCCGACCTCGCGACAAAGCGCGACAGCGTCGTGATGCGCGAGAGTGGAAACGTGCTCTCGCCGATCAGGGCTTCATCGCCCGAGGTATCGACGACGATGCCGACATGATTCGACCACGACTGGGTGGCCGCCGACACTTCCATGAAGGGGCGCGCCGTCACGCGGACAAATACGGCATCACCGACCTTCAGTTCGGAGCCGAGTGCACCGATCGGCACACTGCCTTGCCCGCTCTGCGGCCCCGCTGCCGCGGGCGCTGCGAGCGTGTGTAGCGAGGCAACGAGCGAGGCAATGACTATCGCCGCGCGAACAATCATGCGCCGTGGTGTGCTGCCGAACATGCGACTCTCCATATGTCAAGGTGGGCGAAGAATGCCAGCCCGCGCCGCGCTGCGCACGGCTTTCATGGAACACCCGCCGCGGTGCGCCGCCGAGTATTGCCAAGCAATACCCTGGCGCCATGGCCAATGAGCGCGAGGTTCGCGCGAGCGCACCGAATGCGTGGCTGCTTCAGTCGGCCTTCACGCCCGCATCCTTCACCAGCTTGACCCAGAACTTGGCGTCTTCGGCGAGAAACGCTGCGAAGTGTTCTGGCGACGCCGACGCCGAGACTTCCGTGCCTTCGCGCGCCAGGGCTGCCTTCACTGACGGCTGTTGCAGCGCGACCGCAGCCGCGTCAAAGATTCGTTTCACGATCGCTGGTGGCGTGCCGGCGGGAACGAAGAACCCGTACCAGAACTCGATCGCGAACTCCGGCACGCCGGCCTCGAGCATGCCGGGCAGGTCCGGCACGAGCGCGGTGCGCTCGCGTGTGCTCACCGCCAGGCCCTTCAGTCGGCCAGCCTGAATCATCGGCAGCACCGAGGGCGGGGTGCCGAAGGTCAAATGCGTGTCGCCGGCAATCACCGACTGGATCGCCGGCGCGCCGCCTTTGAACGGTATGTGCACCATCTGCACGCCGGTCACCTGGCTGAACAGCGCCGCGCCCAGGTGCGGCGCTGAGCCGTTGCCCGAGCTCGCGTAGTTCAACACGCCCGGCGCTTGTTTGGCCTTGGCGATCAGCTCGGCGACCGAGTTGATGCCGCTGCCGGGATGCGCGGCGATCACGAGTGGCGAGCTGGTGAGTTTGCCGACCGGCGCGAGGTCGCGCGGCGCGTAGCCGAGCTTGGGGTTGAGCGCGGGATTGACCGAGATGCTGCTCGGGCTGGCGATCAACAGCGTGTAGCCGTCGGGCGCGGCCTTGGCCACGGCATCGGCGGCCAGGCTGGAGCCCGCGCCAGGGCGGTTCTCGATGACGATTGTTGCGCCAAGCGAGCGCCCGAGCGATTCGCCGAGCGTTCGTGCCACAAAGTCGGCCGCGCCGCCGGGGGCGAAACCGACGAGCAGCTTGATCGGTTTGTTGGGGTAGGCGCCAGCTTGGGCACAGGCGGGAGGGCAGCTACTGGCCGCGGCGAGTGCGGCGACGATCAATACGATGCGCATGGTTTGATTCTCACAAGGAAACGCCGGGCCGCCCCAAGTTTCCTTGTCCCCAAGGGCCACGAAGGGGCCCCTTCGTGGCCCGTGGGGCGGACGACGTATGTCGTCCGCCTGGGGGCGCTCATGATCGTGGTCCGGGTTGCGTTTCGCGCTCATCGCGTGCTGCCCGCGAGCACGATCTTGCCGACATGCGAATTGCTTTCCATGTGCGCCTTGGCCTGTGCCAATTCGGCGAAGCCGAACACCCGGTCGATCACCGGTTTGATGCGCCCGGATGCGATCAGAGGCAGCAGATCGGCGACGAAGCCGGGCACGGCCTGGGCGCGTTGCTGCGGCGTGCGCAGTTTGTTGGACACGCCGAACAGCGTCAGGCGCTTCGCGTGCAAGGCTTCGATGTCGATCTGGCCGCGCAGCACGCCGTCGACGTAACCCACCGTCGCCAGACGCGCCTCGAAGGCCATGCAACGCACGCATTCGGCGAACACCGAGCCGCCGACGGCGTTCACGACGAGGTTCGCGCCCCGGCCCTGCGTCGCCTGCAATACCGCGGCGTGAAAGTCGGCGCTGCGCGTGCACAGACCCAGGTCCAGGCCGAGTGCCGCCAAGCGCTCGAGCTTCGCCGACGCGCCCGAGGTGCCGATCACCTTGGCGCCCAGCGCCTTGGCGGCCAACATCGCCGCCACGCCGACGCCCGACGACACACCCGCCACGAGCAGCCATTCGTCGGCTTGGAGCCGACCCTGCGTCACGAGCATGTCGTGAACGACCAGAAAAGTCAGTGGAATGCTCGCCGCCTCGTCCCAAGACAATCCGTTGGGCACAGGCATCGCTTCGCGCACGTCCATCAAGGCAGCTTCGGCGAACGCACCGGCGCAGCGCCCCATCACGCGATCACCCGCCCGGAGGTGGGTGACGCCCGCGCCGCATTGCAAGACCACGCCTGCCGCCTCCATACCTCCAGGTTTCGCAGCGCCGCCCTTGCCAAACAAGCCGTGCCCGGCAATGAATTCGCCGCGGTTCAGCCCGGCGGCGTGCACCTGCACCAGCACTTGCTGCGGCCCGGGTTCGGGCAACGCGACGTCGCGCACGTCGAGCATCAATTGCCCGTCGGCAAGCTGCATCCAATACGACTTCATGGCTGATTCCCGGCGTTTGACATCGGGGAGTCTAGGGGCTGGCGTGCGGACGCCGACGGCGCGAGGCGTCTGCGCTTAAAGTGGCGACTCCACATGTCCAGTTCCGCCCTCGAACATTTCCATCCTGCGGTTCGCGCCTGGTTCGAATCCGCCTTCATCGAACCCACGCCGGCGCAGGTGCAAGCCTGGCCGGCGATCCAGTCCGGACGGCATACGCTGGTGGCGGCGCCCACCGGCTCGGGCAAAACCTTGGCGGCGTTTCTCGCGGCGATCGATTTGCTGGTGCGCGATGCGGTGGCGGGCCAGCTTCCCGACGAGACGCGCATCGTCTACGTGTCGCCGCTGAAGGCGTTGTCGAACGACATTCAGCGCAACCTGGAGGTACCGCTCGCGGGCATCCGCGCCGAACTCGAGCGCCTCGGCCTTCCCGATGCCGCAATTCGCAGCGCCGTGCGCACCGGCGACACGCCGCAGGCCGAGCGCACACAAATGCGCAGATGTGCACCGCACATCGTCGTCACGACGCCCGAGACGCTGTACATCCTGCTCACCAGCAAGGGCGGGCGGAAGATGTTGGGAACGACTCGCAGCGTGATCGTCGACGAGATTCATGCGCTCGCGCCGAACAAGCGCGGTGCGCACCTCGCCTTGTCGCTGGAGCGGCTCGAGCAGCTCGCCGGGCGCGATCTGATACGCGTCGGCTTGTCCGCGACGCAGAAGCCGATTGAGCGAATCGCGCGCTTCCTCGTCGGCGAGCGCAGCAACGCGGCGGGCGAGCCCGATTGCACGGTCGTCGACACCGGCCATGTGCGGCAACGCGATCTGGCAATCGAGCTGCCGCCGGCACCGCTGGAAGCCGTGATGTCGGGCGAGGTCTGGCAACTCGTCTACGACCGGCTTGCAGCGTTGGTGAGCGAGCACCGGACGACGTTGATTTTTGTGAATACGCGGCGCCTGGCCGAACGCGCGGCGCGCTACCTGTCGGAACGCCTCGGCGCGGAAAACGTCGCCGCGCACCACGGTAGCCTCGCGCGCGAGCATCGACTCGATGCCGAGCAGCGCTTGAAACGCGGCGAGCTGCGCGCCCTCGTCGCGACCGCGTCGTTGGAGCTGGGCATCGACATCGGCGATGTGGACCTGGTGTGCCAGATCGGCTCCACCAAGTCGATTGCCGCGTTCCTGCAGCGCGTCGGCCGCTCCGGCCACGCGGTGGGCGGCACACCCAAGGGGCGCCTCTTTCCTTTGACGCGCGACGAGTTGTGCGCGACGAGTTGTGCGAATGTGCAGCGCTGTTAGATGCCGTGGCACGCGGCGAGCTCGACCGCATCGCGCTGCCTGACAAGCCGCTCGACGTGCTCGCGCAGCAGATCGTTGCCGAGGTCGGAATGCAGGAATGGCGCGAAGACGACCTGTTCGCACTGGTGCGCCGTGCGTCGCCGTATCGAGACCTGACGCGCGACGAATACCTCGAGGTCGTGCGCATGTTGTCCGACGGCTTCGACACGCGCCGCGGCCGGCGCGCGGCGCATCTGCACCGCGACGCCGTGAACGGCGTGCTGCGCGGCCAGCGCGGCGCGGCGCTGACGGCGGTCACGTCCGGCGGCACGATTCCCGACAACGCCGACTACACCGTGCTGCTCGAGCCGCAGGCGCAGGTGGTGGGCACGCTCAACGAAGACTTCGCGATCGAGAGCCTGGCAGGCGACGTGTTCCAGCTCGGCAACACCTCGTACCGAATTCTGCGCGTCGAGCGCGGCACGGTGCGCGTGGAAGACGCGAAAGGCCTGCCGCCGAGCATGCCGTTCTGGCTCGGCGAGGCGCCGGGGCGCACGACGGAACTCTCGGCGTCGGTATCACGTTTGCGCGAGGAATTCGCGAAGCGCATTGGCGCGGGCGGGCGCGCCGCGGTCCTGAGCTGGTTGACCGCACCTGGGAGCGTGGGCGGCACCTTCGCGCTGTCGTCGTCCGCGGCCGAGCAGATTGCGGATTACCTGAGTGCGGCGAAAGTCGCGCTGGGCCGGCTGCCGACCACACGCTGCATCGTGTTCGAACGCTTCTTCGACGAATCGGGCGGCATGCAGTTCGTGATCCACGCGCCGCTGGGCAGCCGCATCAACCGCGCCTGGGGCCTGGCGCTGCGCAAGCGCTTCTGCCGCAAGTTCGATTTCGAATTGCAGGCGGCGGCGACGGAAGACGCGATCATTTTGTCGCTCTCCGCGTCGCACAGTTTTCCACCTGAAGAAGTGGCGCGGTACCTGTCGGCGGAGAACGTGCGGCCGCTGCTCGTGCAAGCCTTGCTCGCCGCGCCGATGTTCGGCGCGCGCTGGCGCTGGAACGGCACGGTGGCGCTTGCGCTGCCACGCATGCGCGGCGGGCGCAAGGTGGCGCCGCAATTGCAGCGCATGGCCGCGGAAGACCTGCTCGGCGCGATCTTCCCCGACCAGCTGGCATGCGGCGAGAACATCGTCGGCGACCGCGAAATCCCGGATCACCCTCTCGTGCGGCAAACCATCGACGACTGCCTGCGCGAGGCGATGGACATCGACGGG
>JANNKM010000132.1:0-3979 GCA_031396305.1 Rhizobacter sp.
TACTCCCCCAACCCCATCTGGATGTAGCCGGTGGGGCAGACATCGGCGCAGATGTGGCAGCCGATGCATTTTGTGTAGTCGGTGTCGACGTAACGCCCCATCGTCGACTTGCCCTTGGGCACTTTGAACACGGCGGTCTGCGGACAGTAGACAACGCAGTTGTCGCACTCGAAACACTGGCCGCAACTCATGCAGCGCTTCGCCTCGGCTTGTGCCTGCGCTTCGAGCAACGGCACCATGCGCTCCTCGAAGTTGTTCAGCGCCTCGTCGGCACTGAGCGAGATCAACTTGCGCTTGATCCGCGGCGTGTAGTTGAAGTGGCCGAGGAACAGCTCGTTGTGCGGAATAACGTAGCGGTCCGAGCGGTTGTCGTAGTTGTGGATCGCACCGCTGCTCGCATCGGTGCCCCACGTCGGCTCGGTGATCTGCGTGACCTTCAGGCCCTTCTCGACCATCTTGCGCATCAAATCGAACCCGTGCACGTCGATCTTCGGGCGCTTTTCCAGCGCCTCGCTGCGCAGGAACCGGTCGATGCCCTCGGCGGCGATCGCGCCCTGGCCGATGGCCGTGGTCAACAGGGGTGGGCGCACCACGTCGCCGCCGACGAACATGCCACTCTGGCCCTGCACCTGGTAGTTCTTGTCGGCAGCGATCGCGCCCTTGCCGTTGTTCAGCACTTCCAGGCCGGTGAAGTCGACCGCCTGGCCGATCGCCGAGACGATCAGGTCTGCGCAGAGGTCTTCTTCGGTTCCGGGAATCTGCTTCACGTCGAGTTTGCCGCCGACGATCTTCGCTTCGCAGCGCACCACGCGCAGCGCGGTGGCGCGGCCGTCGGCGTCGACCAGCACCGCCACCGGCGCCATGCCGCCACGGATCGTGATGCCCTCGCCGAGTGCGTGCTCAATCTCGTGTTTGCTCGCCTGCATCTTGTCGACAGCGAAGATCGAAGTCAACGTGACCTCGGCGCCCATGCGCGCCGACAAGGTCGCGGCATCGTGGGCGGAATAGCCGCCGATCACGTTTTCCGGGCGGTCGCTCTCGTGCACCTGGTCAATGTGGCCCAGGCGCCGCGCCACGGTGGCCACGTCGATCGACGTGTCGCCCCCGCCGACGACGACGACGCGCTTGCCCACATGCTGCATGCGCCCGTCATTGAAGGCCTTCAGGAAGGCCGTGGCAGTGACGCAGTTCGGAGCCTGCGCGCCTTCGATCGGCAATGGCCTGCCGCTTTGTGCACCCAGGCCAAGGAACACTGCGTCGAAGGCGTTCTTCAGATCCTCCAAGCCAATGTCGCTGCCGATGCGGCACGCCATTCGCACTTCAACGCCCATGTCGAGAATTCGCTGGATCTCGGCGTCGAGCACGGCGCGTGGCGTGCGGAAGCCCGGAATGCCGTAGCGCATCATGCCGCCGAGCAGTTCGCGCTCGTCGAAGATCGTCACGGCGTGGCCCTTGCGCGCGAGCTGGTATGCCACCGACAGGCCGGCCGGGCCGGCGCCGATCACCGCCACCTTCTTGCCGCTGCTCGTGGCGGATTTCGGAAACGCCAGCTTGTGTTCGATGGCCCATTCGCCCAGGAAATGTTCGACCGAATTGATGCCGACGAAGTCTTCCACCTGATTCCGGTTGCAGCCCGACTCGCACGGCGCAGGACAGACACGCCCCATCACCGAAGGAAACGGGTTCGCTTCGGTCAGGCGCCGCCACGCGTACTCCTGCCAGGGCACGCCGGCGGGCGGCTTTTCGATGCCGCGCACGATGTTGAGATAGCCGCGGATGTCTTCACCCGACGGGCATGACCCCTGGCACGGGGGTGTGCTCTGGATGTAGGTCGGGCACTTGTGCGTGTGGTCGGCGTCGAAGATTTCTTCCTGCCACGGCAGCGGCTTGGCGTCGTCGTCCTTGTAGCGGCGGAAGGTCAGCGGCTTGATGTCGCCGGTCGAAGTGGAAGAAGACATCTCGGTTTCCTCGGGCGTGATTTCAATGGGGCTCGCCGAGCCGGATCGCTTTGCTCACGAGCTGGTGCACACCGCCGACCATGCTCATGTCGAAGCCGTAATAGGGCAGGACCTTGCTGAACTGCGCTTTGCAGATGGCGCAGATCGCGGCCATGAAGTTGACGCCGTGGTCGTCGACGACGTTCTTCAGCGCCTCCATGCGCGGCAGCGCGCCCTTGACGCGCAGCTCCATCAGGTCGTCGGTGAGCAGGCCACCGCCGCCGCCGCAGCAGAACGTGGCCTCGCCCGTCGTCTGCGGCGACATGTCGTGGAAGTGGTTCGCCACGGCCTTGATGATTTCGCGCGGAATGACGAACTGGCCGCCGGGCATCTTGCCCATGCGCGAAGCGCGCGCGACGTTGCACGAGTCGTGGAACGTGATGATGCGATCGTCGTTCTTTTCCTTGTCGAACTTCAGCGCACCCTGCTGGATGAGGTCATACGTCATCTCGCAGATGTGCTGCGGCACCGGGTAGTTCGGATCGAGCCAGTCGAACGGGCCGATCAGCGTGTTCCAGAAGCTGTACGCGACGCGCCACGCGTGGCCGCACTCGCCCACCACGAGGCGCCGCACGCCGAGCTCAATGGCGGCTTGCTTGACGCGCAGCGAGATCGTGCGCATCTGCTCGTAGTTGCCGATGAACAGGCCGAAGTTGCCCGCCTCACTGGCCTTGGTGCTGAGCGTCCAGGAAATGCCGGCGGCGTGGAACACCTTGGCGTAGCCGATCAGGCTTTCCACATGCGGCTCGGAGAAGAAGTCGGCCGACGGCGTCACAAGCAGCACTTGCGCGCCGGGCTCGTCGAGCGGGAAGCGCACGTTGAGGCCGGTTTCTTCGAGCGTGTCTTCTTCCAGGCCCAGCAGGGTGTCCTTGAGCGCCGGCCCGGGGATGCCCAAGTTGTTGCCGATGCGGTGCACCTTGCCGATGATCTCGTTGCTGTACTTCTGCCCCAGGCCCACCGAGTCCATGATTTCCCGCGCGGCCATCGTCACTTCGGCGGTGTCGATGCCGTAGGGGCAGAACACCGAGCAGCGCCGGCACTCGGAACACTGGTTGTAGTAGGTCCACCAGTCGTCGAGCACTTGTCGAGTCATGTCGGTCGCGCCGACGAGCTTCGGGAAATGTTTGCCGGCAAAGGTGAAGTAGCGCCGGTATACGCCGCGCATCAGGTCCTGGCGCGCGACCGGCATGTTCTTCGGGTCGCCCGTGCCGAGGAAGTAGTGACACTTGTCGGAGCACGCGCCGCAGTGCACGCACGAGTCCATGTAGACCTGCAAGGATCGATACTTGCCGAGCAGTTCGCCCATCTTGTTGACGGCGCGCCGCTCCCAGCCGTCTTCCAGTTCGCCGGGAAAGCCGATGCGTGCCTGGATGATGGGCGATGCGACGAAGGGTTTGCTGTGCGCCATCGAGCCTTCGGCGACCAGCGGGATCACCGGATAGCGGTTCAGCGTCGGCGTCTTGAATGCAGCGGTGGCCATCGCATCGGTCCCTTCGACGGTCACTTCTTGGGCAGCGCCGCGGCCCAGGCGGCCACATGGCGTTGCTCGCGCGACGTGTCGGCCTGATTCCGCCCGGGGCTGAAGAACAGGCCCGGCGCGTGCATCAATTTGCTGATCGGGAAGACGATCATCAGCAGCGCCACCAGTGCGAGGTGCAGCAGCAGCAGCGGGTCGGCGGGCAGCGGCTGGACGTCAAAGCGCATCAGGCCGAGCATGAAGGCCTTCACGGCGACGACGTCGGTGTGCGCGACGAAGCGCATCGTCAAGCCGCTCAGTCCAATGGCCAACAGCAACGCCAGATGCAGGTGGTCGGAAGGCGTCGAGATGTAGCGCACCCGGTCGACGAGGAAGCGCCGTGCCCACAGACCCGCCAGTCCGAGCGCCATTGCAAAGCCCGCGTACGTGCCGACGGCCTGGACCCAGACGATCGGCGTCCAGACCGGCTGCTGGAAGTAGCGCAGATGGCGCAACAACACCAGCA
>JANNKM010000135.1:0-6304 GCA_031396305.1 Rhizobacter sp.
AGGCGAGCAGGCGGTCAGCGAAGTCATCCTGCAGGAAGGCGTGCCCACTTACGAGCGCGTGAACGACGCCGTCGCCGAGCCGGTGGTCTACATGATCGACCGTTACGTGGTGGGCGGCTTCTACCGCGTCAACGCCGGCCGCGGCGTCGACGAGAACCTGAACGCACCGGGCGCCAGCTTTGTGCCGCTGGCGTTCGCCGAATCGAACCAGATGCCCAGGCCAGGCGTGAAGCCGGGCGTCAGCGCGCCGAACCGCTTTTACATGTACGGCGTGCTCGCTCGCCTGGCGATGGTCGCGGCGAGCTATGAACTCGAGGCGACGGATCCCAACGCCGAGGTCTACGAATAGTCGCGTTCGCGCTACTGCGTCCGGCGGGGCGGTGCACTTGACGCACAATGGCGCGCTTTTGCCATACCTCCCGGCCGTGCACGCGGTCGGACTGCCTTGAAGCCCCAACCCACTTCGTCCAACCTCGCGGTCTTGACCCTGGGAGCGATCGGCGTCGTCTACGGCGACATCGGCACCAGCCCGCTCTACGCGCTCAAAGAGGTGTTCGGCCCGAATCACGTGCCGCTCACGGCAGCCAACATCTACGGCGTGCTGTCGCTGATTTTCTGGACGCTGACCGTAATCGTCTCGGTAAAGTACGTGGCGCTGATCCTTCGCGCCGACAACCACGGCGAGGGCGGCCTGATCGCGATGCTTGCGCTGGCCTCGCAGGCGGTCAAGGAGCGCCCGGCGTTGCGTCGCGTGCTGCTCACACTGGGCATCTTCGGTACCGCCATCTTTTTCGGCGATGGCGTCATCACGCCAGCGGTTTCAGTTCTCGGCGCCATTGAAGGCCTGGAGGTGGCGGCGCCCGGCCTGCACGCTTACGTCGTGCCTGCTTCGCTGGTGGTGCTGACGCTGCTGTTCGCGGTGCAGCGCCATGGCACGGGCGGCATCGGCAGGTTCTTCGGACCCATCACGGTGCTGTGGTTCCTCGTCATCGGCGTGATGGGGGTCATTCACATTGCGCGAAACCCGAGCGTGATGTGGGCGGTCGGCCCGCATCACGCGCTGCTGTTCATGGTCCAGCACCCGGATGTCGCTTTTGTGGCACTGGGCTTTGTCGTGCTGTGCGTCACCGGCGCCGAAGCGCTTTACGCCGACATGGGGCATTTCGGCAAGCGGCCCATCCGCGTGGCCTGGTTCGCGCTTGTCATGCCGGCGTTGCTGCTGAACTACTTTGGCCAGGGCGCGATGCTGCTGGCGCAGCCGGAAAACGCGATCAATCCGTTCTACAAGATGGCGCCGGACTGGGCGCTGTACCCCTTGATCGGGCTGGCCACGTGCGCCGCGGTGATTGCCTCGCAGGCGCTGATATCAGCGGCGTTTTCGGTGACCAAGCAGGCGATCCAGCTCGGCTATCTGCCGCGCCTGCGAATCCTGCACACGTCGGTCAAGGAGACAGGGCAGATCTACGTTCCGTTCGTCAACTGGGGCCTGTACGTGTGCATCGTGCTGGCCGTCGTCACGTTCGGTTCGAGTGGGCGGCTGGCTGCGGCGTATGGCATCACCGTCACGATCGACATGCTGATCACGACCATCATGACGTTCTTCGTCATCCGCTACAGCTGGAAGTACCCCTGGGCGCTGTGTTTCGCCGCGACCGGGTTCTTCTTTCTCGTCGATGTCATCTACTTCAGCGCGAACATCGTCAAGGTGCTGGACGGCGGCTGGTTCCCTCTGGTCATCGGTGCCGTCATGTTCATGCTGATGATGACCTGGAAGCAGGGGCGAAACCTGGTCACGAATCGAATGCGCGACGAGGCCATCGACCTACCGTCGTTCCTCGAGTCGGTGTTCACGAATCCGCCGCTGCGCGTTCCCGGCACGGCCGTGTTTCTGGTCAGCGAACAGGGTCTGACGCCCAACGCCCTGCTGCACAACCTCAAGCACAACAAGGTGCTCCACGAAACCAACCTGTTCGTCACCGTGGTGCACCATGAGGTGCCGTGGATCGGTTTCGAGCGGCGCAGCGAGACCAGGGCTCTGGGCAACAACTGCTGGCAGGTCACACTCAACTTCGGCTTCAAGAACGAGCCCGACGTGCCCGATGCGCTTTCGAAGTTGCGCGAGCATGGATGCGTCGTTGAAGAAATGGACACCTCGTACTTCCTGTCGCGCGACATCGTGATCCCGACGTTCGGCGCCGGCATGGCGGTGTGGCGCGAAAAGCTGTTCGCCAGCATGCACCGCAACGCCGCGGCGGCCGCGGACTTCCTGAACCTGCCGACGAATCGCGTCGTCGAGCTGGGCTCGAAAGTCGAGATTTGAAGAGGCGCTGCCTCGCTGCCGACAGAGTTCTAGACAGTCTCGAAGGCCGCCGCGCTCACCGGGGCGACGTGCTCGATCCGATAACCGGACCTGCTGATGCGCACGAGTGCGCCGCTGGGCAGTGCGTCCCAGCCATCGTGGCTGTCATCCAGGGGCTCCGACGCGACGACGCTGCCGCTTGCGCCGAGGTGCAGGTACAGCGTCGGTGGCTCGGTGTCGCTGGCGAGGCGAAATGCGATCAACGTGTGCCCGTCGGACAAGGCGGCCGAAAAGCGCAAGGGTTCGCGGATCCCCGCGCGCCGCATCCGAGCGACGGTGTCGTTGAAAACGCGTACCACCGCCGCGCCGGGATCTTCGCCGCGCTGAATTCGCGCCAGCGCCAGCAGGAACAGCAATTCCGAATCGGTGGCACCGCGCCGTTCGGCATACAGCAGGTCGGGCAACTGGCTCTCCAGTGCCCGCCGCAGTTGTGCGTAACCGCCGATCTGACCGTTGTGCATGAAGAGAAACCGCCCGTGGCGAAACGGGTGGCAGTTCTGGCGCGCGATTGCCGTTCCCGTGGCAGCGCGTACATGGGCGAAGAAGTTGCCCGATCGAACGCTGGTGCACAACGTGAGCAAATTCTCGTCCGACCACGCGGGCATGATTTCGCGGTACACGGCGGGCTCGGCGCGTTCGCCGTACCAGCCGATGCCGAATCCATCACCTTGCGTCGCGGTCTTGGACTCTTCGGCGCGCAGCGCCTGATGCAACAGCGAATGTCGCGGCTGGCACACCAACTCATCGAGAAAGATCGGCGTTCCGAGGTAGGCGATGAAACGGCACATCGAGGCAGGCGCAGAGTCGGGGCTGTTGGCGTTATCGGCGCCCGGCGCCCAAGCTGAAGCGCCCTCGCCCGCCTCGCTATGCTCCGGGAATCATGAATTCGTTCCTTCGGGATTCGTCCCTTTCTGCGGCCAGCGCCGGCTTCGTTGCGGTGCTAGTGGGCTTCACGAGTTCAGTGGCGATCGTGTTCCAGGCGGCGAACGCCTTTGGCGCAACGCCCGGGCAGATCGGCTCATGGATGTGGGCGCTCGGTCTGGGCATGGGGCTGTGCTCGCTCGCAGCGTCGCTTTGGTTGCGCCAACCCGTGATGGTGGCCTGGAGCACGCCGGGCGCTGCCGTGCTGGCCACCGCAGGCGCAAGTGGCGCCTTCGGCATGGCCGAAGCAGTGGGCGCATTCATGGTGTGCGCGGCACTGATCACGCTGTGCGGCGTGACAGGTTGGTTCGAAGCCATCATGGACCGCATTCCGATCGCGTTGGCCAGCGCCTTGTTGGCTGGCGTGCTGGCGCGTTTCGGCATGGAAGCGTTTCTCGCGGCGCAATCGGCGTTCGCCCTGGTGCTCTTGATGTTGTTGGCCTACCTCGCTGGCCGACGCTGGTGGCCGCGTTACGCCGTGCCGGTGGTGCTTGTCGTGGGCATGGTTTGCGCTGTCGCGCAGGGCCGCATGCAGGCAGTGTCTGTGCCCTGGAGCCTCACCGTGCCGGAGTTCACCGCACCACAATTCACGTGGCGCGCGACACTCAACCTGGCGCTGCCGCTGTTCGTCGTGACGATGGCATCGCAAAACCTGCCGGGCGTCGCGGCGATTCGCGCTGCGGGTTACCCGATGCCGATTTCCAGGCTCATCACGCTCACCGGTCTGGCCACTCTGATCCTGGCGCCGTTCGGCGCGTTTGCGTTGAATTTGGCGGCGATCACTGCGGCGATCTGCATGGGCCGCGAGGCGCATCCCGACCCGCGGCGGCGTTACGTCGCCGCAGCCGCGTCCGGCGCGATCTATTGCGTGGTCGGATTGTTCGGCGCGGCGGTGGCCGGAGTTCTGACCGCACTCCCGAGCGAACTTGTGTTGGCCGTGGCCGGCCTGGCCTTGCTGGGAAGCATCGGCGGGGGCTTAGCGGTGGCGGTGAAGGACGAGTCGCATCGCGAAGCCGCGCTGATCACGTTCCTGGTCACGCTCAGCGGCTTTCAGTGGCTCGGCATCGGCTCGGCGTTCTGGGGCATCGCGGCCGGCGCGCTCGCGCTTTTTGTGCAACAGTGGCGGCCCCGCTCCAAGCCGCGTGAAATTCAATGAAACTGCTTTTCGTCGCCGACCCGCTGGAAGGTTTCAAGATCCACAAGGATTCGACCTTCGCGATGATGCGCGCTGCCGTGGCGCGCGGGCACACCCTTTTTGCTTGCGAGCCGCGCGACATTTCATGGCGCCGCGGCGGCAACGTCCACGCACCCTTGCGCGAGCTCGCGCTGACCGGGGACGCGGCGTCGTGGTTCGTGCCGCGGGGCCAGGCGGTGCAAACACTGGCTGAAATGGGTGCGGTGGTGATGCGCAAGGATCCGCCCTTTGACAGCGAATATTTCTATGCGACGCACCTCCTGCAACAAGCCGAGCGTGAAGGCGCGCGCATCTTCAACAAGCCTGGCGCGCTGCGCGATCATCCCGAGAAGCTCGCGATCATGGAGTTCCCGCAGTACATCGCGCCGACGCTCGTGACGCGCGATGCGGACGAGATCAGGCGCTTTCACGCAGAGCACCACGACGTGATCCTCAAGCCCCTGGACGGCATGGGCGGCATGGGCATCTTTCGTGTCGGGCCCGACGCGCTGAACCTGGGCAGCATCATCGAGACGCTGAACAAGGACGGATCGCGAACGGTCATGGCGCAGCGTTACCTCACTGACATCGTGAAGGGCGACAAGCGCATCCTGCTGATCGGCGGCGTACCGGCGCCGTTCGCGCTGGCGCGCATTCCTCAAGGCAGCGAGATTCGCGGCAACCTCGCGGTGGGCGGCAAGGGTGTGGCGCAGCCCTTGTCGGTACGCGATCGCGAGATCGCCGAGAGAATCGGCCCCGTGCTCGCCGCGCGCGGGCTGCTGCTCGTGGGGCTCGATGTGATCGGCGACAGCGTCACTGAAATCAATGTCACGAGCCCCACCGGCTTTCAGGAGATCGCGCAGCAGACGGGCTTCGATGTCGCGACCATGTTCATCGAGGCCTTGGAGCACGCCGCGGCCTGAATGGCACTGCAATCCTGAGCTGCGCGTGCGGCACGAGACAATGGCAGCATGGCCATCCTCTCCCTTTCCAATGCGCGCCTGGCCTTCGGCCATGTCGCGCTGCTCGACAACGCCGCCTTTTCGCTGGAGACCGGAGAGCGTCTCGGTTTGATCGGCCGCAACGGTGCCGGCAAGTCGTCGCTCCTGAAAATCGTTGCCGGCCTGGAAAAGCTGGACGACGGACTATTGCAGCTCACTCAGGGCCTGCGCATACGCTATGTCGCGCAGGAGCCGGTGTTCGAGACTGACGCCACCGTGTTCGACGCGGTGAGCGAGGGCGTGGCCGAGGCGCGCGCGGTGCGCGCAGCGTATGAGGACCACGCTGCACTGGAAGCCGTGCACGCGGCCGGGCACGACGCCACGTTCGATGCGCTGCACACCCGCATCGAGGCACTCGATGCCTGGAACTGGGAGCAGCGAGTCGACACGACGCTGACGCACCTTCAGCTCGACGGTAGCCGCCATGTCGGCGAGCTCAGCGGCGGCATGAAGAAGCGCGTCGCGCTGGCGCAGGCGCTCGTCGCCGTGCCCGACGTGCTGTTGCTCGACGAACCGACGAACCACCTCGACCTGGACTCGATTGCATGGTTGGAGTCGCTGCTGCGCGACTTCCGCGGCGCGGTGATGCTCGTCACCCACGACCGCGACTTTCTGGACAACGTCGTCACGCGCATCGTCGAACTCGACCGCGGCACGCTGCGAAGTTACCCCGGAAATTTCAGCGCTTACGAGCGCGTCAAGGAGGACCAGTTGGCCAGCGAGGCGCTGGCCAGCGCGCGCGCCGACAAGCTGCTCGCTCAGGAAGAGGTCTGGGTGCGCAAGGGTGTCGAAGCGCGACGCACGCGCAGCGTCGGGCGCGTACAGCGTCTGCAGGCCTTGCGCGCGCAG
>JANNKM010000139.1:0-4415 GCA_031396305.1 Rhizobacter sp.
GCGCGAGTCGGTCGAAGAAGGCATCGGCGGCGTGCTGGCCGCGAAGAAGCGGCTCGATGAGGTGTACGCCGAATACGCCGAGCCCGACGCCGACTTCGACAAGCTGGCCGCCGAGCAGGCCGAACTCGAAGCCGTGATCGCCGCGGCCGGCTCCGAAAACACCGACCTGCAACTCGAACTCGCCGCCGACGCGCTGCGCCTGCCGCCGTGGGACGCGGTGATCGGCAAACTCTCGGGCGGCGAAAAGCGCCGCGTCGCGCTGTGCCGGCTGCTGCTGAGCAAGCCCGACATGCTGCTGCTGGACGAGCCCACCAACCACCTGGACGCCGAGTCGGTCGACTGGCTGGAGCAGTTTCTGGCGCGCTTTCCCGGCACCGTGGTGGCCATCACCCACGATCGCTACTTCCTTGACAACGCGGCGCAATGGATACTCGAACTCGACCGCGGCCGCGGCATACCCTACAAGGGCAACTACAGCACATGGCTCGAGCAGAAGGAGCAGCGCCTGGAGCAAGAGCAGAAGACCGAAGACGCGCGCACCCGGGCGATGAAGAAAGAGCTTGAGTGGGTGCGCCAGAACCCGAAGGGACGCCAGGTCAAGAGCAAGGCGCGGCTTGCGCGGTTCGAGGAGCTCTCCGACGTCGAGTATCAGAAGCGCAACGAGACGAACGAAATCTTCATCCCTGTGGCGGAACGGCTCGGCCACGAAGTGCTCGAGTTCGACCATGTCACCAAGGGCTATGGCGATCGCGTATTGATCGACGACTTGAGCTTCAAGCTGCCGGCCGGCGCCATCGTCGGCATCATCGGCCCGAACGGCGCGGGCAAGTCGACCCTGTTCCTCATGATTTCCGGCAAGGAAAAGCCCGACAGCGGCACGGTGAGAATCGGGCCCACCGCGAAGATGGCTTTCGTCGAGCAGAGCCGCGAAGAGTTGCAGTCCGACAAGACGGTCTGGCAAGACGTGTCGGGGGGGCTGGACAACATCACGGTGGGCAAGTTCGTGATGCCGTCGCGCGCCTACCTGGGCCGCTTCAACTTCAAGGGCAATGACCAGCAGAAGCTGGTCGGGTCGCTCTCGGGCGGTGAGCGCGGCCGGTTGCATCTGGCCAAGACGCTCGCGCGCGGCGGCAATGTGTTGATGCTCGACGAGCCGAGCAATGACCTCGACGTGGAAACGCTGCGCGCCCTGGAAGACGCCTTGCTCGAGTTCGCCGGCAGCGTGATGGTGATCAGCCACGACCGCTGGTTCCTGGACCGCATCGCCACCCACATCCTGGCCTGCGAGGGCGATTCGAAGTGGGTGTTCTTCGACGGTAACTACCAGGAATATGAAGCGGACAAGAAGCGGCGCCTGGGCGAAGAGGGCGCGCGCCCGAAACGCGTGCGTTTCAAGGCGCTGAAGTAGGGCCTGTCAGAAGTGAATCCCGCGCATCATCTGCGCCATCGCCATCGCTTCGGGTGAGAGTGTCGGTTTCGCGAGTTTCTCGCCCTTCGCCGCCGCGCTGTCGGGGAACATGCGGAACGTGGTATTCATGACGATCTGCGTGATGCGCGGCGCAACGGCGTGCAACACTTCGCCAAAGGTGCCCAGGCGCGTCGCCACGCGCACCGGCTTGTCGACGCACGCCTGCACGATCATGTCGGCCGCTTCCTTGGGATCCAACAGCGGCATGTTTTCGTAGATCTTCGTCGGCGCCGTCATCGGCGTGCGCACGAGCGGCATATTGACCGTGGTGAACGTGACCCCCAGGTCGGCGAACTCGCTCGATGCGCAGCGCGTCCACGCGTCGAGCGCCGCCTTGCTCGCCACATAGGCCGAAAAGCGCGGCGCGTTCACCAGCACGCTGATCGAGCTGATGTTCACGATGTGGCCCTTCTTCTTCGCCACCATGCCCGGCAGCAAGCCCATCGTGACGCGCAGGCTGCCGAAGTAGTTGAGCTGCATCGTGCGCTCGAAGTCGTGGAAGCGGTCGTAGCTGGACTCGATCGCCCGGCGAATCGAGCGCCCGGCGTTGTTGATGAGAAAGTCGACGCCGCCGTGTTCTTCATTGAGCGTCTTCACGAAGGCCGCGCAGCTCGCCTCGTCGGAGATGTCCACCGAATAGCTGAACACCTTCGCGTCCTTGCCGGCGTGTTCCTTGATCTGCTGCACCGCCTCACCGAGTTTGTCCTCGCCGCGCGCGCAGATGATCGTCGTGGCACCCGCCTCGGCGAAGCGGCACGCCGCCGACAGCCCAATGCCCGATGAGCCGCCGGTCACGAGCACGACCTTGCCGCCCACCGTGCCCTTGAGGCTGCGGTCGATGAACAGCGCCGGGTCGAGGTGGCGCTCCCAGTAGTCCCACAGCACCCAGGCGTAGTCGTGCAGGTTCGGGCAGACGATGTCGCTGCCCTTGAGCGCAGCGTCGGTTTCGCGCCGGTCGAAGCGCGTCGGGTAGTTCACGAAGGTGAACATGTCGGGCGGCAGGCCCAGGTCCTTGATGACGGCGTTGCGCACGCGGCGCACCGGTGCGAGCGCCATCAGTCCCTTCTTGACGCTCTTCGGAATGAAGCCGAGCAGCGCGGCGTTGACGAACAGGTTCATCTTCGGCGCATGCGCCGCCTTGGAGAAAATGTCGAGCACGTCGCCGACGCGGTAGCCCATCGGGTCGACCAGGTGATAGCACTTGCCGTGGGTCTGGCCGAGATGGCTGATGTGGTCGAGCGCGGCGACACAGAAGTCCACCGGCACGATGTTGATGCGTCCGCCCTCCAGGCCCACCGACGGAAACCACGGCGGCAGGATTTGCCGCATGCGCTGGATCAGCTTGAAGAAGTAGTACGGCCCGTCGATCTTGTCCATTTCTCCGGTCTTCGAGTCGCCCACGACGAGGGCGGGGCGGTACACGGTCCAGGGCTGCTTGCACTCCGTGCGAACGATCTTTTCGCTCTCGTGCTTCGTCATGAAGTAGGGGTGATCGAGCCCTTCCGCCTCAATGAACATGTCTTCCCGAAACACGCCTTCGTACAGGCCCGCCGCGGCGATCGAGCTGACATGGTGAACGTGCTTGGCGCCGATGGTGCGCGCAAACTCGACCATGTTGCGCGTGCCTTCGACATTCACCTTCACTTGCGATTCCTGATCGGCCGCCAAGTCGTACACCGCGGCGAGGTGGTACAGGTGGTCGACCTGACCGTCCAGAAACTTGCGTGCCTCGGCGCTCACGCCGAACCTTTTCGCCGTCAGGTCGCCGTACACGGGAATCGCGCGGCCCTTCGGGGCGTCCCAGTAGGCGAGCAGCTCCGGCACCTTGGCCTCGCTCTCGCGGCGCAGCAGGAAGTACACGGTCGCGCCGCGCCGCGCGAGCAGGGCTTTGACGAGTCGTTTGCCGATGAAGCCGGTGGCGCCGGTCACGAAGTAGTGCATGCTGGTTTTCCCTTCGATGGCATTCGTTGCCCCAATTCTTGTCCAGACTTCGAGTTACCGTGCCGCGCGCTTTCCCCAGGGTGAGGGCGACCGGCGTAGACCCGGCTCACTAGAGATGGCGGGTGCGAAACTCGAGTTTGCCTCCTATAGTGGTTGCAACGTGGCGTCTGTGGGTGGCCACGCCCGGCTTCGAATCCCATCCCACCAGGAGGCAAATGATGGTCAAGAAACTCAAGCAAATGGCGGAAAAGCAAGCGGCTGGCGCTGCTGGGCTGTTCGACAACATCGACACCAGCAAGCTGGCGGGCTCGGTGAAAGACTCGGCCCAGCAAATCTGGCTCGCCGGAATGGGCGCGTTTTCGAAGGCGCAGGCCGAAGGCGGCAAGGTGTTCGATGCACTCGTCAAAGAAGGCATGAACCTGCAACGCAAGACGCAGAGCGTTGCCGAAGGGAAGCTCAGCGAAGTCTCGAGCAAGATGAGCGGCATGGCGAGCGAGGTTCAGGCTCGCGCCGGCCAGCAATGGGACAAGCTGGAGAACATCTTCGAAGAGCGCACGGCGAAGGCGCTGAGCAAGCTCGGTGTTCCGACGGCCAAGGACGTCGCCGCGCTGTCGGCGCGCATCGACGCGCTCTCGGCACAGCTGGGCAAGGGTCAGGGCGCCGCCGCCAAGCGCGTATCGGCCAGGCGCGTAGCTTCGAAGGCGCCAGCGAAGCGACCGGCCCGGGGCGCTGGCTGAGCTGCGCCGCGAGGTGCCTGGGCGCGATATCGACGCGCCTGGCACTTTGCCGCGTTATCCGGGCACACGCGCCCGAGCGCATGACGAGGGCTTGTCAATCCGACCACAATAGCCGCTGTTGCGCGTGTCGGCCGACCGCGCGTCGTCACTTCGCCGGACCCCGAACATGAGCCTGAATTCCTGCATCCCCGCGATTCGCCCGATGCTGTGGTGCGTGCTGCTCGCTGGTTGTGCAAGCGTCGATGGCCCCGCACCTGCCGCTGCCGTCG
>JANNKM010000143.1:0-26875 GCA_031396305.1 Rhizobacter sp.
GGCCTACGGCACGGTGGTGCTGCATTCTTCGCCCGAGGCAGCCGCGGGCGGGCCGCTCGCCGTCGTGCGCAGCGGTGATCTGATCGAGCTCGACGTGCCGAAGCGCAGCCTGCATCTGCACGTGAGCGACGCCGAGCTGGCGCAGCGCCTCGCGGCGTGGCGTCCCGCGCCGCCGCCGCTCGCCAGCGGCTACTGGAAGCTCTACGTCGACCATGTGCTCCCCGCCGATCAGGGCGCCGACCTCGATTTCCTGGTGGGCAAGCGCGGCGCATTCGTGCCGCGAGACAACCATTGAGCCGCAGGCTCAATGGTTGCGGCGCAGGCTAACTTGGCGCAGCCAAGTCAAGGCGCGAAGCGCAGGCCGCCAGCCGCTCGTACCGCTGCGACGGGACGACCGCTGAGGCCTCAACGCAACGCTGTAAACGAATTGCGGAACACGTAGTCGGCAACCCGTTGACCCTGGGCAACGCCCTGTGTCGCGTCGAACGACCAGTGAATGCCGAGGTAGATGCGGCTGCGGGCGTTCTCCAGTTCGGCCTGCGACAACGTCGTGAAACGACGCGGCCTGAGTGGCCGTGGATGCCCGAGGTTGTCGGTCGTGGCGCCGTTGAGCTCGTCGGAAACGAATTCGAACCCTATTCTGTCGGTGCCATAAAAGTTGCGCAGTGTCTGAAACAGCGCACCGCCGAATCCGGCATGGCCCGACGGATAGGCGGGGAACGGCGGCGTGAAGTTCGGTCCCGTGATATTGCTGGCCGGGGCGCCCAACGGCACGAAGCTCGCATCGGCGGGTGTTGCCGGGGTCTCGCGAATCGCCGTGACCGGGCGTGCAACGGCGAAGTGGTACTTGGACTCCCAGATCGCGAGTCCGGCATCGGCCATCGCCACGTTGACGAGCGCCAGCAGGCGCGCGAGTTCGACGATTCCGGAGCGTTGTTGTGCCGCGATGTGTGTCGTGATCTGGTTGTACAGGCGCGGTGGCGCACACAGACTGGGCATGCCGTCGTAGGCCCAAAAGATGCCGATCTCGGTCTGGTCGTGGGTGCGTTCGGTGGCGCTCGTCTTGCCGTCGCCGCCCAGGCGCTTGACTTCCGCCAAGGCGGCGGCCCACTCGGGGCTTGCGGGTTCGGGGGGGCTGGGCAGACGGAACTGCGTGGCGCTCGTCATCACCAAGGGCTTCACTGAGGACCAGCGCGCGCCCATCGCGATCGGGACCTGGCTGATCGGATCAGCGCGCCATTTGCCGGCTCCGGCGACGAGAACGTAGTCCTTGACGGGGTCGACTCCGATCCTTGGCTCGTCGTGTTGCGAGCCGTCGCCGTTGCGCAACGCCATGATCGCCGCAGCCGCCTGCCGGCCGAGTTCGATTCCGGCCGCATGCGCTTCACCGCGGCCGCGCACCGGCCTCACGCGCGCCAGGTCTTGCGCCAGCACGTGCGCCAGGCGCGGTGCATGCGAAGGGTAGAGCGAGACCAGCGTGTCGTGTGCGGCCTGGGCGACGGCGGAATCGATGGAGGTTCCGTGGTCGGCACGCGGCAGGCCGCTGTAGCTGCGGTAGCCGCCGCGAATCGCATTCACCGCGTCGAAGACGGCGATGTGCACGATCGCCATGGCGCGCGCCGATCGGCCGGGACCGAGCTGTTGGCCGAACTTGCGGACGAGTTCGGTGTCTGGCACCGGCGTATGGTCCAGGCCGCTGGTATCGATTGCGATCTGATTCCAGCGCTCCACCGCGTTCAAGGATCCGTCGGGGTGCAAACGCGGCCGCCGGGGCTCGGACAGCGCGCCGTGGGCGGGGCGAAAGCGCGGTCCGAGTCTGTCGAGCAAGCCACCGCTGGCGTCGCGCGCCTGAGCCGACTGGCCCCACAGCGACAGACCCGCCGCCGCAGTGGTGGTGCCCAGAATCAGGCTGCGTCGCAAAGTCGAAGGTCTGGTTGTCATGTCTGCTCCTTGGCTGCTGCCACGGCAACGTTCCCGATGACCGAGGCTCGAACCAGTGTGCGAAATGTCGCGTGAATATTCCCTCGGCTCGCGCTCCAGATGTCAGGCAATGCAAACGCGAGCAACAACGTGCAGTGCGGTGCCTCGGTGCCGTCGTCACGCTGCGCACCTGTCCGGAGCGTCCGAGCCTTGGGTGTCGGTTCACCCCGCACAGCGTTGCGTAGCCTGCGCGTCGGCAGATTCGACGCGCAATCCGACGCGTGACTTTGCTGCCCGTGTCGGTGCCGCCGGGCGCCTGACAGGACTCGCGTATAAACGACAGCCATGAAACCATTGGTCGCAATCGACTGGGGCACGACGATGCTGCGCGGCGCACGGCTCGGTGCCGATGGATCCGTGGTTGAGGAGCGCCGCTTCGATCGCGGCGTGGCGAGCGTTGCACCCGGTACATTCGACGCCGTGTTCGACGAGTCCTTCAGCGATTGGATGAGTGCGGCCGACACCTTGTGCCTGATTGGCGGAATGGCGGGCAGCAAACAAGGCTGGGTGGAGGCGCCGTATTGCCCGTGCCCGGCACGCTTCGAGGACCTGGGCAGTCAATTGGTCTGGGTGGACCCTGGCCGCATCGCCATCGTTCCCGGCCTGACCTGCAGCCACGCGGGCATCCCCGACGTGATGCGCGGCGAAGAACTGCAGGTGTTCGGTGCGCTGCAGTTGCTGGAGCGTCACGACGGCCTGCTGGTGCTGCCCGGCACGCACAGCAAGTGGGCCACCGTGCGGGCCGGCCAGGTGAAGAGTTTTTCGACCGTCATGACCGGCGAGTTCTACGGCCTGCTGCGCCGCCATTCGTTTCTTGCGCGGTCCATGCCCGAGGCCGATGGCGAGTTCGACGTGCCGGCGTTCGACCAAGGGGTGTCGGTCGCGCTGGGCAGCCGCAGCCTGATGCAAACCGCGTTTGGCGTGCGCACGCTGTCGCTGTTCGACCGGGTACGCGCCCAGGCGCTGCCGAGTTATCTGTCCGGGCTGGTGATCGGGGAGGAATTGCGATCCATGATGAACCTGGGTTTGCAGGGCGGGGGCGACGTCATCGTGATCGGCGCCGAAGCGTTGACGCTGCGCTACGAACGCGCCTTGTCGCAGCAGGGCATCGGTGTCACGACGCTCGGTGCGCAGGCGGGTTGGCGCGGCCTGTGGGCGGTGGCGCAGACGCTGCGCGGCGAGGCGGCGCAATGAGCGGCCCAATGAGCGACGCCATGGCGGCGCAGGCGAAGTTCGAGCGTGCCCTCAAGGAATTGCCGTTGATCGCGATCCTTCGAGGCGTGACGCCTGGAGAAGCGGCCGCGGTCGCTTCGACCTTGGTTGCGTCGGGCTGGGGCCTGATCGAAGTTCCGCTCAACTCGCCGCGCCCGCTGGACAGCATTGCCGCGCTCGCGCAGGCCTTTCCGGAGGCGTCGATCGGCGCGGGCACGGTGCTCACGGCTGCTGCGGTTCGCGATGTATTCGCCGCCGGTGGCGAAATGATCGTTGCGCCGAATTTCGACGCGCAGGTCATTCACGAAGCGCGTCGCTTGGGGCTGGTGTGCCTGCCTGGCGTGGCCACACCCAGCGAGGCCTTCGGCGCGCTGGCAGCAGGTGCGAGCGCGCTCAAGCTGTTTCCGGCCGAGGCAATTGCGCCGAGCGTCGTGAAGGCGTGGCGCGCCGTGCTCGATCCCCAGACATGGCTACTGCCGGTGGGTGGCATCACGCCCGCCAACATCGCGGCCTACCGCGACGCCGGTGCAAGTGGTTTCGGCATCGGCTCGGCGTTGTTCAAGCCTGGCATCGACGCGGCAACTCTGCGCCGTCATGCCCTCCAGTTCGCGGCGGCGTGGCGCGCTAGAAACGCGAACCCGGCAGCGTGAGGAACTCCAGCTCCTCGTTCGTCGAGGCGCGGCCCAAGATGTCATTGCGATGCGGGAACCGGCCGAAGCGCTGGATCACGTCGCGGTGGCGGATTGCATAGTCGAGCATGGATTGCATCGACGGGTCGTGTCCGGCCAGCGCGGTGAACAAGGAAACGCATCGCTGTTGCTGCGCCAGGTCTTCGGCGTGTTCGAAGGGCAGATAGGCGAAGGCGCGCTGCACCGGCAGCAGCGCTGCGTCAAAACCGCGCTCAACCATCGCGTCCGCCGCCGCGAGCGCCAGCGCGTCGCCGGCAAACGCTTGCGGCGTATCGCGAAAGACATTGCGCGTGAATTGGTCCAGGACGAGGATGCGCGCCAGGCGGGAGTGCGGCGCTGCGTCCCAGTCGCGCAAACGCCCGGCCAGTGCCGCCTGCACCATGGCGCCGAAGCGCTGCGCGATTGCCGCGTCGAAGTCGCTGTCCTTGCGGAACCACATCGCGCGCGGGCTGCCGAACCCGGCGCTGCCGGGCTCGCCGAACCAGAAGTGAAGGATGTCTTGAGCGTTCATTGCGAGGCCTCTTTTCCGAGCTGGCGTCCGAGCTGCCGCCACAGGTAGCTGAACTCCAGCGCCTGAACATAGGCGCGCTGTGAATTGTCGGCGGCGCCACCGTGACCGCCTTCGATGTTCTCGTAGTACAGCACGTCGTGTCCCAGCTCGCTCAGGCGCGCTGCCATCTTGCGCGCATGGCCGGGGTGCACACGGTCGTCGCGCGTCGACGTGGTGAGCAACATCGTCGGCAGCTTGACGCCTCGGCGAACGTTCTGGTACGGGCTGTAGCGCGAGATGTAGCTCCATTGCTCGGCGCTGTCCGGGTCGCCGTATTCGGCCATCCACGACGCGCCGGCCAGCAGCTTGTGGAAGCGCTTCATGTCGAGCAGCGGCACCTGGCAGACAACGGCGTTGAACAACTCGGGGCGCTGCATCGCGACCGCGCCGACGAGCAGCCCGCCGTTGCTCCCGCCTTCGATGCCCAGCTGGCGCGGGCTCGTGATGCCGCGTGTTATCAGGTCTTCAGCGACGGCGATGAAGTCGTCGAAGCTGCGCTGTTTGCCGGCTTTCTGCGCCGCCTGGTGCCAGGCCGGGCCGAACTCGCCGCCGCCGCGGATGTTCGCCACCGCCAGCACGCCACCGCGCTTGAACCACGCCGAGCCGAAGATGGCCGAGTACCAGGGCTGCATCGACACTTCGAAGCCGCCATAGCCGTACAGCAAGGTCGGATGCGGATTGCCGGTCGGAGTCGGATTCGCGTCCTTGGGCCAGACGACGAAGTAGGCAACGCGCGTGCCGTCTTTGCTCGTGGCGAACAACTGCTCGGCGCGCATGCCGGCGGCATTGAACAACGCCGGGCGCTGCTTGAGCGCTTCGCGCTGATCGGCTCCGGTGCGGGCGAGCCACAGCGTGTCGGGTGTCAGGAAGTCGGCGTAGGTCAGCAGGTACTGCTCGGCATGCGCATCGTCGCGCAGCAGCGGGTCGTGCAATCCGCCAGCCGACAAGGTGCCGGGAAACGGCGCTTCGATGTCGCGCCGCGTGAAGGCGCTGCTGCCATTCTGTTCGCCGCGGCGCCATTCCTCGAGCCGGCTCGCGACGTTGTCAAGCACATTGAGAATGATGTGGTCGCGCGTCGTCGTGTAGCCCGCGAGCGAACGCGTGGGTGTCGGCGCGAACAGGACATGGAACTCGCGCTCTCCCGCCAGGTAGCCGCGTGCGTTCGCCGCGAGCAGCGAGCCGCGAGGATACGTCGCGCCACCGCTGCTCAGGTCGCTGCGCAACTCGAGCAGCAAGGTGTCGCCTGCCGCGCCAGCGCTGTGCCAGAAGCTCCACGACGCGTCGCTGGGAATGTCGAACGCAACGTCGCCGTTTGGCGTCGCCAGGAAGCGCTGCTCGTTGAAAAAGTCGACGGCGCGTCCGAATACCACGCGCTCGAAGCCCGGCGTGCGGTCCACGTTCACGCTGACGGACACGTCCTGCGCCTGCCCTTCGAACACGGTCTGCGCCTGGGCCAGCGTTGTGCCGCGCCGCCAACGCTTGATGACGCGCGGGTAGCCTGAGGTCGTCATCGAGCCCGGGCCGAAGTCGGTGCCCACGAAAAGCTGGTCCGCGTCGATCCAGGTCACGTCGGACTTGGCTTCGCCAAGCTGGAAACCATCCCTGACGAAGGTCTTCGCGAGGCTGTCGAATTCGCGCACGACCTTGGCGTCGGCGCCGCCGCGCGACAGGGAAATCAGGCAGCGCTGGTAGTCCGGGCCGAGGCAATCGGCGCCGGCCCAGACCCAGTTTTCGCCTTCTGCCTTCGCCAGTGCGTCCAGGTCGAGCACGACTTCCCATTGCGGTTGCGGCTTGCGGAACTCCTCGAACGTCGTCCGCCGCCACAAGCCGCGCGGCTGGGCCGCGTCTTGCCAGAAGTTGTAGAGCCAGCGGCCACGGCGCAGCACCGACGGGATCCGGTCTTTCGAATCGAGGATGCTGAGCAACTTGCCGCGCGTCGCCTCGAAGTCGGGTTCAGCCTGGAGTATTTGTTGCGTGATGGCGTTGCGTTCGCGAACCCATTTCAGCGCGGCATCGCCGTGCACCTCTTCGAGCCAGAGGTGCGGATCATCAACGCTTGGCGCGGCGGAACTCGGGGGCATGTGCAGGCTCGACAGAGTGAACAGGGCAGTGCGCAACAGTCGGTGGATTTTCATTGCCGCGGGGTCAGGCGGGATGCAGGCGCGTCGGCGTGACTTCCACCGCGCCGAGCGTTTCGCTGACCCAGACGGTGCCGTCTTGCATGCTCAATTGCAGCTGCATGCCACGCTGCGCCAGGCCGGCCAATGCCTGGCTTTGCTCGGCGGCGATGCGCCAGACTTCGAGGTTTGCCGCACGCGACACCTTGCCCGCGATACCGCTCCACCAAATGGGACAAGACGCGCTGAAGCAAATCACGGTGACGCGCTCGGCACGCCCGCAAGCCTTCAGCAGCCGTTTGTCGTCGGGTTGGCCGACCTCGATCCAATGCAGGATGCGCCCGGTCAGGCCTTTGTGCCACAGGTCGGGCTCGTCGGTGTCCCACAGGCCCTTGGCGAATTCCAGCATGCCGTTGGCGTCACTCGCCGGGCGATACAGGCCGAGGGCCAGCAGGCGCAGCATCATGCGCTCGTCGGTTTCGGAGGGGTGGCGCGCAATCGTCACCTGCTGGTCGGCGTAGACGCCGCGGTCCATGTCGGCGATGCCCAGGTTGACCTTGTAAATCGTCGCCTTCAGCGCCATGCGTCTTGCTGCTCGTGTAGCCGGAGTGGCGCATTAGACCAGAGGGTCACTTGCGATGAATCGGCGCGGTGAAACGGGTTGCATCAGGGTTCATGCGGGTGATCTGACCGCTGCAACCCCGGTGGGCCGGTGGCATGATCGATGCCTTGTCGATTCCTGAGCAACCCACACCCCATGCTGCATCGCCGGAAACTGGTCTTCCCGAGTTGCGCCGCGATGCTGCTTGCGCTCGCTGCGCTCCACGCCGATGCGCAGGCGCCCGACAAGCCGCGAACGGGTACGTTGGGTGCCGGCAAGGGCAAGCCCCATGGCCCGCTGCTGACGCGCGCAGAGCTGCGCGAGTGCCTCAATTCGCAGGTCCGCTTGCGCGGTGCCACTGACGACGTGGTGGCGATGCAGGCAGCGCTCGACAAGGAGAAATCGGAAGTTGCGCAGCGTGGTGCGGCGCTGAAAGAGGAACTGGCAGCGCTGGACCGGACGAGCGCCCCAGCCGTGGACGCCTACAACGAAAGCGTGCGCGAGCATGAAAAGCGCGTCGACGCCTACAACGCGAAGACCCCGGCGTTCAACGCCAAGGTCGTCGCGATGCAGGAGCAGCGCGCTGCGTTCAGCAAGGGCTGCGAAAACCGCGATTTCGACGAAAAAGACGAGATCGCCATTCGAAAGGGCCAGTGATGAGCGCGGATTCGCAGGAGAATCTTCCGCATCCATCGAGCTTCACGCAAGGTGACGCATGACGTTGACGACCCCCAATCCGCTGCTGCAGCCCTGGACCGCGCCGCATGGGTTGCCGCCGTTCCAGAGCATTCAGGCAGCGCACTTTGCACCGGCGTTCGACGCGGCTCTCGCCGAGCACCTGGCCGATATCGCGCGCATCTCCGGGTCGCCGCAGCCCCCGAGTTTCGAGAACACGATTGCCGCGCTGGACCGCAGTGGCCGAGCGCTGGATCGAATTGCCGCGCTGTTTTACAACCTGACGGCCAGCGAGACCTCGCCGACGCTGCAGGCCGTGGAGCGCGACATGGCGCCGCGCCTGGCAGCGCACAACAACGCGGTCTACACCAATTCCGCATTGTTTGCGCGCATCGACGCGCTGCACGAACAGCGCGGCACGCTCGAGCTGAACGCGGAACAGCGACGCGTGCTGGAGCGCGTTCATTTTGATTTTGTGCGCGCCGGAGCCAGGCTCGCCCCGGCAGCGCAGGTGCGCTACGGCCAGATCATGCAGCGCCTGGCCGAACTCACCACGCGCTTCGGCCAGAACGTGCTGGCCGATGAAGCCGCGTACCGGCTGGTGCTGCGCGACGAGGCTGATATGGCCGGCCTGCCCGACTTCGTACGCGCCAGCGCCCGCCAGGCCGCGGCGGAGCGAGGCATGAGCGAAGCCGGTGTCATCACGCTGTCGCGCTCGCACATCGTGCCATTCCTGACGTTCTCACAGCGCCGCGATTTGCGCGAACAGGCCTGGCGCGCCTGGACGACACGCGGCGAACATGACGGCGAGCACGACAACCGACCGGTGGCGCGCGAGATCCTGAGCCTGCGCAATGAGCAGGCGCGTCTGCACGGCTACGCGGCGTTCGCTGACTATGCGCTCGCCGACACGATGGCCAAGACCCAGCAGGCCGTGGCCGAGTTGCTGCAGCAGGTGTGGGGGCCTGCCAAGGCGCGCGCCGAGGAAGAGCGCGAAGCGCTTGCGGCGCTGGCGCTGTCGCATGGCGAGACGCTGACGATCGAAGCCTGGGACTGGCGCTTCTACGCCGAGAAGGTGCGCCAGGCGCGCTATGACATCGACGAGGCGATGGTCAAACCCTACTTCCCGCTCGAGCGCATGGTCGACGCGCTATTCGATTGCGCGAATCGCCTGTTCGGTCTGCGCTTCGTCCTGATGTCCGATGTGCAGGCGTATCACGCCGACGTGAAAGTCTATGAAGTGCGCGACGCACGGGGTACCGTGATGGGTGTGTTCCTGCACGACAACTTCGCGCGCCCGAGCAAGCGCAGTGGCGCGTGGATGAGTTCGTTTCGCCAGCAGTCGCGCAATGCGGGCGCGCTGCCCATCGTCGTCAACAACAACAACTTCGCGCGCGGCGCGCCGGGTGAGCCGACGCTGTTGAGTTTTGATGATGCACGCACGTTGTTCCACGAATTCGGCCACGGCCTGCACGGCTTGCTGTCCAACGTCACTTACGAGTGCGTGTCGGGCACGAACGTGCTGCGCGACTTCGTCGAGTTGCCGTCGCAACTGTTCGAGCACTGGCTGGAAGAACCCGAAGTGCTGAAGCGCCATGCGCGGCACCACCTGACGGGAGAGCCGATACCCGACGCGCTGGTGGCCAAGCTGCATGCTGCGCGGCGCTTCAACCAGGGCTACGAGACGGTGCGCTATACGGCCTCGGCGCTGGTGGACATGGCGGCGCATGCGTTGACCGATGCGCAGGTCCCCGAGGTCGTCGAATTCGAGAGCGCCGAACTGCGGCGCATCGGCCTGCCGCCAGGGATCGGAGTGAACCACCGGCTCACGCATTTCCAGCACCTGTTCTCCGGTTCGGGCTACGCCGCGGGCTACTACGTGTACTTGTGGGCCGAGGTGCTGGACGCTGACGGCTTTGCCGCATTCGTCGAGGCCGGCAATGCGTTTGATCCGATTGTGGCCGCGCGGCTGCGCCAGTACATCTATTCGAGCGGCAATTCGCTTGAGCCGGCGCAGGCCTATCGGTCATTCCGTGGCCGCGCGGCCACGGTTCGGCCGATGCTCGAGAAGCGAGGCCTGCTGACCGAACCGGCCTGAACTGGTTTAGGCCGACGCAGCGTCTTGCGCGGCTGGAAACAGCTCGCGCAGGTTTGCGACGAATGCCTTGAGGTCGATGGGTTTGGTCCAGTAGTCGGTGAAGCCGACGCTCATCGCCCGGGTGATGTCTTCAGGCATGGCATTGGCCGACAGCGCGATGCAAGGGATGCGCGACGTCTCAACGTGCGCGCGCAGTTGTTCGAGCACCTCGAAGCCGTCGAAGTCGGGCAACTGCATGTCCAGCAAGATCAGGTCGGGCCGCAGTTCGCGGGCACGCGCAACGCCGCGCGTGCCGTCGGGTTCACTCACGATGCTCAAGCCCTCGATGCTGCCCACCAGTTGCTCGACGAGCAGCACGTTGACCTCGTTGTCTTCGATGTAGAGAATTCGGCCACCCTGCGCTTCATGCAGTGGCTCGAACGTTGCCGGGGCGGTATGGATGTTTTGCGGGTCCACCGCTGCATCGGGCTCCAGCGGCGTCGCGGCGGGCAAGACGAGCTGGAACTGGGTTCCTTCGCCGGGCGTGCTCGACACCGAAATGGTGCCTCCCATCGCCTGGGTCAGGCCCTTGACGATGACCAGTCCAATGCCCGCACCCTCGATGCCTTCACTTTCGATGCCGAGCCGGTTGAACGGTTCGAACAGGTGCGAGAGCTGCTCGGCGGTGAGGCCGCGGCCGGTGTCGCTGACGAGCAGCGTCACGAAGGACTCTCCCGCACGCGCCGTGAGTGTGACCTTGCCTTGCGGCCGGTTGTACTTGACGGCGTTGGACAACAGGTTGATGAGCACCTGGCGCAGCCGCGTCGTGTCGGCGAGCACGCAACCCGGTGCCGACTCCAACTGCAAATGGACCTGGTTCTTCGCCGCGAGCGGTTCGACGAGCGCCAGCGCCTGGGCGAGGATTTGATCCAGCACGACGGGCTGCAAGTCAAGCTTGAGCCGTCCCGCTTCGAGGCTGGACAGGTCGAGCGTGTCATTGATCAGCGCCAGCAGGTGTTCGCCGGCCGAGCGGATATGGCCCAGATGCGTGGCTTGCTCGTTGCGCAGCGGGTGGCCACTGTTCTGCAGCAACTGGGTGAAGCCCAGCACCGCGTTCAACGGCGTGCGCAGCTCGTGGCTCATTCGCGAAAGGAATTGCGACTTGGCGCGGTTCTCGCGCTCGGCCAGCAGCTTCTGCTGGCGCGTGACCTCGGCGTTGCGGTTTTCCGTGATGTCCCAGTTCACGCCGACGCGACGCACCGTGCGGCCGCGCTCGTCGCGCACCGGAATCGAACGCGACGCCAACCATCGGTAGCTGCCATCGGGGATGCGAACCCGAAATTCATAGTCGGTGGGGTCGTTCGCGCTGAGCGCGGCTTGCTGCGAGTCGAGCACCAGGTGCGCATCGTCGGGGTGCAGCAGGTCGAGCCGCTCTTCGCGCGTCGGCGGCGTATCGCGGGGCTCGATGCCGCGCAGCCGGAACATCTGCTCGTCCCAGCGTTCCACCACCGGCGCCAGGTCGAGCACCCAGGTCCCGATGCCGGCCAGGCGCGCCGCAAGTGCGGCGCGCTCGTCGGTGCCGCGCAAGGCATGCAGGGCATTGTGCTGTTCGGTCATGTCCATCACGATGCCGGCCACGCGGCGCCGCTGCGGATTGTTCAGATCGGGCGCGGCACGCAGCACCATCCAGCGCATGCTCCCGTCACGGCGCAGGGTACGAAACTCGGCCTCGAACGGGCCGGTGCCAGCGCGCAGGTACGCCTGTCCCTCGTTCCAGACGCGCTTGCGATCCTGCGGGTGAACGCATTGGTCCACCCATTCCGCCATCGACGGCGCGCGGGTGGCACCCACCAGGTCGAACAGTTCGAACATCTGGGCGTTCCAATCGGTCTCGCCCGTGGCCACCGTGATCGACCACAGGCCCACGCGCGCCGCATGCGCTGCCGCGCCGAGACGGTGGGCCTGGCCGGTGACGCGCTGCGAATCCTCGATCTGCGCGCTCACGTCGAGCGAAATGCCCACTTGCGCCAACGGCGCTCCATGGGGCGCTCGTTCCACGATGCGCCGCGTCAGCACCAGGCGCCAGGTGCCGTCGGCGCGGCGAAACCGGGCTTCACTGTCGATCGGCCGATTCGATGTCAACGCCTGCTCGGCAGCGAGTACCTCGCGCGGCACGTCGTCGCTGTGGATGTGGCTGCGAAACTCGTCCAGCGTCTGCCCTTGCGGTCCTACGGCGACGGGCAGGATGGTTCTGGAGTTGGCGCTGAACGAGACCCGGTCGGTCTTCAGGTCGTGACGCCAGACGCAGACCTGTGCCTTGTAGAGTTGCTCCGGCAGCGCTTCGGGTGCGGTAGCAGCGTTGTCACGCAGTGCCCATGCCACCTGGCCAAGCTCACACGAAGCGTTCGCGAGCAGGTGCAGCTGGGTGCCGCCGACGCCGCGCAATTCGATCTCGGCATTAACCAGTGCCCCACCCAGCAAGGCGCGGTTGATCGCCTTGCGCGTGGCTTCCAACTCGGGCCCGGGTGCGACGAGGCTCGCGAGCGTGCCATTCGATTCCGGTTCCAGGCCCGTCGCATCGCGAAAGCGCGCGTTCGACCAGACCACCCGTCCGTCGGCGTTCGTCACGGCGAGCATGTCGTGGCTCTGTTCGAGCAAGGCGAACAGCAAACCGGCGCGCGGCATCGCGGAACTACGGGCAGGTGCGGGTTGGCTCATTCGCGGGTCGAAACGGGACATTGCCGTGGTCAACCAACCCTCGTCGCGCGAGCACGCGGGAGCAGGTTTTGCCGCGCAAAGTCTAGCGGCCCATCAGTTGCATTCGCCCGTTTCTTCTGGACACAAATGCCCCACTCTTGCCGAACAATGCCGTTCTGTGGGCTTGTCCTGCGCGCCTACGCAGCGGCGACGCGCAGCACCAGCTTGCCGAAGTTCTCTCCGGTGAAGAGCTTGAGAAGTGCCTCGGGAAAGTTGCCCAGGCCGTCAACGACGTCTTCGCGGCTCTTCATTCGGCCGTCGCGCAAGTAGCCCGACATCTCCGCCACCGCCTGCGCAAAGCGATCGGTGTAGTCGAACACCACCATGCCTTCCATGCGGGCGCGATTCACGAGCAGGGACAAGTAGTTCTTCGGGCCCTGAACCGGCGTCGTGTTGTTGTACTGGCTGATCGCGCCACAGATCACGATGCGTGCCTTGCGATTGATGCGCGCCAGCACCATGTCGAGAATGTCACCGCCGACGTTGTCGAAATATACGTCAACGCCTTTCGGGCAAGCGGCCTTCAGTGCATCGCGCGCAGAGTCGGTCTTGTAATCGACACAGGCGTCGACACCCAGCTCCTTCACGACCCATTCGCACTTGGCCGGACCGCCGGCGATGCCCACCACGCGGCAGCCCTTGATGCGCGCGAGCTGGCCCACGCTCTGACCCACGGCACCGGCTGCACCGGAGACGACGACGGTCTCGCCGGCCTTCGGCTGGCCTACGTCGAGCAGTCCAAAGTAGGCTGTCATGCCCGGCATTCCCAGCACGTTGAGCCACTGATTCGGCGTGCCCAGGCGTGGATCGATCTTGAACAAGCCGCTGCGTTTGATGTCGTCGCTTGCGATGCCGCAGTATTCCTGCACACCGAGGTTGGCGCTGACCCGGTCGCCCACCGCATAGCCAGGGTGGTTCGATGCCACGACGTCACCGATGCCCCCGGCACGCATCACTTCGCCGATGCCCACCGGTGCGATGTAGTTCTTGCCTTCGTTCATCCAGCCGCGCATCGCCGGGTCGAGCGACAGCGCCAGCGTCTTCACGAGCAAGCCGCCGGGCGCGGGCGCGGCCACGGGCTCGGTGCTGAAAGACCAGTTGTTTCGCGTGGGCAGCCCCACCGGGCGTGCGGCGAGGCGAATCTGCTGGTTGCTCAGGCCTGTCAAGCTGCTCATCAGTGGCTCCAAGTCGGTGTGAATGGACCGATCTTATGCGGGCGCGACGCCGCGCATGAGGCTACCTCGACGCGGCGCAACAGAAGTGTCTGCGGCGAGCGAAAAAAAAGAGGCCTGCCGTTGCCGGCAGGCCCGTCAAACCCTTGCGTGTGCAAGGGCGGGAGGTTGGTTTCCGACTACTTGAATTCGATGCGAGTGGCCTGGAGCCGATTGCCGCCGACGAGCGTGGCTTTGACTTCGACGCTCACTCCCAGAGCCAGATTGCTCGCTGAATTGCCCGGAGGCACGTATTCGGGCGTCGACGCATAGCTGACGACTTGACCGCGGACTCGAATCGTCAGGTCGGTCGGATTGAAGTCTTCGATCGGGCCGCGAAGATCAAACTTCGGCGGATCGAGATCGTCTTCGAGCTCGACGCGCTCCGCGATGAGGACGCCGTTGGCGAAGCTGCCTTCGACTTCAACGCGCAGGCCGGCTGCGAGAGTCGCTCCAGAGGGGGTAACGATGGTGTTGGCGTTGGTGGCGATCGGCACGCCGTCAATGCTGAATTGCGCGTTGCTTCCATTCGCGCTGAAATTCTCGATCAAGCCTTCGACCTTCGCGTGTGCGCCGTTGTCAGGCAGGTCCAGACCGTCGCGCAGGCGCGTCGCAGTCCAGGCGCCGCCACTTTGCGGCGGGGTGACCCGAACCCGAACGATTGCACCGCCGACCAGAGTGGTCGGCACCTCGTTCGGTGCCAGTGCGCCGAAGTCGATCAGTTCCGTGCCGAGCATGAAGGTCTTGTTGTTGGTATTCAAGCCGCTGACCTTGCCGCGAATTCGAAACTGCGCAGGTGCGATGGACTTGCGCTCGATGCGCGTTGCGACGTAGAGGTTGTCCGCGGCGTTGTAAAGCGCGTAAACCTCGGCGATGTCATTGACCGCAAGCGCTGTCAGGCCGCCGGACAGGGTCTCGTCGAACACCGTGGCGAGCTTGACTTCGACAGTCTGGCCCAGCACGTTGAGCGTCTGCGACGTGGCATCGATCGAGCGGATCGGGCCGACGAGTTCACTGCTGAAGGAAATGCTGGTGGCAGTGCTGCTTTGGGCGCCGGATGCATCGGTCACGAGTGCCGAGCCGCGCACCTCGACCACCATGCCGAGTTTCAGCTCGTCCTTGCCTCGAGGCCCATCTTCGTCGCTGACGCTCAGGGTGGGACTGTTGTCGTCGAAGCGCACGCCATTGACGATGATCGAGCCGTAGCCGTTGATCGGGCCGTTGGCGTAGGTCACGGTGGCGCCGCCCGTGCCGCCGCTGTCAACGCCGCCGCCGCAGCCACCCAGCAGGGCGAGCAGCAGGCCGGTACGCCACCAGGCGCGTGCGCGACGCAATGTGGAAGTGGCGTGTTTCATGTTGGTTTCCTTTTGGAGGCGACGGTCTTGCGCGCAGGCGAGGCCCGGCCCACCGGGTTGCGCCGCGCCACGGCGTCGACGGGCTCGCCGTACGAATACAGGCCGATGCGGACACGCTGGTCCGTGGGTCGACCTGAGGCCTGGTCATCGTCGATCAGTTTTTGCAGGGCTGGCACCGTGGCGGCGAGAAGGCTCTGCCACTGGGTACGCACCAGGTCGTTCGCTGCCACCATCGAAGCCGTGGACAGCCCGTCGGCGAATATCGCCTGTTCAAAGTGCGGCGGTTTGTCGGCGAGCACGTTGGCGATGGATGCGCGCATGTGGTCGCCGACGTTGCTGCTGACGAAGCCGAGCATGCGCACGCTGTCGCCTTTCGGCACAAAAGTGCGGCTCGTCACGTGGACGGTGTCGCCGTCGAGCCGCGCCAGGCCGAGCCGGCACAGTTCGTCGAGCAGGCTGCGCGGATGCACGTCGCGCGTCACCGATTGCGCCAGCGTTTCGAAGCTGGGCGTCGCGCCCAGGCGCGGCAGGGGCAGGGGGTCGCCCGAGGCGCTCTTCAGTTCCGGGTCGGACAGCCAGCGTGTGAATGCGCGCGTGGCAGGCGATGGCTTGGGCTGCACATCGTTGGTGTCGGCCTGGATCAACCTTGTGACTTCGCGACGATTCAGTCCGGTGACGGTACTGACGCGGCTGACGACGCGCTCGCTGCCGGTTTTTCCCAGGGCATTGCGTGCCGCATTGACGAAGGCGGCTCTGAGCATTTCTTCCACTGTGGCGAGCAACACGCCTTGTCCGACGGCGAGCTCTGCAAGGGGCTGCAGCAAGTCGCGCATCGCGTTGGCCAGTGCCGCCGGGTCCAGGCCCGGCGCCGCTACGCCGCCCGGCGCGTCCGTACCGGCGCCGGGAGCGGCGTCTTTGTCGGCTGGCGGGAAGGGCGATTTCATTGCCGGAGTCTACGGAGCGAGGCGGAGTGTCGGTGGTGTCTGTTTTGCGCCTCTTCCTCGGCGCAAGCGACGTTGTGTCGAGGAAGAGGCCCGCTGTGCGCGGGCCTCTAGGTTTCAGCGATGTGTTCCTGTCATCGGCAAGAGTTGTCTAGCTTGATCAGCTCGGCAAGCAGGTCCGTGCTGCCGACGATCGGTGTCGCTTTGACTTCGACGCAGTCGCCGGCCTTGATGCCGGCGCGGGTCGCGGGGCTGGTGAACAGGGTGTTGGCATCAACCCGGATCGTCATGCCTTTGACCGCGAACTTGTCGGCGCCACCGGCTGTCTCGAGCAGATTGGCGATGTTGTCCTTGAATTCGAACGCGCCGAAATCAGGTGAGTTGTCGTCTTCGAGCTTGATCTCTCTGGCGATGAGCTTGCCGCCTTCAACACGACCCTCGACCTCAACAAAGTCGCCGCTGACCAAGGCTGCGGGCAACTCCGTGGTGGCGCTGACGACGACGTCCATGCCGTTGATCCTGTAAGTCTTGGGATCGCCCGTGATTTCGATGGCGCCCTTGACTTCGGCTTCGTCATGGTCCGACATCCTGCGAACGCCGCTCTTGATCCTCGTCGCGACCCATGCCCCAGCCGCGTTCTGTTGCGTCTCCAGCTTGACGCGCAGGTTCATGCCATCGGTCAACTCGAAAGCAGGTGCGCCGAGGACTGCGTAGGAGATGAGTTCGCCGCCGATCTTGAACGTCTTACCGGTCTTGTCGAGATCCGAGATTGCGCCGCGCAGTTTGAAGTGTGTCGTCGACTCGGCTTCGATGCGGGTTGCGAGGTAGCTGCCGTCGGTTTGACGAATGCCGTGGACTTCGATGACGGTGTTGGGCGTGAGCGAAAGATAGCCGCTCGACAGCGAGTTGTCGAAGATGGTCTTGGCGTCGACGACGATGGTTTGGCCGAGCAGCTTGAACGTGCCACCCGTTGCCGTGAGCTTGATGTCCGCCTCGGCGCCGACCGGCCCGACGATCTCGCTGCCGAAGCGGATTTCGCTCGCCTTGCCACTGCGGGTCGAACCGTCCGACGAACTGCCGCTGGCCTCGACCTCGACAACCATGCCGAGCTTGAGTTCGCTCTTGCTGCGCGATGCGCCGTTGTCGTCGTCCTCGCTCGACACATTGGCTGAACTGTCGTCGTAGCGAACGCCGTTGACATAGATCGAGCCCAGACCAGTGATGGGTCCGGACGCAAACGATGTCCTACTGGATGAGCCGCTGGTGCCGCCGCCGCCGCAGGCGGTGACGATCGCTGCGACGCACAGTGCCTGGACCAGCGACTTCAGGGGGTGATGAGCAAGTTGATCAAAACGATGGGTCATGGTGCTTCTCCTGTTTGTGGGCAGGCTCTCACACAAGCCTTGCCGCGAGCATAAATGTGCGATTAGCACAGTTCAAGCTGAGTTACACGTTGTTTCGAATCGGGCTCAGTCAGGTCGGAATCCTGTTCGGGGCCGCGCCTGCATGCGCAATCCGCCACGTTGTTTCAGGGGTGCAAGTGCAGGACGCAGGCACTCGCAGGCTGGGCTTGGCGTGGCGTTACAAATTGGAACTTCGTCTGCAACCAGCTTTGTTCCACTTCTCGCTGACGGCGACACTTTGTTCGCCGGCAATACGAGGACGAAGATGAAACTGATTCCATCCCTGAGTGGTCTGGCTCTCGCCGTTCTGGCCACAGCGAGTTCGGCCGTGAACGTGAACGTGATCGTCGAGGGGCAAATCCAGCCCGGCGTGTACGGTCGAGTCGAAGTGGGCAGTCCGACAGCGCCGCCACCACTGTGGCAACCCAAGCCGGTGATCATTGCGCCGCAGCCGAGGGCGGTCGAAGTCGTGCCGGTCTATCTGCACGTGCCGCCCGGCCATGCTCGGGACTGGCGCAGACACTGCCATCGCTACGATTCCTGCGGCCGCCCGGTGTATTTCGTCAGGTCCGCGGAATACGAGCCCGGCTATAGCAAGAAGCGCAAGCACGGCAAGGAGCGTCGCGACGACCGTGACCATCACGACGATCGCGACGATCGCCGGGATCACAAGCGCGGCCACGGCGGGCGCGACTGACACGGCGCTGGCGCGGGCCGATGTGGCCCGTGCCTGCGTCAGAATCCAGCCTGACACCGCACCGGGGCCGGACCGTGAAGACCATCGAATTTGAACTGCGCCAGGATTTCATTCCCCTGGACGACCTGCTCAAGGCGACCGGCCTGGCGCACAGCGGCGGCGCGGCCAAGGCGATGATTGCCGACGGCAAAGTGCACCTGGATGGCGAAGTGGAGTTGCAAAAGGCACGCAAGGTGTTTGCCGGCCAATTGGTCGAGACGCAGAACGCACGCGTCCGAATTCACGCGCCCACCCGTCACGCACCCTTGGTCTGAATCGCCGTCACCGACCCGGTGAACAGAAGGAAGCCATGTTCGACACTGCGATCGCTGGAAGTCTGCCCAAGCCCGGGTGGTTGGCCGAAAACGAGAAACTCTGGCCAGCCTGGAAACTCGGCGGCAGCGAGCTTGCGGCCGCCAAGCTTGACGCCACGCTGTTGTGGATCAAGGCTCAGGAAGACGCAGGATTGAGCATCATTGGAGACGGCGAACAGTCGCGCCAGCACTTCGTGCACGGTTTCCTCGAAAGCGTCGAAGGCATCGACTTCGAGCACAAGGTCAAGATGGGGATTCGCGACAACCGCTACGACGCGATGGTGCCGCAGGTGGTCGCCGGGCTGCGGCTGAAGGGCAGGGTGCATGCGGCAGAAGCACGCCTCACCCGAGCCCACACAACACACAAGATCAAATTCACGCTGCCCGGGCCGATGACGATCGTCGACACGGTCGCCGACCGTTTCTATGGCGATCGGCAGCGCCTCGCGATGGCCTTTGCGGAATTGCTCAACCAGGAAGCGCTGGCGCTGCAAGCCGACGGCGTGGACGTCATTCAATTCGATGAGCCTGCCTTCAACGTCTACATGCAAGACGCCGCGGATTGGGGAGTGGCGGCGCTGGAGCGCGCCGCGCAAGGCCTCACGTGCAAGACCGCGGTGCACATCTGCTACGGCTACGGCATCCAGGCCAACCTCGACTGGAAGAACACCCTGGGGGACGAGTGGCGCCAGTACGAACGCGTTTTCCCGGTGCTTGCGCGCAGCCGGATCGACCAGGTCTCGTTGGAGTGCTTCCACTCGCACGTCCCCGTCGAGCTGACGGCATTGCTCGAGGGCAAGGACGTGATGATCGGCGTGATCGACGTGGCGAGCGATGACGTCGAAACGCCAGAGCAAGTGGCCGAAACGATCGGCAAGGCGCTGCAATACGTTCCCAAGAACCGCCTGATTGCCTGCACGAACTGCGGTATGGCGCCGATGCGGCGCGAAATTGCGCTGCGCAAGCTCGAAGCGCTCGCCTCAGGTGCGGCGCTTGCGCGCCAGCGCTACCGTTAACGCTTTTTCGGCGGCGGCGCGGGTTTGCTTGCGGCCTGAGCGGCCGTGTCCTTCTTATAGTCTCCGATCGCTTCCTTGACCGGACAGACCGAAAACGCCGGGCATTTCTTGCAGCCGACAGCGATGGCGATGGGGCAAAGGGTCATCGGATTTCTCCTCGATCGGCGGGTGCAGCGCCGCACAACCGAGGATACGCCGCCATCGGCCCGGGCGACTAGGTGCCTTCCTGGGGCCCCGTGCGGCTACTTGAGGAGCGTCGCGCGCACGAACATCACGGTGGCGTAGAACTGGTAGTCGGCGTTTTCCTTGCGCGCGAAGCCGTGCCCTTCGTTTTCAGCACGCAGGTACCAGACGAAGCGATTGTTGGATCGGGCCAGCGCCACGATCTGCTCGGCCTCGGTGTACGGTACGCGCGGGTCGTTGCGCCCCTGCACCACGAATAACGGCTTGGTGATGTCTCGCGCGCGGCTGGTGGGCGATATGCCTTCAAGAAAGGCCTTCATCTGGGGATCGCGCTCGTCGCCATACTCCGCACGACGCAAATCGCGGCGGTAGCTTTCGGTGGTGCGCAGGAAGGTCACGAAGTTCGAGATGCCGACGATGTCGATCGCGCCGGCAATTCGATCCGCGTAACGCGCACTTACCGCCAGGCTGATGTAGCCGCCATAGCTGCCGCCGCTGACGAGCACGCGCGAGGCGTCGAGGTCGGGTTGCGTCGCGATCCAGTCGAACAGGCTGCCGACGTCGCGTACCGAGTTCTCGCGCAGCACACCGTCGTCGAGCGTCAGGAAAGTCTTGCCGTAGCCAGCGGAACCCCGCACATTGGGTTCGATGACGGCGATGCCCAACTCGTTGACGAAGTAGCTGCTGCGCCCCAGGAATCCGAGCTTGGCCTGTCCTTCGGGCCCGCCGTGGATCTGCACCATCACCGGCCGCTTGCCGGTGAAACGCGCTGGTGGGCGGTACAGCATGCCCGAGATGGTGCGTCCGTCGAAACTCTGCCAACGCACGATTTGCGGCTGGGAAGCGGCGCCTGTGTCGATGCCCGACGGCACATGCGCCTGTGTCCACTGCTCCACGCTACCGGTGGCCGGATTCAAAGAGTGAATCTGGCTTGGTCCCGTGACGCGGCTCAAGGCGAAGGAGAGGTCGGGGAGCTTGCGATGAAAGCGCAGGCTGTTGACACCGCCCGCCGGAAGGCTGGCCAGTGCGGTTTCCTTCAGCGTTTGCGCATCAAACACGCGCAACTCGTCGCGACCGTCTACATTGAATCGTGCCGCAATCGCCCTGACGTTGTCGTTCACCGACATGTCGCTCGCGTCCCAGGCCGGCGCGCCCGTCAGCGCCTGGATGCGCCGGCTTGCCGGGCGATACAGCATGATTTCGCGAAACTCTCCGTCGCGGTCGGTGATGACGAACAGACCGCTGTTGTCGCGGGTGAACGGGCCCGCGAAGTGCACGGACTTCTGCACCGTTCCCGGCGTGGGCAGGATCTGGGTTGTCTTGCCAGTGGCCAGGTTGAGCAGCCACACCTGCGACTCGTTGGCCGAGATGTAGCGCGTCAGCGCAACCTGCCTGTCGTCCCAGGAAATCGCACCCACAAACCACCCGGAGCCAGGCAGTTCGGCGATCTTTCGGCTCACACCGGGTTGCGTCGGGTCGATCAGACGCAGCGTCTGGTTCACTTCACTGCGCGTACCGGCGCTTGACGTCTTGTCCAGCGGAACCGTCCCGATCAGCAACGCGCTCGTGCGGTTCAACCAGCCTTCGATGTTGTGGCGCTCGGCCTCGTCGGTCAGCAGCGTGACCTGCTTCGAGGGCAGGTCCAGCCGATACACCTGGCTCGCCTCGTTGCCGCCGCTGCTGCGTTCGAAGACGACGTACTTGCCCTGGCGCGGCTCGTAGCTCGCCTCGCGCACCGGGTCCGCGAAATCGGTGAGCTGCTCCAACTCGCCCAGAGGCGAGGCGAGGCGAAACAATTGCGAGGTTTGGGCGTCGGCCTTGCGATGCGAGACGAGCATCTCGCGGCGCGTCGGGTGCCAGTCGACAAAGGAGTGGCCGCGAAACTCGGTGTACTTCGCCGCTTCTTGCACAAGGCTCAACGGCACCGGAGGAATGCCCTCGATGTACAGGTTGGGATTGGGTGCAAGGACGCTGGTCGCCGCCGGCGCAGGTGAGATAGCGGCGACGTGCAGTTCACCCCGGCTTGGCTCGCTGGCGGGCGGTGCCCCCCAAACCTGTGGCGCGGATTGGGGCACCGACGACGGCGCAGGAGCGCTGCATGCCGCCACGAGCCCCGCCCCCAGCAAGATCAACAGATATCTCATGCCACTCTTCTAATGCGAACAGGGGGCCGTGGCCCCCTGTCTTGGTCAGGCTGACGCCGGGTCAGGCGGTCTGCTGAATGCCGGCGATTGCCCATTCGCGACTGGCATCAACGGGCTTGACCAGGTGCCAGACTTCGTCAAACGGCTGTGCCGTGCCGTCCTTGTCTTCGCGGATGAGGCCGCTGAAGCGAACGCTCACCACATTGCGTTCGGCCTCGCTCGCAAAGTCGATCACCTGGGCGTCGATCTTCACCACGTCGGTCTGCTGTTGGGAATTCCCGCGCTCCTGCAATTCAAGGCGCAGCGACGCGAACAGCTCAGGAGTGGTGAAGCCACGCAGATCGTTCAAGTCGGCGGTGTCGTTGGCGGCCTGCATGCGGATGAAGATCATCTTCGCGATGCGCTCGAACGCCGCGGCGTCAAAGTCCGGCGGAAGCACCGGCGCCGCAGCGACTGCCTGGGTCGGCTCCGTGTTGGCCAGGGGCGCTGCTGCCGGGCTCCAGCCCGAACCGCCCGTGGATGCGGGCATCGGCAAGGCCCCCGCGCCAGCGGCGCTGCCCGCGAATTGCAGGCCAGTGGGTGCGGCGCTGCGTTGCGCCGCCGGCCCGAAACGGCGCATCAGGAAACGCACCAGGAAGATCGCCGCGACGGCCAGCAGCGCGAGCATCAGGAAGTTGCCGAACTCCTCGCCCAGGCCGAGATGACTCATCAGTGCTGCGATTCCCAGGCCCGCGGCCAAGCCAGCCAGGGGCCCCATCCAGGAGCGCTTGGGAGCGGCTGCGGGGGCGGCACCGGCCGTGTTCGGCGTTGCTGCCGGGGCGGCGGGCTTTGCCGGCGCAGCGTCGGGTGCGCTTCGCGCCGGCATGTCGCGTTTCATCCCGGAACTTCCACCACCACCCAGGCGCTTCGCCGTAGCGTCAACGGGCGCAAGTCCGACTGCGGCAACCGCGAGGCCCAAAGCCAGGATCAACGATTTCATGTTCAATTTCCTCTTCAAGGTTCCAGGCATGTTTGCCGGAATGCGCGAATGATACGCATCCGGGGGAAACCCGTCTCGCCAAAACCCCTTGCGATCCCTTGCGATAGGTCTCGCAAGCGTGCATTGACGCCGCCAGCGCTGCCGTGCGAGACTTCCCAGCCGCGCTTGCACCGACTTTTCGGTCGGAACCATTGAACCTTGTCACAGGAGGGATTGCCATGAATCGATTCAAGCTTGCCCTCGTGTCGGCCGCTGCCTGAGCCGTCGGCTCTCAGTTCCCAGTCTCCCCTTCGGCCTTGCGCTGAATTCCTGCGCCTTGCGTAGGCGCGGTCGACTCCATCGTCACCCGTTCGGGCGCCAGCGCGCCCGCCGTGTCGGCGTGCGTCCGCCAGGCCCAGCGCGGTCGCGCCCGGCGAAACCGAGTCTGGAATTCAACATGATCGAAGAAGAATCAGGAACGAACGCGGGTCTGCACGCCATCGGCTGCAGCCCGGTTCTGGCACAGCGCATCGATCAATGTCGTGCGAACGTTGAGGGTCCCACCGACCCGATGCGCGTCGTCAGCGTGCATCGTGAAACGCTGCGATTGCATGACGGCCGAGCCGAACACACTGCACGGCCGCTGCCGCGCCTGATCCGCCAGTTGCTGTCAAGCGGCGGGGAGTTGGCCGTCGGCGACTGGGTGCTCGCCCGCCGCGACGACCATTGCGGGTTGTGGGCCCACGCCCGCGTCGAGCCCTTGTCGCACGTCGCGCGGCGAGACGGAGACGGCCGACCACATGCAGTGGTCAGCAACGTCGATACGGCGCTGCTGCTGATGGGCCTGGACGACGACTTCAACCTGCGCCGGCTGGAGCGATTCCTTGCCCTGGTGCAGGGCAGCGGCGTGCATCCGGTGGTGGTGCTCACCAAGGCGGACATCGCGGCGCGCACGCCGCTGCGGCGGGAGCAGTGCCTGGAAGCCTTGCGATCTCGCCTTGGCTCGAGTCTGCACGTGCTCAGCGTCGACGCCAGGGACCCTGCGGCAGCCCTTGCGCTGCAACCCTACCTTGCGCCCGGGCAGACCCTGGTGCTGCTGGGCTCGTCAGGCGCCGGCAAGTCGACGCTGAGCAATACCTTGCTCGGTGCGGCAATTCAAGACACCGGCGCCGTGCGCGACAGCGACCAGCGCGGCCAGCACACGACCACGTCACGCCATTTGTTGTGCTTGCATGGCGGCGCCTGCATCATCGATACGCCCGGTGTACGTACATTGAGCCCGATCGGCGACGACGCCACGCTCGGCGCCAGTTTCGCGGACATCGAAGCGCTTCGCTCAAGCTGCCGATTCCGCGATTGCCGCCATCTCAACGAACCGGGCTGTGCGGTACGCACCGGCGTCGACGCGGACCGGCTGGGCAATTACCACAAGCTGCTTCGCGAAGTGAATCGCGACACGATGAGCCCGCTGCAGCGTCGCGAGCAGCTTTCCCAGTGGAAGGCGCGCGGCAGGGCCGGCCACGCCAGACTCAAGGCGAAACGCGGGGAGTGAACCCTTGCCTTGCGACGGCCGTGCGTCGCGCCTCAGCGCGGCAATACGGTGACCTTGCCCTGCGAGCCGTCGGGGCAGGCCGACGCGACGTCGATATAGGTCACGCGGCCGCGCACGTCGCAACGCAGGACCCGCGGCGCTGCCCCGGTGTCGACGGGAGGGGCGACGCTGAAGGCGGTCCGCACCCTCGTGATCGCAGCGTTGGCCTGGGTCGGCTGCGCAGGGACGGCGGGCAGTGCACTTGAGCTTGAACGCGATTCTTCCGGCTCCGGGTTCGCCGCCACTGCCACAGGCGGACTGAATTGTCGCGCCGTGCGGGGACGATCCAGGCTCCAGGCCAGAACCGCGCCGGCGAAGCTGGCAACGCAAAGCAGCAACCAGAACCAGGAAGGAAGCCGCGTGTTCATACCACCTCGGGAACCCAATTGACCGTCCCCGCGCAAGTGGGGATAGCGGTGCAGCCCCAGGTGCCGTCAAGGCCACCGATGCGCGCCATCTTGGCGCTGCACACCGGGCAAGTGGGACGCCAGTACTCGCCTTGTGTGGCCACTGCCAGCAGCTCCTGTTGTTGCGCTTCGGAGCGGCGCAGGATCACGGTCAGGAGGTTCACGCTGTCCACCGGCGCGATGTGGCTGCGCCGGGCGTATTGCTTGGCTTCGTCGCTGAAGCGTCCGGCCGTGACGATGGCGCCGGAGACCACACCTGCCCGCTGCAGCACCTGCCGGAAAGCGTCCACCGTCGTTGTGTCGATGGGGCTGTCGCTCAAGTGCTGGCACAGCACGATGCGCACCGGCTGTTTCGTGTCGGTTGGCGAATACAGCCAGATCAGGGTACCGCCCGTTGCCTCATCCGAGCTGATTTGCGCCACGTAGCCGTCCTGTCTGAACAATGTCGCGCACACGGCATCGAAGCGCTGCCACTCAATGGCGCGCAGGACTCCGGCACGCCAGCGCGACGGCTTCTTGGGTGCCCCGGGGCCCGCATTCGGTGCGACATAGGCGGTGCCTTGGACTGCGGATTCATCCCCGTCTGCGAAGGCGCTCGTCGGCGGGCCGACAGGGTGGGTATCGGGCCCCGAATCGTCTGCCATCGTGCTGTGCTTGAACGACGAAAGTTCGAAGCCGCGCGGCGGCCGGCGCACGACCCGGGGCGTGTGCAGCCACATCAGCAAGGCACCCACACCCAGCAGGAACAGCGCTACGGGGCGTTGCATGACCCAACCGCTGCCTTGCGCCTGTGGCCACCATGACGCTGCCAACCACAGCAATGCGGCCAGCATGAGCAGCCACGCTGTGGGTCGAAGGCTGGATTGAAGGATTGTGCGCAAAGCGTGCTTCAAGGATTGCTGGACAGGGGCAACGTGCTCGGTCGAAGCGCGGGCCGCTCAGTGCGGCAAGCGCAGTCGACCTCGCGCTGGGGCACTCTATCCGTGTGCAGTTCCTGACGGAAGCCGGCGCGCGACGGTTCAATACGAATGTGTGCGATCACGCACACGCCGCCGGGCACCTGAACCGGGTGTGACAGTCTCAGCTCGCCTCGTGCGCCGCAGAGGCGCACGTGCAGTTCAAGCCTTCTCGGTAATCCGCGGACGGCCCGCACCTGTTCGCGGCGCGGGCCCACGGCCCGCCGATCGGGCTGGTGCACGCGGTGCGCCGGCTCCTTGCCTGGTGCCCCCAGGGCGCTGCGCGGGGCGCGAATCGCGTTGCTCTGAACCACCGCCGCGGCCGCCGCGCCCGCCACCCGCCGGGCCGGCCGAACGCCGCTGCCCGCCCACGCCGATCGTCATGCGCCCCAGCACGATGGGCTCGGCGCGTTCACCTGCTGGGGGAGCGAAGCCTGCGATGACCTCGCGTGGGATTTCGCGTTTGATCAGGCGCTCGATGTCGCGCAGAAAGCCTTCCTCGTCCAGGCAGACCAGGGAGATCGCCTCGCCCTGCGCGCCGGCGCGGCCGGTGCGGCCGATGCGGTGCACATAGTCCTCGGGGACGTTGGGCACCTCGAAGTTCACGACGTGGGGCAACTGGTCGATGTCAATGCCGCGCGCGGCGATGTCGGTGGCCACCAGCACTTGCAGTTCGCCGCGTTTGAAGTCGGCCAGCGCCTTGGTGCGCGCCGTCTGGCTCTTGTTGCCGTGGATCGCCATCGCCGTGATGCCCTGCTTGACCAGGTGTTCGGTGAGCCGGTTCGCGCCGTGTTTCATGCGCGTGAAGACGAGCACCTGGTGCCAGTCGTTGCTCTTGATCAGGTGCGTCAGCAGGTCCTTCTTCATTTCGCGCCCGACCGGGTGCACCTTTTGCGCGATCGTGTCGGCGGTCTGGTTGCGCCGCGCCACTTCGATCAGCACCGGCTTGTTGAGCAGGCGATCCGCCAGCGCCTTGATCTCGTCGCTGAACGTCGCTGAGAA
>JANNKM010000160.1:0-21654 GCA_031396305.1 Rhizobacter sp.
CGTGGGCGGCGGCCGAGGGGTCGGGGCACCCGGCGCCGCGGTGGCCGCTGTCGCGGGGGCAGGCGCGGAATCGAGAACGAGCAAAAGAACTTTGCCTTCGAGTTGAGCCTTGTAGTTCGACGCTTGCCGCAAGTTCAGAACCAGGCGCGTCCGCTCGCCGGCCTGAGCCACGCTGACCGAGCGAAGATTGCCTTGATTAATTTCGATGCTGGAGCGGCCCAAGGCGTTGCCCACGCCTGGCAGGTCGATCGCAATTCGCGGTGGCGCCTGAATCGTGAAACCTGTTGGAACGGCGGCCAACGGCTCGGAAAGTTCGATCCGAACCACGTCGGTGCCCGCTTGCTGAGTGCTGTTGATCGACTGAATTGCGTTCTGCGCTGCAACCGTGGCAGGCAGGCCGACAAGCAGCGTCAGCGCCAACGCAAATGTGCGCCACTTGCTTAGCATCGTAGTCTTCCCTTTGTTGTTCACCGCGCCTTCTCCTGTAGCTGGAGGGCACTGATACGTTCAATCCACTCCCCTGCGGCGTCCTGAACGATTTCTCGCAGCGCGACGTCGGTTTCGGAAATCTTCGTGATCTTTCCGTAGTTCTGTCCCAGATAGTCGCCGGCTTTGACCTGGTACAAAAGGTTGTCCACCTTGAGCAAGGCGTAAGGCCGTCCCGTGCGGGTGACGCTGCCAACCATCGTCATGCTGTCCAACGGGTACGCTTCTAGCGGCTCGCGACGACGGTTGATTTCCGAGGCCAGTAGCGAATTCGTCTGTCGCGCTTCCTGCTTGAGAGCCACCGTCAGTTTCTGCGTGCTAAAGGGCTCGACGCTGGTCATCGCAAGATAGATCTGCGGATTGAACTTCTTCGGCGCGGTGATCGCAACGACGTTGGGCTTGACTTCGCGCCGCTGCTGATCCATCCACTGGGTCAGTTCTTCCTGTTCGCTGCTGCAGCCTGCGCCGACCGCGGCCGCTGCACAAACGATCAGCGTCGGCCAGAAGCGTCTGGACGTGTACCTCATTTCTTCGCCCCCGGCTTGTTCTTGGCCGACGCGCGCTTGATTTCATCGAGCTCGTTGCTGTCCAAGTAGCGATACGTGCGCGCCGTGGCGTCCATCGCGAGCATGCCGGCCTGTTGCCCGCCGGCATCCCGCGCGCCAACGATGCTCAGGTTGTGAAGCGTGACGATGCGCGACAGGTTCGCGATGTCGGCCGCAAACGAACCCAGATCGTGGTACCGCCCGGACACACGAATGGAAATAGGCAGCTCGGCGTAGTAGTCCTTCACGACCACCTGGCCCGGTCGAAACAATTCAAACTGCAGGCCTCGGCCAAGACCGGCCTGGTTGATGTCGGACAACAAGGCGTCCATCTCGGCCTTGCCCGGCAGCTGCTTTTCCAGCTGCGTCACATACTCCTCGACCTGGAGCTTTTGCTTGCGCAGTTCGCTCAAATTGACGGCTTGACCAAGCTTGACCCGGTAGTCCGCCTTGAGCGCAGGCTCCTTGGCTCGCTCGGCGTCAAGGGCATCTTGCGACGTTGACAACAACAGCAGCCAGCCCGCGACGAGCATCGCGATCGCGACGAGCAGCCATGCGACCACCTTGGGCAGCATCGGCCACTGGCCGGGCTCGCTGGTGTTGAGCCCTTTGAATTGCGAGACCGCCTCCCCCAGAACTGAGTTCAGGTCCACATTGATCGGATTCGCCTTGGTCGCCATGGCGGGTCAAGCCTTCTTCTGTGCCGGGGCACTCGCTGGTGCCCCGGGAGCTGGCGCCGCGGGATTGTCCTGCGGCCTCTTCACGTTCAAGCGCATCGTGAAGTCGAACAAGCGCTTTTGCTCCTTGTTGGCTGTCACGACATTTGCCGCCTTGCTTTCAACCAGTTCCGGCCGAACCAGCCATTCGGAGCTGTTCGCGGTATTGCGCAGGAACTCGGAGATTCGCTCCTGGGTCTGGGCGATGCCGTTCACGCTCAGGACGCGCCCATCTTGTTTGACCGCAGTGAAATAGATACCCTCGGGCGTTTGTTTCACGAGTTCGTTGAGCAAATGAACGGGAAGATTCCGATCAGCCTGGAGGTCTTCGACCGCTTTTTGGCGCGCAATCAGCGAGTCGATCTCCGACTTCAGGTTTGCAATGTCCTTGATCTGCACTTCGAGTTTCTTGATCTCGGCCGTCAAGAACTGATTGCGGTCCTGCTGCACGGTCGTCAAATGTTCCAGCACACCGAACCAGGCACCGACCACGGCCAGTCCCGCTGCCGCGGATACTCCGAGCCCGACAAAGAAGGCAACCTTCTTGCGCTTGCGCTTCTCCTCCCGATGCGGGAGCAGGTTGATCAGAATCACTGCAGAAACCTCCGCATCGCGAGTCCGCACGCCGTGAGGTACGAAGGCGCCTCGCGTCTCAGTTTGCTCTCCCGGACCGCGGAGCCCAACTTCATGTTTTCAAAGGGATTGACCACCATCGATGCAAAACCGGTCAATTCAGTGACACGATCCTTCAAGCCGGGCAGGGTTGCCGTGCCGCCAGCGAGCATCACGTAGTGAACTTTGTGGTGCGGCGTGCTGGTGAAGAAGTACTGCAGTGCGCGACCGATTTCCTGCGAGAGGCTGTCGACGAATGGCGCGAGCAATGTGGTTTCGTAGTCCTCGGGAAGATCGGCCGCGAGCTTTTTCTGTTCCGCTTCTTCGTAGGAGAAGCCGTATTGCCTGGAGATCAATTGCGTGAGCTGCGAGCCACCAAAGGCCTGATCGCGGTCATACAACATTTCGTCATCGCGCAGCACCTTGAGACTGGTGGTGTCGGCGCCGATTTCGAACAACGCGACCAGAGCGTCCTTGCCTTCGTTCGGAAGGCCCGCGACCACCCGCCCCATCGCCATGCGCGATGCGTGTGACTCGATGTCCAGCACCACCGGCTTCAACCCGGCGGCTTCGGCCAGGCCTTGGCGATCTTGCACACGGTCTTTGCGCGACGCCGCGATGAGCACCTCGACGTCGCCCACTGACGTCGCGCTCGGGCCGAGCACGCAGAAATCGAGGCTCACCTCGTCCAGGGAGAACGGAATGTACTGATTGGCCTCGGATTCAACCTGAATCTCAAGTTCTTCCTCGCGCAGTCCCGCTGGCAACATGATCTTCTTCGTGATGACGGCCGACTGCGGCATCGCGAGCACCACTTGGCGCGTCTTCGTACCGCTCTTGGCAACGACGCGCTTGACGGCTTCGGCCACTTCGTCGAATTTCTCGACTTGACCGTCGGCGATCCAGCCCTTCTCGAAACTTTCCGAACCGAAGCGCTCAAGAACATACTCGCCCGACGCGGACTGGCCCAATTCGACCAATTTCACGCTCGACGAACTGATGTCCAAGCCGATCATCGGCGCAAACTTACGGCCCATCAAAGCGTCTAGAAAGCTCACAGCGCCCCTCTTTTGTCCACCACCCGGCTGAGTGTCGGACTGTTAATAAGTCACTTCAATGCTAGCAGTAAAGCCTTTGACCAACAAAGAAGTTTTCCATCCTGTGGCCCTGCTGCCGTTGCAAATCTCACACCGAATGGGGAGGCATCGAAACAACGTGTTGGCCTGCAGCGAGCCATATATCGGCAAGCCCTTTGCAGTACTGAACCTCATACACGGTGACAAAACAGCCCCAGGCCCTCAGCCACACGTTTCGGTCGTGATTTCGGCACAGCGATTGAAGCGGCCAAGCATCAGACCGAGCTTCCTATAATGCACCCCACCGATCTCGGACCCTCATGACAGAAACCGATCGGGAGGCCTCACCGCCCTCCTTGCTCACCAGTGCCCGCAGGCAATTCGCCGCATTGCCGACGTGGGCCCGCTGGATAGTCAAGATCGGCGCGTATTTGCTCGGGCTGGGCACTGCTGCCGCGGTCGCGGTGGCACTGCTGGTGGCCATCGCGCTATCGGTGGCCTACCCGAACCTCCCCGACGTCGGTGGGCTCACCGACTATCGGCCGAAATTGCCGATGCGCATCTTTTCCGCCGATGGGGAGTTGCTCGCCGAGTTTGGCGAAGAACGGCGCAATTTCATGCCCATCGGGCAGATCCCGAAAGTGATGCAGGACGCCGTCTTGGCGATTGAGGACTCACGCTTCTTCGAGCACGGAGGCGTCGACTACAAAGGCGTGCTGCGTGCCGGGCTGGCGAATTTCGGTGAGTCGCGAAGCCAGGGTGCCTCGACCATCACGATGCAGTTGGCGCGCAATTTCTACTTATCGACGGAGAAGACGTTCACGCGCAAGATTTATGAGATCCTGCTGGCTCTGAAGATCGAAAGCCTGCTCACCAAGGAGCAGATCCTCGAGGTCTACATGAACCAGATCTACCTCGGTCAAAGAGCCTACGGGTTCGCCTCGGCGAGCGACATCTACTTCGGTAAACCGCTGTCCGAGATCAGCATTGCCGAGGCGGCGATGCTTGCAGGTCTGCCCAAAGCGCCATCGGCCTACAACCCGATCACCAACCCGAAACGTGCCAAGGAGCGGCAGCAGCACATCATCGACCGCATGGCGGTTAACGGGTTCATCGACGCCGCACAGCAGGAGTCGGCCAAAGCGCAGGTGCTCAGATACCGGCGTCCGTCGGAATTGCATGCGCATGCAGAGCATGTGGCCGAGGTCGCTCGGCAAATGATCTTCGCTCAATACGGCGACGACGCCTATACGCGGGGACTCAATGTCTACCTCACCCTGAACTCGGCCGATCAGAACGTTGCCTATCGCGCCTTGCGCAAGGGCATCATGGACTACGAGCGGCGCCAAGTGTATCGCGGACCCGAGGCTTACACCGACCTTCCTTCCGACCCTCGCGAACTCGATGCGCGTGTCGCCGAAGTGCTTCTGGAACACCCGGACAACGATGAATTGAAGGCGGCTGTGGTGCTCGAGGCAAGCGCGAAGAAGGTCACGGCGATGCTGCAAAGCGGCGAGACGGTCACGCTCGCTGGGGAGGGGCTCAAGCCCGCCGTATCGGGCCTGTCCGACAAGTCCAGTCCGAAAGTCCGGGTTCGTCGTGGTGCCGTGATACGCGTGGCGCCGTTCGGTAAGGGTGAATGGACAATCACCCAGCTGCCTGAAGTGGAAGGTGCATTCATCGCTCTCGATCCGCGCAGCGGCGCAGTGCGGGCGATGGTCGGGGGCTTCGACTATGCCAAGAGCAAGTTCAATCACGTGACGCAGGCCTGGCGCCAACCGGGTTCCAGTTTCAAGCCATTCATCTACTCCGCGGCGCTCGAACAGGGATTCACACCGGCCACAGTGGTCAACGACGGCCCGCTATTCTTCGACGCGGACGCGACCGGCAGCCAGCCCTGGGAGCCCAAGAACTACGACGGCGGCTTCGATGGGCCGATGTCACTTCGCCGCGGCTTGGCGAAGTCGAAGAACATGATCTCGATTCGCATCTTGCAGGCGATCGGGCCTGCCTACGCCCGCGGTTGGGTCACCCGCTTCGGCTTCGAGGCGGAGCGACACCCTGCCTATCTGACGATGGCGCTAGGCGCGGGCTCCGTCACGCCAATGCAGATGGTGGGCGCGTATTCGGTGTTTGCCAACGGCGGCTACAGGGTCCACCCGATGCTGATCGGCAAGATCACCGATACCAAAGGACGGGTTCTGAGCGAGGCCATGCCCACCACATTGGACGAGTCAGCGCGAACCTTGAGTGCTCGCAACGCGTTCGTCATGAGCAGCCTGCTGCAAGAGGTGACGCGCTCGGGCACCGCTGCCGACGCGAAAGTCAAACTCAAGCGCGCCGACGTGTATGGCAAGACGGGCACGACGAACGATTCGCAAGATGCCTGGTTTGCCGGCTGGCAACGCGAGGTGGTGGCCGTGGTGTGGATCGGCTACGACACGCCGCGAAAATTGGGCTCGCGCGAAACTGGGGGTGGCCTGGCCCTGCCGGTGTGGATCGACTACATGGGGCACGCGCTGAAGGGCGTTCCCGTCGACGAACTCGCCGCGCCCCCTGGTGTCGTCAATGTCAACAGCGAGTGGTACTTCAGCGAGTACGCACTCGGCGAAGGTGTGAGCAGCCTGGGCCTTGAAGAGAATGCAACGTCGGCGCCGCAGGAAGAGGAGCGCAAAGGCATCCTCGATCTGTTCCGCCGGTGAGCGCGCAGGTCTGAGTCGCGACTTGCGGCGTCAATCGGGCGCCGCGAATCGCAGCGCCAGTCCGGCCTGTTCGCTGGCGCATGCGGACAGCGCGTCGAAGAACTCGCGCCCATCCTTCGTATCCACCCAGCGACCCGCCTGGCACCGGAAGTGATGGCCGCCAGACCGCGCCGCGAGCCAGATTTCATGCAGAGGCGGCTGGGTGTTCACCACGATCTTGCTCGCATTGGGAAAACTCATCTCCAACATGCCGCCGGTGCGCGCGCTGTCGATATCGACAACATCCGTTTGCAGCCACATGTCCAATGTCGCTTCGACGGAACTCAGCAGCGCTGCGCTCAAGCGGTGGAACTGGCTGTCCGTGAGAGTGCCTTGATCCGTGGAACTGCTCATCGAAGCTAAAATGATTTAGATGATGTGTAGGCAGCCCAGTTTATCCGCGCCAATGAAGGCGCGGCGGCATGAAGGCCATTTGCGGGCAATTCTCTGCGCGTCATTGTTGGGGGTCGTGTCGTGCGGGCAGAAGGGCCCGCTGGCCCTGCCGAAAGCGCCCGTTGCAACGTCTTCACATCCTGCCGCGTCGTCCCCGGTCGCGAATCGATGAACCTGCCCGGGGCCCCGCATATCGCCTACCAGGGTGCCGATCTCTGCATCGAGCAATGCTCGCTGAATGATCTCGCCGAACGCTACGGCTCACCCCTATACGTCTACTCGCTGGCTGCGATCGAGCAGGCGTTGCAAGCCTATCAGGGCGCATTGCAGGGCCGCGATCATCTCATCTGCTATGCGATGAAGGCGAACTCGAGTCTGGCGATATTGCAGACATTCGTGCGCCTGGGTTGCGGCTTCGATATCGTCTCTGTCGGTGAACTCGAGCGCGTGATCGCCGCAGGCAGCTCGCCATCGAGCGTCCTGTTTTCCGGAGTCGGAAAGACACGCGCCGAGATGCGACGTGCCCTCGAGCTGGGTGTGATGTGCTTCAACGTCGAAAGCCAAGCCGAGCTGGAGGTGCTTTCCGAAGTGGCCAGACAGACAGCGACGCGCGCGCGCATCAGTCTGAGAGTCAACCCCGACGTCGATGCGAAGACCCACCCCTACATCTCGACCGGCCTGAAGTCGAACAAGTTCGGTATCGCTCACGAACACGCACTGGCCACCTACCTGCACGCCGCAGCGCTGCCGGGCATCGAGATCGTCGGCATCGATTGCCACATCGGCTCGCAGATCACCCAGATCGGACCCTACCTCGATGCAGTCGATCGCCTGCTCGATCTGATCGAGCGTGTCGAGTCGCAGGGCATTGCCATCCATCATCTCGACGTCGGCGGCGGCCTGGGCATCACCTACAGTAACGAGGCGCCACCCACCGCGACGGAACTCGTGCGCTCATTGCTGGAACGCATCGACTCGCGTGGCCACTCGCAGCGGAAACTCCTGTTCGAGCCAGGCCGCTCCCTGGTGGGCAACGCCGGGGTTCTGGTCAGTGAAGTGCTGTACCTGAAACCCGGTGCAGAAAAGAACTTCTGCATCGTCGACGCCGCGATGAACGACTTGGTGCGCCCGGCAATGTACGGCGTCTGGATGGACATCCGGGCCTGCCAACTACGCGACGAGCCGGCTGCCCGGTTCGACGTGGTCGGGCCGATCTGCGAGTCCGGCGACTGGCTCGGCCGAGATCGCGAACTTGCAGTTCGCGCAGGCGACCACATCGCCGTGCTGTCGGCTGGCGCCTACAGCATGAGCATGGCCAGCAACTACAACAGCCGCCCCCGCGCGGCGGAAGTGATGGTGTCGGGCACGCAAGCTTGGCTGATTCGGGAGCGCGAACAGCTCGCCGAACTGTTTCGCGCAGAACGGCTGTTGCCCGGGGGCTCTTGACCCTGCTGGATCCTCCAGGCGAGACCAGACAGCCCGGCTCTATTTGCGGGAAATGTCGACGAGAGCCCGCATGAAGCGCCAGAACTTTCCAGTCTTCAACTGCGGTGGCGCAGGCCCATCCATTTGCTGCGTCGACGCCGTCGCGGGCCCGGTATCGACATGGCCCAGTTGGCCGACGCTTTCGTAGACGAATCGACGCGGCGCCAGATTCACGCCAACGCGCTTTTCGATCTCGTTCACTGCGCGCATCGCTAACAGCGAATGCCCTCCCAGCTCGAAGAAATTGTCGCTCAGGCTGACTTGAGGAACTCCCAGCAGCTCTTGCCAGACTTCAGCGATTGCACGCTCCAGGGGAGTTTGCGGGGCGGTGGTGTGCCTTGCCTCTCTGCGCGCATCTCTAGGTCCGGGCAGCGCGCGCAGGTCGACTTTGCCGCCTGGCAAAACGGGAAACGATTGCACGCTTATCACATGGCGCGGCCACATGTATGGCGGCAGGGCATGACGAAGGGCCGCCCAAACGGCGCTTTCCGGAAGCTGCTGCGCGCCGCTGGCCGCGTAGTACAGGAGGAGGCTGGTTTCATGCGAAGCGTCTTGCAGCGGATTGACAATGGCACGATCGACTCCGGGCAGCTTCTCGACAAGGCGCTCGATCTCCTCCGGTTCGACACGAAAACCCCGGACCTTGACTTGTTTGTCGATCCGCCCCAGGTATTCGACGTTTCCATCGTCCCGGTAACGCCCCAGATCACCGGTTCGGTAGCACAGGTCCAACGGGTCATTCGTATACGGATTCCGAATAAACTTTCCCCTTGTGAGTTCGGGGTCGTCAAGGTAGCCCTGCGACAGGTAAGGCGTGCGAATGAAGATCTCGCTCGGATGGCCTATCCCCGAAAGCGTCCCTGCCTCGCTCAACAGCAGGAGTTGGGTGGCATCGATGCCTTGTCCGATCGGAAACTTGAGTTCCTCGCGATCCGCCGCTACGGCGTAGGACGACATCGCCTGCGGCGTTTCACTCGCGCCATAGAAGTTGACGTGCACCGCATTCGGCGCCGCCGCGGTCATGCGCTGAATCGTCGCCCGGCTGAGCGCCTCGCCACCCCAGAACACACGCCGCAGCGAGGTGAGCGCGCTGCCACTCTGCGCGCCAGTGGCGATCACCTGGCCCAAGGCCGGTGTCAAATGCGCGATCGACACCGCTTCACGCCCCAGCCACTCGGCAAGCCGGGTGGGTTCAAGCAGCATCGATTGCTCCGGAACGCACAACGTCGCGCCAATCGCCAAGGGCGTGAAGATATCGCGCAGCAGCGGATCGTGTGCGAGACCAGACAGCAACGAGAATCGATCGCGCTCGGTCAGACCGTGCCTGTCGACATGCCAATCGACGAAGTGCGGCAACGCGGCGTGCCCGGTGACGATCCCCTTGGGCCGGCCCGACGTGCCCGAAGTGAACGAGATGTAGGCCGGCGCGTTCGCGTCAACCTGCGGCAAGTCCGCAGCGCTGGCGGGGAACTGTGCGCGCAAGTCAGTGCTTGCTAGTGCAATGCTGAATCGCGGGGCCATGGTGGTGTCCGGTGCCACCGGAGGGTGATCGCGGCATTCGAGTATCAGCCGAGGCGTGATCTGTGACAGGCAGTCAGCATTTCGCGCCTCGGGGTAGGCACCGTCGAGAATCGTGAACACGGCGCCCGCTCGGGTGCACCCCAGGACCGCAGCAACCAGCGCCAAGCGACGGTCGGCAACGATGGCAACCCGCTCGCCGTGAGTAACGCCGCGAGCGTGCAGCCATTGGGCGATGCCGCGCGACACTTCTTCGAGCTCGCCGTAGCTGAGTTGCCCATCCCTCGAAGCAACGGCGGTTCGATGCGGGCTTTGCGTTGCGCGATGTACGAATTGATCGTGCACGCGCGCTGCCCGCGCGGTACCCAGGGACAACGCGGGATCGGGCAACACGGCACTTGCTTTGTCCGTGACGAGGGAAAACGCAGCGATGCGCGCATCGGGCTGCGACGCCACCTGAGCCAACAGATGGCCGAACTGCTCAGCCATGCACGAAACCTGGGAAGGGTGCAGCAGGTCGGTGCGGAAACTCAGCGTGAAGTTCGCGGCTTCATCCTTGCTGTCGATGTACATCGTCAGCGCGAACTTTGCCGCCTGATCAAATCCGTCCAAGCGCGTGCACGCCAGGCCCTTCAGCGGTTGCGCATCGGTCCAGCCGCCGACCGAGTTGACCAGGACGTCGAAGAGCGGGTTGCGCCCTGCAATGCGTGGTGGATTGATCGCCGTTACCAAGTCGTCGAACGCCTGGTCTTGATGCTGATAGGCCTCAAGCGTTGTCACCCGCACTCGGTCCAGCGCCTCGCTGAAGGTCGGGTTGCCGCTCAGGCTCGTGCGCAGCACCACAGTATTCAAGAGTGGGCCGACCAGGCTCGCAAGCTCCGGGCGATCGCGACACGCAATCGGTGTACCCACCGCAATGTCGTCCTGGCCACACCAGCGCATCAGCAACAACTTGAACGCTGCCAAATACACCATATACATGGTTGCGCCTTTGCGTTTGGCCAGCGCATTCAAATCAAGCACGACCGGGCGCGGCAAAGAGAACCGATGGCTTGCGCTGGCTCCGCTTTGCGCCATCATGCCGCTCGCATTCAAAGGCAAATCGAGCGGCGCGGTATCGGCCAGGCGCCGCTTCCAGTAGCGCAGTTGCGGCTCAAGTTCTCCGCTCGCGATGCGCGTCTGGTTCCACGCGACATAGTCAAGAAAGCCTGGCCCGCCCGGCGCGATGGGGATCGGCTGACCGTCGCAGCGCGCCGCATACAAGGCAGCAAGGTCATTGCGCATCAGAGACTCCGACCATCCGTCACTGACGAGATGATGCTGCAGGACCTGCAGGACATGTTGGTGCTCGCCCATCTTGACGAGAACGGCACGCGCCAACGGCGCCTCCGTCAAGTCGAACGGCACTTTTCTTTCGTCGCGCAGCAGGCGCAGCAAGGTCTCTTCCCGATCTTCGTCGGACACGGTGACAAGATCGTGCACCTGAAGCGGCAGGGTGACCGACTCGGAAAGACGTTGTCGCGGCGTCCCATCGGCCTCGACGATGCAAATGCGCAGGCTGTCGTGGCGCTGTACCAAGGCCTGCAGGCTGGCGCGAAGAGCCGAGTCGTTGAGCGGTCCGTCGAGGCGAAGCGCCCATCCAATGTGGTACGCGGTCGGGTCGTCACCCAACTGTTGCGCCAGCCACATACTCTTCTGCACGGACGACAAAGGCACCGCAGCCGCATCGCCACGCGCAGCGATCGGACGAATGGCCCCAGACGCGCCGGCAAAGAGTTGCACAACGCGAGCAGCCAGTGAGGCAACCGTCGGTGCGTCGAACAGTTCGCGCAGCGGCAATTCGAGTTGAAAGGCAACTCGCAACTTGGCAATCACTTGCATTGCCACCAACGAATGGCCGCCCAGCTCGAAGAAGTTGTCGTGTATGCCAAATCGATCGACCTTCAACACATCTCGCCAAACATCCCAGACTGCCTGCTCAGTGGCATCGCGCGGAGCGACCGCCGAGTCGTCGGCATCGAAAGACTGCGGCGCTGGCAAGGCCTTGCGATCGATTTTTCCGTTGGGCAAGCTCGGCATCGACTCAAGCAGAACGAACTGGCTGGGCACCATGTACTCAGGCAGCAAGGTTGTCAACGCGCGTTTGATCGCGGCGACTTTGGTGTCTGCGCCGACGACATAGGCGACCAGCCGCTTCAGTCCCTGTGACTCTTCGCGAACAATCACCGCACAGTGGCGCACTCCCGGTTGCGCTCCCAGAGCCGCCTCGATCTCGCCGAGCTCGATGCGATAGCCACGCAGCTTGACTTGCGAGTCGGCGCGGCCACAGAACTCGATGTTGCCGTCGCCGCGCAAGCGCACCATGTCGCCGCTGCGGTAAAGCCGTTGGCCGTCGACGAACGGGTTGACGACGAACCGCTGCGCGGTCAGGTCGGGGCGATTCAGGTAGCCCCGTGCCAACCCGCAACCTCCGATGTAGAGCTCGCCGACGACGCCCGCCGGTACCGGCTGCATCTGCGCGTCCAAGGCATAACACTGCACGTTGGCGATCGGCCGCCCGATTGGCACGGTTTGGGAGGCTCCCACCTCGATCGGCCACTCGCAATGGGTCGCATCGATCGAGTTTTCAGTTGGCCCGTAGAAATTTCCAATCTTCACCTGCGGCAGGCGCTGTTGCAGCTGCTGCGCGAGGCTCAGGTCGAGCGCTTCGCCACCCGAGATCACATAGCGCAGGCGACCCGGCTTGAACCCGGGTTCGTCCAGGAGAGCACGTAGTGCCGAAGGAACCATCTGGAGAATGGTGATATCCCTGTCGAACAATTGCCGCGCAACCGTCGCACTATCGCGTTGCTCACCAGGCGGCAGCAGCACCACCGATGCGCCAGAGCAAAGCGGCATGAACAGTTCGACCAGGCTGGCGTCGAAGCTGATTGAAGTCAATTGCAGCACGCGGTCAGCGGCGGTCGGACGCAACTGTTGCTGAAGCCACTGGCCGTGATTGGTCAAACCGGAGTGCGGCAACAAGACACCTTTCGGCTGGCCGGTCGAACCTGAGGTATAGATGACATAGGCCAGATGGTCGGGCTGGGTTCGGCAGTCGAGATCGCGGTCCTCCCACGCAGCCAGCTCGCCGTGGGCCAGGTCGACGCAGACGATGTGCCGGGCTGCGGAGTGCGGCAGGCGAGCGATCAGTCGCGAATGCGACAGCACGAGTGGCGCGCCAGCGTCGTCAAGCTGAAACGCCAGCCGCTCGGCAGGCAGGTCTGGGTCCAATGCCAAGAACGCACCACCCGCCTTGAGCACCGCCATCAGCGCCACCATCAACTGCAGCGAGCGTTCCATGCACACCGCCACGATCACATCCGGGCCGACGCCCTGATCACGCAGATGGTTCGCCAGCCGATTGGCCTGGGCATTCAGTGCCAGATAGCTGAGGCGCTCGTCGTCGAACATCACGGCGACAGCATCCGGTGTGCGCTGAACTTGCTGCTCGAACGCACGATGCACGTAAAGTTGGTCGTCGAACGTCTGCCGCGTGTCGTTCCAGCCGCTGAGCAACAGTGACCGCTCGGCCTCGTCCAGCATGGGCAGTTCGAGGACCGGACGTGACTCGTCGCCACACATCGCATCGGCGAGAAGCGTCAGGTGCAGGACCATGCGCTCAATCGTGGTCGCGTCGTACAGATCCGTGTCGTACTCGATGCAGCCCTGCAATACCTGGTCTTGTTCGCGCAACTCCAGTGTCAGATCGAACTTCGCGCCGGGGTTGGGCAGTGTGGCGCGCTCGATCCGCAGCGAACCGCAGGCGCGCTCCCCCAGCGCGGCCGCCTGCAACACGACCATGGTCTGGATCAGCGGCATGCGGCTCGTGTCGCGAGGCAGCTTCAATGCTTCGACGACTTCTTCGAAGGGCAGATGCTGGTGCTCGTAGGCACTCAATGCCGTCGCCTTGATCTGCGCCAGCAAGCCTGCGACAGTGAGCAGATTGTCGAAGTCGGTGCGCAACGCCAGCGTATTGGCAAAGTAGCCCACCACACGCTCCAGCTCACGACGGTCGCGATTCGCCACAACAGTCCCGGTGATCACCGTGGACTGCGCGCTGTAACGATGCATCAGTGCCTGCCACGCTGCGGCAACCACCATGAATAGGCTGGTCTGGGTGCGTCTGGCCAGAGCCCGCAACGCACCGAGCCGGGCCGACGAGAAGATGATCGGAACGCTGGCGCCATGGAACCGCTGCACCACGGGACGCCGCCGGTCCGTGGGCAAGTCAATGGCAGCCGGCACCCCCTGCAGATGTTGCGTCCAGTACGCCAATTCCCGTTCACGCACGCCGCTGTCGAGCCACTGCCGCTCCCAGGCGGTGAAGTCGGCGTACTGCAGCTCAGGCTCGGGCAGGTCTGCCGCGCGACCTTGTGAGAGCGCTTCATAGAGCTGGCACAACTCGTCGATCAACACACCGACTGCCCAGCCATCGCAGACGCTGTGATGCAGCGTCCACAAGAGTCGATGCTCTTGCGCGTCCAGCGTCACCAATGTGGCCCGCATCGGGCAGTCGCGGGTCAGTTCGAATCGTGTTTGCGCTTCGTGCGTGGCCAACTCCTCAAAGCGCTGCTTTTTTGACAAAGTGGCATCGTCGTGCAGCGTCACGTGATTCATGTGCCACTGCGAGCCCGCATCGAAGGCCAGCATGGGTATGTCGCCCGTGACAACCCACCGGCTTCGCAGCACGTCGTGTCGCTGCATCAAGCCGCGCAGGCTGCTCTGCAGCGCAGCCGGATCGACGCAGCCATGCAGGCGCAAGACCACGGGCACGTTGTATAACGCGGAACCGCGCGCAAATTCGTGCCAGAAATACATGCGCAGCTGTGCTGCCGACAGCGGCAGCAGTCCGGCACGCGCACTGCTCGAAAGCCGCGCGATCGACCGCTGCGAACCAGGCACGGCCCGAAGCATCTTGTCCTGAGCAAGCTCGGCGAGCTCCGCCACCGTTGGGGCGTCGAAAATTGCCCGCGTCGTCAAGTCCACGCCCAGCTTCTCGCACAGACGCGATGTGACCTGCATCGCCAATAGCGAGTGTCCGCCCAGGTCGAAAAAGTTGTCTCGAACGCCAAAGTCTCGCTGGTTCAGCGCATCCGCCCAAAGGGCCCACACCATCTCCTGGACAGGAGTGCTCGGCGCAATGCGTTCTGCAACTTCAGACGCCGTCGCCGCTGGAGGGGGCAACCTGGACCTGTCCAACTTGCCATTGGGCAACCGGGGGAGCTGCTGCATCACGACGAACGCGCGCGGCACCATCGCGGTCGGCAATCGTGCGCTCAGATGCTGGCGCATGGCTGCAGTGGTCAGGCGCGACCCCGCTTCTGCAACGACGTACGCGATCAGTTCTGCCGGCGCTTCACTGTGCGTGCGCCGAGCCAACACGATGCACTGCGCAACCCCCGGCAAGTCGGCCAGCGTGGCGGTCACCTCCGCCGGTTCGATGCGTACGCCGCGGATCTTCACCTGATCATCGAGCCGCCCCGCCAGCTCAAGCATCCCGTCGGCGCGGTAGCGCCCGACATCGCCAGTGAAATAGAGCAGATCGCCTGGATCGCTGCGCTGCGAGTTGGGCCTGAACCTGCGCTTGGTTTCGTCGTCAAGTCCCAGGTAGCCGAGCGACAGGTAGGGGGTGCGAATCGCGATTTCACCGCGTTCCCCAATGCCACAGGGAACGCCTGTCGGGCCAAACACCAACGCCTGTGCGCCAGGCAAACTGAGTCCCACCGGTTGCAGGCCAGGCTCAACCAGCTCCGGAACAACGTAGAAGCACTTAGTGAACGACGCTTCGGTAGAGCCGTACAGGTTGACGACACCGGAACTTGACGGGAAACGGCTGCGCCAGGCACGCACGACGACATCAGTCAACGGCTCACCGGCAACGCAGACCCAGCGAATCTTGATAGGCGGCGCTTGCTCTGCGCCCAGGCGCAACCACGTATCGAGCACCGTGGGCGTCGTGTGGACAATGGTGACGCCTTGACGGCCACACCACGTCAATGGATCCCGGAAGTCAGCCTCTTCGGGAATGCAAAGGGTTGCACCCGTCGTCAGGGGCACGTAGACGTCGCGCAGCAACATACCGAAGCTCAGGCTGCTGAGCAGTGCTATCTTGTCGTGTGCCGCGACGGCGAACTTCGTGGCGTGCCACTGGACGAGATGAGACACACCCTTGTGCGACGCAAGCACAGGCTTCGGATGGCCCGTGCTTCCGGAAGTGAAAACGACGCAGATCGGATCGTCCGGCCCTGGGCGAACCGGCTCAAAGGTGCCGGACGAGCCGCTCTGTGGGGCGACATCGGCGAGTTCGGGATCGATGCGCAGGAGGGTGCACTCGGGGCCAAGCGCGAGGTCGATTGCATCGGCGGATTCGCCTGCAATGTGGCAAAGCACAGTCGCACCTGCATCGCCAAGCATTCGTTCACGACGAGCCTTGGGCAAGGCCGGATCGAGCACCACGAACACGCCACCGCACATCGTGGTGGCCGTCATCGCCGCCACCAGCCCCGGGCTGCGAGTTCCCTGGAGGGCAACGACCGCTGCCGTGCGCGTTTCGACACCACGCAGGCGTACCGCCAATTCGCAGCAATGCGCGGCGAGTTCGCGGTAGGTCCACACTCGAGTGCCGAACCGCAGCGCGACGGCGTCAGGCGTTCGCCGCGCTTGGTCGTGAAACTTCGATGCGACATCAGGCAGGGCTACCTGATTCAACTGCACCGTGGCGTCGGGCAGCTGCACGCGACGTGAAACGATTGCCAGGCAATGATCAGAGACTGGCGCATCCGGACGCTCAGCAACCTGGCGCAGCAGGTGAACATACTGTTCCGCCAGAGTATGCAGCGCAGCCTCGTCGCAAGCATTCACACTGCCTTGGATCGTGCAGCGCAATCCGGCGGCCGGCGGTCCGACGTGCAAGTCGATCGCCGAAGCCGGGCCCTCATGGTTTCGGGCAAAGCCATCGCTTGATTCATGAGCGACCGCAACAAACAAAGGGTTCGTCCAGCTGGCCTGGCCCGCCTCCGGCGGCGCGGCAAAGGCATCGAATGCCATGTCGCCGTGGCGTCGTGCATCGATGATGCCCTGGTGGATACGCGACACGATCTCCGAAAACCCCGGGTCCCCCGACAGATCGGTGCGCAAAGGCAAGGCCACCAAGCGCCCGGTCGACCCGCGTAGGTCCGAATCCGGTTTTGCAGGATCACGTTGATGGAGCGACGCACCGATCACCACGTCGTCCTGGCCGCTCCATCGCATCAGGAGCAGCTTGAACACCGCCACGCACACCGCAAAGGTGCTTGTCTTCGAACTCGTCGCCAGCCGCTTGACGTGCAGCACCAACTCCGGTTGGAGGGGCAGGTCAAGACGCAATGAACCAGCAACGTCGGCAAGTGGGCGCGCCTTTGGCTTGATCGGCAAGATCAATGCCTCGGCCCCTCGAAGTTGCTCGAACCAGTAGTCGGCAGAAGTGCCGCTTTGTCGAGCAGCCCTCTCGGCTCGGGGAGGATGAACAATGCTTGAATCGCTCAGCGCTTGCATGGCTTCAGTTGGGTTTGTCCCGCGCCGCCTGACGGCGTCCTGGCGGGACGGTTAGTGGTGACCAATGAAGTGTGCGACGCACCACACTGACGCGAACCTGAGTGCCAAGCCGATGTCTACACCGTCCGTGCAAAATCAACGATCCTGAGCAGCCGCCAAAGCCATGCAACCCATCATCCAGAGCCTGCTCGAAACCGACCTCTACAAGTTCACGATGTGGCAGACGATGCTGCATCGGCACCCGCAGGCTCAGGCCGAGTACAACTTCGCGTGTCGCAACGAAGCGGTCTACCCGCTGGCCGACCTGGTGGCGGAGGTCAGCGAGCAACTCGACCACTTGTGCACGCTGGCGTTCAAGGCCGACGAACTGGCCTACTTGCGCGGCTTGCGCTTCATCAAGTCGGACTTCGTCGACTTCCTGCGCATCTTCCGCTTTCAGCGCGAATTCATCGAGGTTCGGGCCAACGGCAAGTCATTGGAAATCGTCGCGCGCGGGCCGCAGGTGCACGTGATGGGCTTCGAGATTTACGTGCTGGCGATCGTCAACGAGCTGTACTTTCGGCGCTTCGACGCCGCCAGCGCGCTCCAATTCGGCAGGCGCCGGCTGGCAGAAAAAATCGCTCAGATTCGCGCGTTCGGCCTGACGCTGCAACGCCGCCACCCGTTCGAATTTTTCGACTTCGGCGTCAGGCGGCGTTTCTCGGGCGCCTGGCAGGCCGAGGTGGTGCAGCGCCTGAAGCAAGAGGTGCCGCAGTTCTTCAAGGGCACGTCCAACGTGCATCTGGCGCGCACGCTCGGCCTCGTGCCGATCGGCACGATGGCGCACGAGTACCTGCAGTCATACCAGTCGTTCGACGTGCGCCTGCGCGACTTTCAGAAAGCCGCGCTCGAAGACTGGGTTCAGGAATACCGCGGCGACCTGGGCACGGCGCTGACCGACGTGGTGGGCATGGACGCGTTCCTCGCCGACTTCGACTTGTACTTCGCCAAGCTCTTCGACGGCCTGCGCCACGACTCGGGTGACCCCGTCGTATGGGGCGAAAAGGCGCTCGCCCACTATGCAAAACTTCGCATCGATCCCCACACCAAGCGCTTGGTGTTCTCCGACGGACTGGACCTGGACACCGCGTTTCGCCTGTATGCGCACTTCGGCGACCGCACCCAACTCGGCTTTGGCATCGGCACCAACCTGAGCAACGACACCGGCCTGACGACGCTGGGCATCGTGATGAAGCTGGTGCGCTGCAACGGCCAGCCCGTGGCCAAGCTGGCCGACTCGCCGGGCAAGACGATGTGCTCCGACGAGACCTTTCTCGCCTACTTGCGGCAGGTGTTCGGCGTCAAGGCCTGAGGCGCGACCTCAACCGTGGCGCTTGTATCGCGCCACGGCCTTGGCCAGGGCCTGTTCACACTGGCATCCGTAGTGTGAACAGGCCCAGCCGTAAGCTCAGTTCCAGACTTCGCGCGCCACTTCAACGACCAGCGCCAGCTTCGCGCGTTGCGCCTCTACCGCGATGTCATTGCCGTGCACGGTGCTGCTGAAGCCGCATTGCGGCGACAGGCAGAGTTGGTCGAGAGGCGCGTATTTCGACGCCTCGTCGATGCGCCGCTTCAAGTCGTCCTTGTTCTCCAATTGCCCGAGCTTCGTCGTCACCAGGCCGAGCACCACCGTCTTGCCCTTGGGCAGGTGGCGCAGCGGCTTGAAGTCGCCGCTGCGCGCGTCGTCATACTCCAGGAAGTAGCCGTCGACGTTCATTTCGCTCAGCAGGGCCTGCGCCACCGGCTCGTAACCGCCCTGCGCGGCCCAGGTACTCTGGAAGTTGCCGCGGCACAGGTGCACCGTGAGTGTCATGCCGGCGGGCTTTTGCGCGACGACGCGGTTGATGAACGAGGCGTAGCGGTGCGGCAGCTCGTCGGGGTCGTCGCCGCGCAGCTTCGCCGCCTCGCGCATCTTGTCGTCGCACAAGTACGCCAGGTTCGTGTCGTCCATCTGCACATAGGTGCAGCCGGCGGCGCCGAGTGAGCGCAGCTCGTCGCCATAGGCGTTGGCCACGTCCTGGTAAAACGGCTCCAGGTCGGGGTAGTGCTCGCGGCTGATGCCGGCGCGCCCACCGCGAAAGTGCAGCATCGTCGGCGAAGGAATCGTCACCTTGGGGGTCAGTCCGTTCTTGCCCAGGCCCGCGACCTTGGACTTCAGGTACTCGAAATCGGCAAGCTGGATGTCTTTCACGTGGCGCACCTTGCCCACGACGCGCATCACCGGTGGCGCGAGTTCCAGCTTGCCGTCGGGCTTGGTGATCATCACCGGGATGTCGGTCTTCACGCCGCCGAGCTGCTCGAGAAAGTCGATGTGGAAGTAGGTGCGGCGGAACTCGCCGTCGGTGATGCTTTGCAACCCCACGTCCTGCTGGAACTTCACGATCTCGGCGATCGCATCGTCTTCCATCGCGCGCAGGCCGGCGGCGTTCAACTCGCCGGTCCGGTATTTTTCGCGTGCCTCGAGCAAGCGCTTCGGGCGCAAGAAGCTGCCGACGTGGTCGGCGCGAAAGGGGGGAACGGTGCATGTACTCATGGTGCTTCCAGCGGTTGACGCGCGAACTTCAATGCCGCGCAAGTTCGATATTAGTGTGTCCTGCCCTGTCGGCCCGCTACAGCGGCAGCCCGACGTAGTTTTCCGCCATCGCCGTCGACGCAGCGACCGAGTTGACCAGATAGTCGAGTTCCGCCGCCTGCATCTTCTGGCCGAACGCTCCGGTGTCGGGAAACTTGTGCAGCAGCGACGTGAGCCACCATGAAAAGCGTTCGGCGCGCCAGACGCGGCGCAGGCAGCGATGCGAATAGCTGTCGATGCCGGTGTTGCTCTTGTCACGGTAACGCTCGATCAACGCTGCGCTCAGCATCCGCACATCGCTGGCCGCCAGATTCAATCCCTTGGCTCCGGTGGGCGGCACGATGTGCGCGGCGTCGCCGGCGAGGAACAGGCGCCCAAAGCGCATCGGCTCGGCGACAAAACTGCGCAGTGGGGCGATGCTCTTCTCTAACGACGGCCCGGTGACCAGTGACTCCGCGGCCTGCGGGTCCAGGCGCCGCCTCAATTCGTCCCAGAACGCGTCGTCCGACCACTGCTGCACCGAGTCGCCGAGCGAACACTGCACGTAGTTGCGGCTGCGCGTCATCGAGCGCATGCTGCACAGCGCGAAGCCGCGTTCGTGGTTCGTGTAGATCAACTCGCTTGACACCGGCGGCGTGTCGGAAAGCACGCCGAGCCAACCGAACGGATAAACCCGCTCGAAGGTCTGGATCGCGCCGGCCGGCACGCTCGCGCGGCTCACGCCGTGGAAGCCGTCGCAGCCCGCGATGACGTCGCACTCCACCTGGCTCGTCTGCCCGTCTTTCACCCAGCGCACACTCGGCCTGGCGCAGTCGAAGTCGTGCAGACTCACCTGGTCGGCTTCGTAGACGGTGCGCAAGCCGGCAGCGGCACGCGCTGCCATCAGGTCGCGCGTCACTTCCGTCTGGCCATACACGGTGACGTTTCTGCCGCCGCTGAGTTTGTGCAGGTCGACGCGATGGCGCTGGCCGCCGAATGACAACTCCACGCCGCCATGCACCAATCCTTCCGCGTGCAGGCGCGCGCCCAGCCCCAACTCGTCGAGAAGGTCCACCGTGCCCTGCTCGAGCACGCCGGCGCGCACGCGCCCCAGCACATACTCGGCGCTGCGCTGCTCGATGATCAAGGCGTCCACTCCCGCCTGATGCAGCAAGGCGCCGAGCAACAGGCCCGCCGGACCGGCTCCGACGATAGCAACTTGAACTCTCATGGCCGCCATTGTCCACGGCTCGAGCGGTACAGTGCGGCATCGCTACACCTTGATGCGCCGCCGGGCGCGGCTGCCATGCCTGAATCGACACGCGCCACGTTCACGAAGGTGACTCTTTACACCGGCACTGATGGCCGGGCGCGCTTTCGTGAGGACCCCATCGCGCTCAGCGAAGGCTCAGCGCAATCGATGCTCTCAACGCTGATGCCGAGCGCGGCAATGCAGTTGCGTGAAAGCCCGGTCGGGTTTCGAAGCAGCTTTCACTGCACCGGCACGCCGCAGTGGGTCTTCATCCTTCGCGGCGAGATGGAAATCGGCCTGCAGGACGGCAGCTCGCGAGTCTTCAAGCCGGGTGAACACTTCTATTCCGCCGACACGCTGCCCCCGGGCGCCAGCTTCGACGCCACCGCCCACGGCCACTCGAGCCGCCAGCGCGGGGCCGACCCGCTGGTGACGCTGTTCGTTCGTGCCTGACTCGTCACCCGTCACCCACGCCGCAAGTCGAAAGTCCAAAGGAATCCCATGCAACTCTTTGACCTGACCGGCCGCACCGCCTTCATCACCGGCTCCAGCAAGGGCATCGGCCTGTCGCTGGCCAGCGCGCTGGGCGGCGCGGGCGCGAGCGTGGTGCTGAATGGGCGCGATCCACAACGCCTCGAACTGGCGCGACAGGCCTTGCAGGACCG
>JANNKM010000221.1:0-1830 GCA_031396305.1 Rhizobacter sp.
GGCTGGTGCTGACCGACGCGTGCTCCAACACTTCGCCCTCGCGCGCCAGCTCGATCATTGCCTTGGCCACACTCAGCGGATCGGGCAACTGGATCGGGTTGCCGTTCCACGCCGCAAGCGCCCACCACACGGCGAAGAAGATTGTGAAGCTGCGCAGCGCGATGCCGCTGCGGCGCAGCCCTGCGGGCAAACCACGCCGCGGCGCCGGCACGGCGGCGACAGGCAGCGTCGCGCTCATCACGCAACCTCCGTGCTGCGCGCTGCGGTGTATTCGCCCTTCGGGCGGCCGTGCCGGCTCATGGCGCCGTTCACTTCGTGACGGCCAGGAAGCCGCCGTCCACGTACAACACCTGGCCGTTGATGTAGCTGCCAGCAGCGCAGGCGAGCAGCAGCGCAGCGCCGACCAGATCCTCTGGCTCGCCCCAGCGCTTGGCCGGCGTCCAGTCGGCGATGAAGTCGTGGAAGTCCTTCTTGCCCGCTTCGCTGAATTCGGTGGCCGTGTAGCCGGGCGCCAGCGCGTTGACAGTGACGCCGGTGCCGGCCAGATCGGCGGCCATCGAGCGCGTCATCGCCGCGAGCGCGCCCTTGGCGGTGACATACGGCGTCAGGTTCGGCCGCGACACATGGTTCATGATCGAACTCATGTTGATGATGCGGCCGCTCTTGCGCGCCACCATCAGCTTGGCCGCGGTCTGTGCGATATGAAAGCAGGCCGTCAGGTCGGTGTCGATCACGCGCTGCCAGTCTTCGCTGGTGAGTTCGAGAAATGGCTTGCGCACGATCACCGCGGCGTTGTTGACCAGCACGTCGACCATGCCGAAGCGCTGCACGGCTTGCGCGAACGCATCTTCCACCGCGGCGCGGTCGGTCACGTCGAACATCAGCGGCAGCACCTCGACGCCTGCCGCTTGCAGCGCCTTGGCTCGCGCCAACACCGCGTCGCTGCGGTCGGCCAGCACCAGCTTCGCGCCCGCCGCGGCGAAGCCCGGGATCAGGCCCGAGGCGATGCCGCCGGCCGCGCCGGTGACGAACACCACCTGCCCTTGCAGCGAGAACAGCTTGGCGGGTGACAGGTGGTCGAACATGCGCCGGGGCTCCTTGCGATCCTTGGAAAAGCGAACCAATCGTAGGCACCCGGTCCTGCGGCGTGAATTCGAATTCGGGCAATCGTGTCTTGTCGTTTTGTTGATGGCCGCGCGGCGCCGCGCTGCTTACGATGTCGCAATGACGATCGCCGCCACCCCGACGCTAGCGCAGCCGCAGCCCCGCCCGACGCGCGTGTGCACGCAGACCGACCTGCTCGGCGAGTGCCCGCTGTGGGACGAACGCCTGCAGTGCCTGTGGTGGGTGGACATCCGCGCCCCGGCGCTGCGGCGCTGGGACGCGGCGCGCCAGGCGCTGCAGACCTGGCCGATGCCCGAGCTGGTTGGCTCGATAGCGCTCACCCGACGCGACGGCGTCGTGCTGGTGGCGCTGCGTTCGCGGCTGGCGCTGTTCGACACCGCGAGCGAATCGTTCGAGACGCTCGTCGAGGCGCGCCTGCCGCAGGACCACCGCTTCAATGACGGCCGCTGCGACCGGCAGGGGCGTTTCTGGGTCGGGACGATGCATCATCTCACCCGCGCGCCCGAGGGCAGCCTGTTCCGCCTCGATGCGCAGGGCCTCAGCGAAGTGATTGCCGGCGGGATCGCGCGGATCCGACGCTGAACCCCTGGAGCCCGAACGCGTTCGTCGAGTCGCTGTTCATCAACCGCGTGCTCTTCGACGGCCTCACGAAGCCGGGCAAGGATCTCGCACCAGCGCCCGACCTCGCGGAGAGCTGGACGACGG
>JANNKM010000239.1:0-6858 GCA_031396305.1 Rhizobacter sp.
GGCCTCTGCGGGCGAGTTCGTGCTCGGCATCTCGTTCGAGTACCGCGCCAACACGAACAAGGCGAAAGGCGCGCCGATCGACCTGGTGTTCCCCAAGGAAGGCCTGGGCTGGGACCTGGAAGCCTTTGCGATCCACAAGGGCACGAAGAACCTGGACGCAGCGAAGAAGCTCGCCGACTGGGCGTCGAGCAAGGACGCGATGATGCTGTACGGCAAGAACTTCGCGATCACGGCGCAGCCGGGCGTGGCAGCGCCGCCGCTGGCCAATGTGCCGAAGGACTATGAGGCGCGCCTGGTGAAGATGGACTTCAGCTGGGCCGCCGACAACCGCGAGCGCATCCTGGAAGAGTGGACGAAGCGCTACAACGGCAAGAGCGAGCCGAAGAAGTGAGCTCGGGTGCGTCATCCCGGCGCACGCCGGGAGCCACCGCAACGAACTGCGCTCGCGCTTCGTCATCCCGGCGAACGCCGGGATCCACCGCCACGGGCCGCACCCTCGTCATCCCGGCGAACGCCGGGATCCACGGTTTCGCACCTGCTACGGGTGGATACCGGCGTTCGCCGGTATGACGGCTGGCGGCGCCACGCGCATGCCAAATCCCTACCTGCGCCTGACCGGAATCACCAAGGATTTCGGCGACTTCACGGCCCTGAAGGATGTTTCGCTGGACATCGCGCAGGGCGAGTTCGTCTGCTTTCTCGGGCCCTCGGGCTGCGGCAAGACGACGCTGCTGCGCATCATCGCCGGGCTGGAAGTGCAAAGCGCCGGGCGCATCGAGCTCGCCGGGCGCGACATCTCGCGGCTCCCGCCCGCGCAGCGCGACTACGGCATCGTGTTCCAGTCGTATGCGCTGTTTCCGAACCTGAACATCGCCGACAACGTGGCGTATGGCCTGGTGAACCGCAGGGTCGGCAAGGAGAAAATCAAGGCGCGTGTCACGGAACTGCTCGCGCTCGTCGGCCTGCCGGGCGCGCAAGCGAAGTTCCCGGCGCAGCTGTCGGGTGGGCAGCAGCAGCGCATCGCGCTGGCGCGGGCGCTGGCTTCCTCGCCCGGGCTGTTGCTGCTCGACGAGCCGCTGTCCGCGCTCGACGCCATCGTGCGGGTCAAGCTTCGCGGCGAGATCCGCAGCCTGCAGCGCAAGCTGGGCGTGACGACGGTGATGGTGACGCACGACCAGGAGGAAGCGTTTGCGGTGGCCGACCGCATCGTCGTGATGAACCAGGGCGGCATCGAGCAGGTGGGCACCGCGATGCAGGTGTACCGCGACCCGGCCACATTGTTCGTCGCCGACTTCGTGGGCCGCATCAATGCCCTTCCCGCCACGCTCGAAGGCGGCGGCCTGCCTGGCAGTGTGAAAATCGGAGAACAGGTGTTTCGCTGCGAGCATGAGTCGCTGCATGGGCATGCGCACGGGCGCGAACTGCGCGTCTACCTTCGGCCCGAAGACGTGCTCGCGCGGCCGATTCCCGAGGGCGACAGCAATGTCTTCGAAGCGCAGATCGACGCCATCGAGTTCATGGGGCCGTACTGCCTGGTGCGCGTGCGCGGCTCGCGCCTGGGAGCGGCGCAACTCACGGTGTACCTGTCGCTCAACTACCTCGCCGAGGCGCGGCTCGAAGTGGGCAGCCGCCTGCCCTTGCGGCTGATGCCCGAGCGCATGAGGGTGTTTGCTTGACGCTCATCACACGCGGCGCGCTGCGCCGGGCGCCGCGACCTGTCCCGGTACGCCAGCGCGTGCACTGGACAGAACGCTTCGCCCACGCCGCGCTGGCGGCGATTGCGCTGGTCTTGCTGGCGTTCCTGGCCGCGCCGCTGTTCGCGATCCTGCTCAAGGCGGTTGAAGACGCGCAGGGCCGATTTGTCGGCCTGGCGAATTTCGTCGCTTACGCGAAGACGCCGGCGCTGCTCGATTCCCTGTGGAACAGCGTCTGGGTCTCGGCACTCGTGACGCTGGTCACGATCCCCACGGCGTTCGTTTTCGCTTACGCGCTCACGCGCAGCCGCATGCGCTTTGCGCGGCTTGCGCGCACCATCACGCTCGTGCCACTGCTCGCGCCGTCGCTGCTGGCCGCGATTTCGCTGATCTACTGGTTCGGCAACCAGGGCGTGCTGAAGACTTGGCTGACGCAGCTCGGCATCGAGCAGATCTACGGTGCACCGGGGATCGTTCTGGCGGAGATTTTTTCCACTTTCCCGCACGCGCTGATGATCCTCGTGACGGCGTTGACCGCCGCCGACGCGCGCCTGTACGAAGCGGCTGATTCGATGGGCACGACTCGGGCACGCAAGTTCTTCACGATCACGCTGCCCGGCGCCAAATACGGGTTGATCTCCGCCGCGCTCGTCACGTTCACGCTCGTCATCACCGACTTCGGCATCCCCAAGGTGATCGGCGGCAATTTCAACGTGCTCGCCACCGACGTGTTCAAGCTCGTCATCGGCCAGCAGGACTTTCCGAAAGGCGCCGTCGTCGCGCTGCTGCTGCTGTTTCCGGCGGTGCTGACCTTCGGCGTCGACCACTGGGTGAGCCGAAAACAGACCGCGATGCTGACGGCGCGCGCCGTGCCCTATGTGGCGAAGCGCGCGCCGCTGTTCGATGCGCTGATGTCGTTGTACTGCGGGTGCGTGTGCGCGCTCATCCTGGCGATGCTGGGCATGGCGGTATTCGCATCGTTCGCGAGTTTCTGGCCGTACAACCTGAGCCCCAGCCTGCGCCACTACGCGCTGGGCCTGGTCGACGCCGATGTCGGCGTGGCGTTCGTCAACAGTCTGAAGATGGCCGCCGGCACCGCCTTGTTCGGCACCGCGCTCGTCTTCGTCGGCGCGTATCTGCTGGAAAAGACGCAAGGCTTGCGGTTGCTGCGCAGCAGCGTGCGCCTGCTGGCGATGTTGCCGATGGCCGTTCCCGGCCTGGTGCTTGGCCTGGGCTACATCTTCTTCTTCAATGAGCCGGGAAATCCGCTGAACGGTCTGTACCACACGCTGCTGCTGCTCACCGTATGCACCATCGTGCACTTCTACACCACCGGCCACCTGACGGCGGTGACGGCGTTGAAGAGCCTGGACGCCGAGTTCGAGTCGGTCTCGGCTTCGCTGAAGGTGCCGTTCTACAAGACCTTCTGGCGCGTCACGCTGCCGATCTGCTCGCCTGCGCTGGTGGACATCGCGCGCTATTTCTTCATCAATGCGATGACGACGATCTCCGCGGTCGTGTTCCTCTATTCGCCTGAAACCAAGGTCGCGGCGATCGCAATTCTCAACCTCGACGAAGCCGGGGAAATCGGCGCCGCGGCGGCGTGCGCCATGCTGATCGTCGCAGCGAATACGATTGCCACCTTCATGTTCATGGGCCTGGCGTGGTGGATCGAGCGCCGCACCCAGGCCTGGAAGCTACCCTGACGCGCAACCGCCCACCCTTACTCACGATTCTCACGATGGACCGCGACCGCATCCTCCTCACTCCGGGCCCGCTGACGACGACGCTGCGCACCAAACTCGCGATGCTCAGGGACTGGGGCTCGTGGGACGCCGATTTCAACGCCGTCACCGCGACGCTGCGTTCGCAGTTGCTCGACGTGGTGCACGGGCACGACACGCACGTGCTGGTTCCCTTGCAAGGCAGTGGAACATTCAGCGTCGAGGCGTCGGTGGCGACCGTGGTGCCCCGAGGCGGCCACGTGCTCGTGCTCGACAACGGCGCCTATTGCAAGCGCGCCGCCAAACTCACGCAGATGATGGGCCGGCGCGCGAGCGTGTTGCCGTTTGCCGAAGACGCGCCGGTGTCGGCGGCGGCGCTCGATTCCCATCTGAAGGCCGATGCGTCGATCACCCATGTCGTGCTGATTCACTGCGAGACCGGCACCGGAGTGGAGAACCCGTTGGCCGAAGTGGCTCGCGTATGCGAGCGGCACAGCAAGGGCTTGATCGTCGATGCGATGTCGAGCTTCGGCGCCCTGCCGATCGACGCGCGCAAGATCACGTTCGACGCGCTGGTCGCGGCCAGCGGCAAGTGCATGGAGGGCGTTCCCGGCATGGGTTTCGTATGCCTGCGCAAGGCGATCATCGACGCCTGCGCCGGCAACAGCCAGAGCCTGGCGATGGATCTGCACGATCAGCATGTCTACATGGAGGGTACCGGTCAATGGCGCTTCACGCCACCCACCCATGTGGTGGTGGCGCTGGCCGAGGCCGTCAAGCAATTCATTGAAGAGGGCGGGCAGCCAGCGCGCCTGGCACGCTATACCGACAACTGCAAGACCCTGTTAGAGGGCATGGCGGCGCTGCGCTTCAAACCCTTCCTCGCGCCAAAGGTTCAGGCGCCGATCATCGTCACGTTCCACGCACCGGCGCACGCCCACTACGACTTCAAGCGCTTCTACGCAGCGGCGAAGGCACGTGGCTTCATTCTCTACCCCGGCAAGTTGACGCAGGTCGAGACGTTTCGCATCGGCTGCATCGGCGCGATCGGGCGCAACGAGATGCGCGAGGTGGTGAATGCCGTGGCCGATGCGCTGGCCGAGATGGGCATTCCGAACGGCGCGCCTGCGATTTGAAAGCACCGATCACCACCCAAATCTGTCGTCCCGGCGAAAGCCGGGATCCACCGTTGGCTCAACGCTGTGGATCCCGACCTTCGCCGGGATGACAGTCCGATTAGGAGACACCACATGGCAACGACAACGCCCACTGAACACCCGGCCCTTGCCGCCGTGCGCAACTCGAACGCGAGCAAAGTCAAAGTGGCGTGCAGCGACATCGACGGCATCCTGCGCGGCAAGTATCTGCACCGCGACAAGTTCCTCGGCGCTGCCGAACCGCACCCGAAAGGCGGCTTCGGTTTTTGCGACGTCGTGTTCGGTTGGGACAGCGGCGACCAGACCTACGACAACGCACAAGTCACCGGCTGGCAGCACGGCTTCCCCGATGCGTTGGCGCGGCTGGACTTCGACACCGGGCGCAACGTGCCGTGGGACAACGGCGTGCCGTTTTTCCTGGGCGAGTTCATCAACACCGACGGCACCCCCTTCGCCGTGTGCCCGCGCCAGACGCTGAAGCGCGTCTTGAAGCGCGCACAGACGCTCGGCTTCGACGTGATGGCCGGCATGGAATTCGAGTGGTTCAATTTCCTCGAGACGCCACACAGCTGGGCCGCCAAGAAAGGCGTGGCGCCGCAGAACCTGACACCCGGCATGTTCGGCTACTCGGTGCTGCGCATGGCGGACAACCGCGAGTTCTTCAACGCGCTGATGGACGACATGCTCGCATTTCGCGTTCCGATCGAAGGCCTGCACACCGAGACCGGCCCCGGCACCTATGAAGTGGCGATCGCCTTCAGCAAGGCGATGGAAGCCGCAGACCGCGCGATCCTGTTCAAGACGGGGGCCAAGGAAATCGGCAAGCGCTTCGGCATCATGCCGAGCTTCATGGCGAAGTGGAGCCAGCAGTATCCGGGCTGCTCGGGGCACATTCACCAGAGCTTGTCAGACGGCAAGAGCAACCTGTTCTACGACGCCACCAGCAGCCGCTCGATGAGCCCGCTGTTCGAGAGTTATCTCGCCGGCCAGGTGGCCTGCCTGATGGAATTCGCGCCGATGTTCTGGCCCACCATCAACAGCTACAAGCGCCTCGTCGATGGATTTTGGGCGCCCGTCAAGCCAACCTGGGGGCTGGACAACCGCACGGCGAGTTTTCGTGTCATCTCAGGCAGCCCCAAGGCGACGCGCCTGGAGACCCGCTGCCCCGGCGCCGACGTGAACCCCTACCTGGCCATGGCCGCCGTCATTGCCGCCGGGCTGCACGGCGTCGAACAGGGCCTGAAACTCACCACGCCGCCAATCACCGGCACGAATCAGGGCGCGGAACACATCCCGCGCGCGCCACGCTCGCTGCTGCGCAGCACGCACAACTTCAAGGCATCGAAGATCGCCCGCGATTGGCTCGGTGACACCTTTGTCGACCACTTTGCGGCCACCCGCGAATGGGAGCATCGGCAGTGGCAGGACGCGGTGACGGATTGGGAACTGAAGCGCTATTTCGAGATTATTTGAGCGCTGATCGGGCGTATTCGGCTGCGGCGCTACAGTAAGGCAGTTCAGGAATGGTCCGCGCTCGACACTCCATGGCCATCGCCCGCTTCGACTTCCCCACGCCCATCCATTTCGGTGCCGGTGCACGCAAGGGCGTCGCCGCGCACCTGCTGGAGCAGCGCTGCAAACGCCCGTTGATCGTCACCGATCGGTCGTTGGCCCGGTTGCCTGTGATGGCCGAATTCGCGACCCATCTGACGGCACTGCAAGTCGCCGTGTTCGACGGCGTCTCCGGCAACCCGGGCTGTGCCCAGGTGATGCAAGGCGCTGCAGCATTCAAGCAGCACCAGGCCGACTGCGTGATCGGCTTCGGTGGCGGTGCGGCGCTGGATGTGGCCAAGGTAGTGGGCCTGATGGCCACGCATCAGGGCGATGTGCTCGAGTATGTCTGGGACCATCCGCAAATGCGGCCGATCGTGCATGAGCTGCCCTATTTCGTGGCCCTGCCCACGACCTCGGGCACCGGCTCCGAGGTCGGACGCTCGGCGGTGGTCAGCGAGAACCACACGCACCGCAAGCGCAGCATCTTCAGTGCCAGGATCCTGGCCAAGGCAGTCTTCGCCGACCCCGAGCTGACATTGGCGCTGCCGGCCAGCATCACCGCCGCCACCGGCATGGACGCACTGACGCACAACATCGAAAGCTACCTCTCGCCCGCCTATCACCCGTTGTGTGATGGCATTGCGCTGGAAGGACTGCGCATCGGCGCGCGCGCCCTGGCCAGCGCCGTCAACCAGCCCGCCAACCTGCAGGCGCGCGCCGACATGATGA
>JANNKM010000296.1:0-6121 GCA_031396305.1 Rhizobacter sp.
CGGCGACTTCAGACAGGTGCTTCACCGGCGCCACCAGCATCAGCATCGCAGTGACGAAGGCGGCGAACTCACCCACCGTACCGCCTTGCGTGCCGCTCTGCCACAACGCGAGCACGATCACGCCGGACAGCGCGCACGCGGCCAGCACTTGCGTGAGCGGCGTCATCGTCGCCGACGCCACGACCGACTTGATGGCAAGCCTGCGCAGCGTTTCGCTGACGCTCTCGAAGCGACCCGCCTGGGTGGCCTGCGCGTTGTGCAGGCGCACGATGCGCCAGGCGAGCACGTTTTCCTCGACCACGTAGGCGAGCTGGTCCATCGCCTTCTGCCCTTGAATGACGAGCCGATGCAGGCGCCGGCTCAAGGCGCGCATCACGAGAGCGAGCGCCGGGAACAACACGGCGATGAACGCGGTGAGCTGCCAGTTCAGCCACAGCAGGTAGGCGAGCAGCGCGACCAGGGTCAGAGAATCCTTCACCAGCGTCAGCAGCGAGTTCACCAGTTGCCCGGCGCCGCCCTGCACTTCGTAGGTCAGCGTATTGATCAGGCTCGACGCCGACTGGCGGGTGAACAAGATGGGTTGGGCGTTGAGCAGGCGCTCGAACATCGCCTTGCGCATCGCCAGCGTGCCGCGGTTGGCGACCCAGGCCAAGCCATACTGCGCGGCAAACCCGGCGGCGCCGCGCACCGCGAACAAGCCGATCAGCACGACGGGCACCAGCCACAGCGGCAACGTGCCCGCCTTGAAGCCGCTGTCCAGCAGCGGCTGCATCAGAGCCGGGATCATCGGCTCGGTCGACGCCGCCACGACCGCGGCCAGGACCACCGTGACCACGCCGCGCCGGCTGTTGCGGAAGTAGGGCGCGATGCGCCGGATGCGCTGCGTCAGCGTCTGACCCGTTTCCGCTTTTGCTTCGCCCGCAGCGCCGCTCATGCCGGCGGCTCCGGGCGCTGCGGCGGGTGCTCCAGGAACATCAGCTTGACGTACTTGTAGTAGGTGTATTCGGCGTTGTAGATCGCCAGCATCAGGCCGTGCCGGCCGTCGAGCAGGCCCAGGCGCACGAAGTAGGTGCGCACAAACGCAAACATGCCATGCAGCACGCCCTTCCACACGCCACCCGTCTTGCCGCGCGCGTGCATGTCGCGCGCATGGCCGGTCGAGTATCGATCGAGCTTTTCCAGCACGTCGTGCAGGTTCGGGTAGCTGAAATGGACCAGCGGGTTCTTCAGCTCGCCCAGGCTGCCGTCGACCGTCATGTGGGCATGCAGAAAGTGTTCGGTGAACCCGGACTTGGCGCGCCGCCCCAGCCGCAATGTGTAGTCGGGGCGCCAGCCGCCATGCTCGATGAAGCGCCCGCAAAACTCAGAGACGCGCGGGATGCGCCAGCCGTCGTGGGTGCCACTGCGAATCGCGACCTGCACTTCGTCGCGCAGCGCCGGCCCGATGCGCTCGTCTGCGTCGAGCGAGAGCACCCATTCACTGGTGGCGAGTTTGAAGCCGCGAGCGACCTGCGGTCCGTAGCCCGGCCAGTCGGTCTCGATCACCCGGGCGCCCGCCTCACGCGCCAGATGCACGGTTGCGTCGTGGCTGCGCGAGTCGAGCACCAGCACCTCATCGGCGAATGATGCGCTTGCGATGCACTGCGCAATGTTGCCTTCTTCATTCTTTGCGACGATGACCACGGTGAGCGAATGGGGGTTCGGCGGCATGGTCCAGGAGGCTGTCGGGCTTCAGGGCAGCGCCCGCATCGGGATTGCGGGCATGGGGCATGGAATAGGGCGCGCCCTCTATCATCGCGATTGTCGCCGATCCCTCCAACGCCGCCGTCGGCGCGGCTCGACTGTTGCTCCCCCACCGACACCATGAAAAGAAGAACCCTGATTCACCTGGCCGCCCGTGCAGCGCTTGCCCCTGCGGCGCTTGGCGTCCTGGGCGTCGCACGCGCCCAGTTCCGCGTCGAAATCTCCGGCGTCGGCGCGACCCAGCTGCCGATCGCCATCACCCGATTTCGCGATGAAGAGAAATCGGGGCAGGTCATCTCGGCGATCGTGCGTGCGGATCTCGAGCGCAGCGGCGCGTTTCGCGGCATCGATACGAGCGTCGCGATGGATGAGACGGCGCGACCGGTGATGACCGAATGGCGCACGCGCGCCGCCGACGCGCTGGTGGGTGGCTCGGTGACGCGCCTGGCCGATGGCCGCTTCGACGTTCGTTTCAAATTGTGGGACGTTGTCAAGGGCGTCGAGCTGGGCGGCCAGAGCAACGCCGTCGACGCCGGCGACCTGCGCCTGGCAGCGCACCGCATCGCCGACTACATCTACGAAAAGCTGACGCGTGAGAAGGGCGTGTTCTCGACGCGCATTGGCTACGTCACACGGGGTGGCGGACGCTTTACCCTGCGCGTGGCCGACGCCGACGGCGAAGGCGGGCAGGTGGCGCTGAACAGCGCCGAGTCGATCATCTCGCCGGCCTGGTCGCCCGACGGGCGCGAACTCGCATATGTGTCGTTCGAGAGCCAGAAGGCCGTCGTCTACGTGCAAGAGGTTGCCTCGGGGAAGCGCCGCTCGCTCGCCAATTTCCGCGGTTCGAACAGCGCCCCGGCCTGGTCGCCCGACGGCCAGCAGCTCGCAGTGACCCTGTCACGCGATGGCGGTTCGCAGATCTATCTGCTCAATCGCGACGGCAACAACCTGCGGCGCCTGACAAACAGCCCGGCCATCGACACCGAACCCGTGTTCACCCCTGACGGGCGGACAATCTACTTCGTCAGCGACCGCGGCGGCACGCCGCAGATCTACCGGACCCCGGCGAACGGCGCCAATGTCGAGCGCATCACATTTGCAAGCAGCTACAACATCAGCCCGGCCATCAGCCCGGATGGGCGCACGATGGCCTATATTTCGCGCCTGGGCAACGACTTTCGTCTGCACACGCTGGACTTGACGAGCAACGCCCAAGGGGTAGGCTTGACCGACACCACCGACGACGAGAGCCCGAGCTTCGCCCCCAACGGACGCCTGATCATCTACGCCACGCGCTCGCAAGGGCGCGACGTATTGATGACGACAACCTTGGATGGCAAGATCAAGGCCCGGTTGATATCCTCCACCGCCGATGTGCGCGAGCCGGTGTGGGGGCCTTACGGCAGGTAAGACAGGCAGAGGCAAGAGAACTGAGTCGCGACTGACTCCCGTTGGACATTGAAAGGATCTGAATCATGAATTCGATGAAACAAGCGCTGATCGGTTTGGCCGTCGTCGCCACGCTCTATGGGTGTTCCAGCACCAAGCTTGACGCCGACGTACCGGTGGAGACCCGCCCGACGTCGGCAACGGGCTCCGGTTCCGGCTCGACCGCCGGGTCTCAGTCCGGCTCCGGCACGGGCGCGGCGACGAGCGGCACCTCTCAATCGGCCGTCACGCCGGTGGACCTGACGAAGGTGGCACCGGTCGTGGCAAGCAACCTGCCGCGCGTCGTGTACTTCGACTTCGACAGCTACGCCGTGCGCGACGAGTACCGCCCGGCGATCGAGACCTACGCCAAACTGCTCAGCGTGGACCGCAACAAGCGCCTGGCCATCGAAGGCCATACCGACGAACGCGGCGGGCGCGAATACAACCTCGCGCTCGGCCAGAAGCGCGCCGAGGCGGTGGCGAAGTCGCTCGCGCTGTTCGGCGCGAAGGATGCGCAGGTCGATGCCGTGAGTTTCGGCAAGGAGCGCCCTGCAGCGCAAGGCAGCGATGAAGCAGCGTGGGCGAAGAACCGGCGCGCCGAGCTGACGACCCGTTGAGAGGCCTCGTCATGCGCGCCACTCTTCGCAGGCTTCGGTTGTTCGCCGGCCCGCTGGCCGTGGTCCTTGCGTTTGCCGGCGCTGGCTCCGCCCTGTTCGTCGCGCTACCGGCTCACGCCGGATTGTTTGACGACGAAGAGGCGCGCAAGGCCATCCTCGAGCTGCGCCAGCGCCTGGACCAGGTGAATGAGCAAAACCGTGCGCGCCAGGTCGAACAGCTGGCACAGCTGAGCGCGCAACTCAACGCCCAGCTCAACGGCCAGGTCGCGCAGCAGAACACCCAGTTGACGCTGCTCAACGAGCAGATGCAGCAGATGAAGCGCAGCATGGTCGAGCTGAACAACCTGATCGAACAGCTGCGCGCCGACAACGCCAAGTTGCGCGGTCAGGACGAACAGCTCGCGCGCGACCTTGCCGAGGTGCAGCGCAGGCAAAAAGACATCGTGCAAAGCGTCGACGACCGGGTGCGCAAGTTCGAGCCCATCAAGGTGACAGTGGACGGCCGCGAATTCCTCGCCGACCCCGACGAGAAGCGCTTGTACGACGAGGCCATCGCGGTGTTCCGCAAGGGCGAATTCGACAAGGCGGCGACCGTACTTTCCGCGTTCGACCGCCGCTACCCGGTGAGCGGTTTTCACGAGTCGGTGCTGTTCTGGCTGGGCAATGCGCAATACGGCAGGCGCGACTACGCGGCGGCGATCAATACGTTTCGCCAGCTCGTCACGCTGTCGCCAGACCACCCGCGCGCGCCCGAATCGCTGTTGTCGATCGCGAACTGCCAGCTCGAACTGAAGGATCCCGTGCGGGCGCGGATCACGCTCGCCGAGCTGACCAAGGCCTACCCCACCTCCGAGGCGGCGCAGGCCGGCAAGGAACGGCTGGCGTCGATCAAGCCCTAGGGCTGTGGCCCCAGTCCTCGACGTCGCGCCCGATCTGGAGCGCCGCTTCGGCGGCCTGCGGCGCCTCTACGGCGAGGCAGGGTACGCCAGGGTGCGCGCGGCGCGCATCGCCGTCATCGGCGTGGGAGGCGTCGGCTCGTGGGCCGCCGAAGCGCTGGCGCGCTGCGGTGTGGCTGCCCTCACGCTGGTTGATCTGGACCATGTCGCCGAGTCCAACATCAACCGCCAGGTGCAGGCGCTGGGCAGCAGCTTGGGGCAGGCGAAGGTGGTGGCACTTCAAGCGCGAATCGCCGACATCCACCCGGGCTGCGCGGTGCACACGATAGAAGAATTCGCAGACGCCGAGAACTGGCCGCAATTGCTGACGCAACCGGTGGACGTGATCATCGACGCGTGTGACCAACTGCGCGCCAAGGAAGCCATCGCCAGCGCGGCGCTTCGATCGGCAACGCGTCTGGTGATCGCCGGCGCGGCGGGCGGCAAGCGCCAGCCGCAGGCGGTGCAGGTCGACGACCTGGCGCGCGTCACGCACGACCCGCTGCTTGCCGCGCTGCGCCAGCGCCTGCGCAACCTGCACGGTGCGGCGCGCGAGGGAACAATGGGCCTGCGCTGCGTCTATTCACGCGAAGCCGTGCACCGCCCTCATGGCGATGCAGGCGATGCCGGCGTTGACGGCACATTGAACTGCGCTGGCTATGGCTCCAGCGTCACCGTGACGGCGACTTTCGGCATGGTGGCGGCCAACGTCGCGCTAGAATCCCTGCTCGATCCGCCAGGCCCGGCGGGCGAAGGACGAAATCTATAATTGAAGGCTTGCCGGGTTGTTAGCTCAGTTGGTAGAGCAGTAGACTTTTAATCTATTGGTCGTGGGTTCGAGTCCCGCACAACCCACCATCCACGCGGCACCATGGCGTGGCGGGCGTAAAAATTCAGGGGCTCTTAGCTCAGTTGGTAGAGCAGCGGACTCTTAATCCGTAGGTCGAGTGTTCGAGTCACTCAGGGCCCACCAAAAATGTAGAAAAGGTCAGCGGCCTGAATGATTTGCGAATCATGCAGGCCGATGGCTGCCCACTTCTTCCAGCCTGCTACATCGCCGGCTCGTGCGCGAGTGCGACGTGGTGCTCTGCAATCGGCCCGTGCCCGCCGGTGCGTTTCTTCGACCAATCCACGATCTCGAGGCGACCGTCGGCGTGTTCCACGAGCGCCGTGAGGCTTTCCACCCAGTCGCCATCGTTGCAATAGAGGATTCCGTCGATATCGCGAATCTCGGCGTGGTGGATGTGGCCGCAGACCACGCCGTCCACGCCGCGCCGGCGCGCCTCACGCGCAACCGCGGCTTCGAAGTCGCTCACGTAACTGACCGCGCGTTTGACCTTGAGCTTGAGGTATCGCGAAAGGCTCCAGTAGGGCAGGCCCAGATTGGCGCGCAGC
>JANNKM010000335.1:0-14184 GCA_031396305.1 Rhizobacter sp.
CGCCGACGTGACCAAGGAAAAGCTGCCTGGCGTGGCTGGGGCGGTCGTCACCGAGGTCGGCAAGGAGAGCGCGGCCCAGAAGGCCGGCATCAAGGCCGGCGATGTGGTGACCGCGTTCGACGGCGAACGCGTCCGCAGCGCCCGGCAGCTCGAACGGCTGGTCGAGGAGACGCCCGCCGGTCGCACGGTGAAGGTGGCCGTCCAGCGCGCCGGCGCCGCGGTCACGCTCGAGGTGACCCCCGAGGTGCCGAAGATGGCCCAGGTCTCGCCCCGGACGCGTGCACTTCCCGGGGATGGCGGCCGCTCCTTCCGCTTCGAGCGGCGTTCGCCCGAGGACGGACCGGAGGCCGAGGGGCCACAGGCGGCGCCGTTCAGGTTCGAGATGCCGGCCGGCCGCTTCGACTTCGACGCCGAGCCGTTCATGGCCGCCGCGCGGGGCCGGCTGGGCGTTCGCGTCCAGGACCTGTCCGAGGAGCTGGCCGGCTATTTCGCACAGCCGCGCTACATCCAGACCGTCTGGGGTGTAGGCTACGTGTTCGTACCGGACGGCGCGTCCTGAGGGGTCTGCACGACTGTTCAGGGTTCCCTCCGGATCGTTCAATCAAGGTTCGCGCGAACAGCTTGCGCGGGTTGAAAACCAACTGGCCCAACGCGGGCCCGACCCAAAGCCCGACAGGCTTCTAGCGCAGATTCCATGCTCGCGACCACGGCGGCCGCAACCGGCGGCATCCAGACGATGACGAAGAAGCTCGTTGCGCTGAGCTTGTTCTGGCGCACGTTCTTTCTCCTGGCTTTGCTTCTTGCGGGTGGCGTGTTTGCCTGGGTGCAGACGTTTCGGGCGCTCGAATTCGAGCCACGTGCCGTGCAGGCAGCGCACCAGATTGCGAGTCTGGTGAACCTGGCTCGAGCCGCGCTGCGTGCCAGCGACGGCATCAATCGGATCGCCGTGGTCAAGAGCATGTCGAACCAAAAGTCGGTCCGGCTGGCACCGCGCGAACCGAACGACCAATGGGTGCCTTACGAAGTCGACCGCTTCACGATCGCCATCGGCCAAGGCCTGCGCTCGCAACTCGGGCCCGACACATTGGTGGCGAGTTCCGTGAACGGCATTCCTGGCCTGTGGGTGGGTTTTTCGATCGAGACCGACCCGTACTGGCTCCAGACCGACAAGTCCAGCGTCGCACCCATCGCCGCGAGCACGTTGTCGCTGTGGGTGGGCATCGCCCTGCTGGCCACGATCTTTGGCTCGGCAACGATCGCGCGGCTCATCAATCAGCCGCTTCGCGACCTGTCGTTCGCCGCAAGCCGCATCCGCGAAGGTGAATTCGATTCGCGCCTGGACGAGACCACGCTGACCAGCGAAATTCGTCAGGTCAACATGGGATTCAACCGCATGGCGCGCGAACTGGCCAAGGTCGAGGCTGATCGAGCCGTGATGCTCGCCGGAATCTCGCACGACCTGCGCACGCCACTTGCGCGCCTGCGCCTGGAAACCGAGATGAGCGTGCAGGACGAAGAAGCCAAGCGCAACATGGCGCTGGACATCGATCAACTCGACGCCATCATCGACAAGTTCATGGACTACGCGCGCCCTGGCGAAGTGCGTCTCGTGCCGGTGGATCTGGGCAGCTTGGTCGAACGCGAGATGGCGCCATTTCGCGACCCGACGCAGATCCAGATCAGCTCGCGTGTGCCATCCGAGACCCTGGTCATGGCCGACTCCACCGAACTCGGCCGCGTACTGCAGAACCTGTTCGAAAACGCGCGCCGCTATGGCCGCAGCGCGAGCACCGGCATTGCCCGGGTGCTCGTCAGCTGTGCGCGCACCGGGCCCTGGGTGATCCTGAGCGTGCGCGACTTCGGCGAGGGCGTGGACCCAGCCAAACTTGGACAACTGGCCACGCCGTTCTTTCGTGGCGACGCCGCGCGTACGGCGGCCACCGGCGCAGGGCTGGGCCTTGCAATCGTCGACAAGGCGATCCAGCGCATGGGTGGAACCTTCGAGCTGAGCAATGCCGACGATGGTGGCCTGCTCGTCGTGATGCGGTTGAAGCGCGTCGGCTGATTGGTCCGACTGCGGGCGCCCTCAAGCCCGCGTCAACAGGCACACCGCGCTGGCTTCGATCGCTTCGCCATGCCCTACCGGCCCCATGCCTTCGGCCGTCTTGGCCTTGACGCTGACCTGCCCAAGGTCCACCAGCAACGCCTGCGACAGTCGCTGGCGCATCGCGGCGATGTGAGGCGCAAGGCGCGGCGCCTGGGCAATCACGGTGCTGTCGACGTTGCCGATCTGCCAGCCTTGGGACCGAACGCGGCGTGCCGCTTCGGCCAGCAGCGCCAGCGAGTCTGCGCCTCTGAACTGCGGATCGGTGTCGGGAAAGTGATGCCCGATGTCACCCATCGCCGCGGCGCCGAACAGCGCATCGGTGATCGCGTGACACAGGGCGTCGGCGTCGGAGTGGCCGAGCAGCCCGTGCGTATGCGCGATCGTTACTCCACCCAGTATCAAGGGCCGGTCCTTGACAAGGGCGTGAATGTCCCAGCCTTGGCCGATGCGCAGCGTCGCGGGAGTTGCAGGAGTCACCGGCGTGCCTTTGCAACGTCTGGCAAGCACGAAGGCTCTGATCGCGCTGCGCCGATGAGCAGTCGTCTCGCGAGATCCATGTCTTCAGGCCAGGTAATCTTGAGGTTCTCCGCGGCGCCGCGAACCAGCCGCGGCGCGTAGCCAGCGGCTTCGACGGCGCTTGCTTCGTCGGTCACGTCGGCGAGCGCACCAGCCAATGCGTCGCGCAGCAGACCGAGCCGAAACATCTGCGGCGTTTGAGCCACCCACTTGTCGGCTCGCGCAAGCGTTGCGACAACACGGCCGTCGGCCGCTTGCTTGAGCGTGTCAGCCAGCGGCATCGCGAGCAACCCGCCCACGCCGTCGGGCAGGCAGGCGTCGATCAACCTGTCCACCCAGGCCGGTTGCAACAGGCAGCGCGCCGCGTCGTGTACCAGAACCCAGTCGTGGTCGCGCGCGCCGCGCAGCGCCAATTCTTCCAGACCCATGGAAACGCTCGCGGCGCGCGTCGGTCCGCCGCGCCGCGCGACCCAGCCTTCGAACTCCGGGCAGTGGCTTTCGAACATGTCGTCGTTTGCGCTGAGAACGACCAGCGTCGCCGTGAGGCGCCGCACCTGTGCCAGGGCGTGCAAGGTATGGCCGACCACGCAGCGATCGGCCAACATGGCGTACTGCTTGGGCGCTACCGTCGCGGCGCGTTCGCCGACACCGGCACACGGCACCAGCGCGTACAGGCGCGGCGCGGCAACATCAATCTGGGGTGGGGCCAAGGGCATCGAGGCGCGAATTCTATAATTCGACGCTCGTTCGCCCCGGGGGAAATGGCTCCGCGGGGCGACTTTGTTTTTGTCGCGCCACTTCTGCCCTCTTGACCGTCCCGCCACAGCATGCAACTTCCACGGCTCACCGCGGGAAAGCGATTCACCGTGCCCCGCCCCTGTGGTTCGGCAGACGCGCTGCTGCTCGCACGCTTTGCGCAGATGCGCAAGTTGGACGCTGCAATGTCGGTGATCGTGTGCGCCGAACCCGCCGACACGCAGCGCCTGGAGGGCGAGTTGCCCTTTTTCGCGCCCGAGTTGCGCGTCGCCGTGTTCCCTGATTGGGAAACGCTGCCCTATGACAACTTTTCGCCGCACCAGGACCTGATTTCAGAGCGCCTGGCCACGCTGTGGCGCATCGCCCAGGGTGATGTGGACGTGGTGCTGCTGCCCGCGTCCACCGCGATGGTGCGGCTCGCACCGCCGAGTTTCATGGCGGCCTACACCTTCAATTTCAAGCAAAAGCAGCGCCTCGACGAAGCCGCACTGAAGGCGCAGCTCACGTTGGCCGGCTACACCCATGTGACGCAGGTCGTCTCACCCGGCGAATACGCCGTGCGCGGCGGCCTGATCGACCTGTTCCCGATGGGCTCGGCCGTGCCCTACCGCGTCGACCTGTTCGGCGATGAAATCGATTCGATCCGCACCTTTGACCCCGACACGCAGCGCAGCCTCTACCCGGTTCCCGAAGTGCGCCTGTTGCCGGGGCGCGAGTTCCCGATGGACGAGCCGGCGCGCACCGCGTTTCGTTCGCGCTGGCGCGAACGCATCGAGGGCGATCCGAGCAAGGCGCGTCTGTACAAGGACATCGGCGCGGGCATCGCCAGCGCCGGCATCGAGTACTACCTGCCCCTGTTCTTCGACGCGACGGCGACTTTTTTTGACTACCTGCCTCGCTCAGCGGCGATCGTGCTGCACGGCGAGATTGACGCCGCGTTGAACCGGTTCTGGGCCGACACCCGCGAGCGCCACAAGTTCTTCCAGGCGGATCGCGAGCGCCCCGTGTTGCCGCCTGAAGACCTGTTCCTCAAGCCGGAGGCCTGGTTCACGTTGACGGGCGGCTTTGCAACGCTTGCCGTTCGCGGATCAGGCGCCAGTGCGAACCCAGCACAAGCCGCTGAGCCAGACGGGTCATCAAACGGCCTGTGGGCAAAGCCGTTGCCCGACTTGGGTGTGGATCGCGGCGCACCCGAACCCCTGAAAAAGCTCCAGGCGCACTTGAGCGCAACCCGAAATCGCGTGCTCATCGTCGGCGAGAGCACCGGGCGCCGCGAAACCCTGCTGGAGTTGCTGCGCGACAACCGCATCGAGCCACCGAGCGTGGCCTCGCTCGCAGAATTCCTCGCCGGCACCGAGCACTTTGCCATCGCCGTCGCGCCGCTGGCCGAAGGCTTTTTCTGGGATGAGCCCGACACTGGGACGGCCCTCGAGTTCATCACCGAAACCGAACTGTTCGCGAACCGCCCTGCCGCGCGGCGCAGGCGCAAGCAGGAACAGGTCAGCGATGTCAACGCGCTGATCAAGGACCTGTCGGAGCTCAAGGTCGGCGATCCGGTGGTGCATGTCAACCACGGCATCGGGCGTTACGTCGGCCTGAAGAACATCACCCTGGGAGACGATTCCGAACCCAGCGAATTCCTGCACCTGGAATACGCCGACAAGGCCACGCTCTATGTGCCGGTCGCGCAGTTGCACCTGATCGCGCGCTACACCGGCGTCAGCGCCGAAGAAGCACCGCTGCACCGGCTCGGCTCCGGGCAGTGGGAGAAAGCCAAGCGCCGGGCCGCCGAACAGGTGCGCGACACTGCCGCGGAACTGCTCAATCTGTACGCCAGACGCTCGGCGCGCGAAGGCCACGCGTTTCGCTACACGCCACACGACTACGAAGCCTTTGCAGCAAGTTTCGGCTTCGAAGAAACACCGGACCAGTCGGCTGCGATCCACGCCGTCATCCAGGACATGGTGTCGCCCAGGCCCATGGACCGGCTCGTGTGCGGCGATGTGGGCTTCGGCAAGACGGAGGTGGCATTGCGCGCCGCGTTCGTCGCGGTAACCGGCGGCAAACAGGTCGCGATCCTCGCCCCGACGACTCTGCTCGCCGAACAGCATTTCCAGAACATCTCAGACCGCTTCGGCAAGTGGCCCGTCCGGGTCGCCGAACTGTCGCGTTTTCGCTCAGCGAAAGAAATCAAGGCGGCGCTCGCGGGTATGGCCGACGGCACGATCGATATCGTCGTGGGAACGCACAAGTTGCTGAGCCAGGACATCCACTTCAAGCGGCTCGGCTTGCTCGTGATCGACGAGGAGCACCGCTTCGGCGTGCGCCACAAGGAGATGATCAAGGCGTTGCGCGCCGAAGTCGACGTGCTCACGCTCACCGCGACGCCGATTCCACGAACGCTCGGCATGGCGCTCGAGGGTTTGCGCGATCTGTCGGTGATCGCCACCGCGCCGCAGCGCCGCCTGGCGATCAAGACCTTTGTCCGCAACGAGGGCAACAGCGTGATCCGCGAGGCAGTGATGCGCGAACTCAAGCGCGGCGGCCAGATCTACTTTCTGCACAACGAAGTCGAGACGATCCAGGCACGCCACGACAAACTCGCCGAGCTGCTGCCCGAGGCACGCATCGCCATCGCCCACGGCCAGATGCCCGAGCGCGAACTGGAACGCGTGATGCGGGACTTCGTCGCGCAGCGCCACAACCTGTTGCTGTGCTCGACGATCATCGAGACCGGCATCGACGTGCCCAGCGCCAACACCATCGTCATCAGCCGCGCCGACAAATTTGGACTCGCGCAACTGCATCAACTGCGCGGGCGCGTCGGGCGCTCTCATCACCAGGCCTATGCCTACCTCCTGGTGCCCGACGTGCAAGGCCTGCCGCGCGGTGCAGCGCAGCGGCTCGACGCGATCCAGGCGATGGAGGAACTCGGCTCGGGTTTCTACCTCGCGATGCACGACCTGGAAATTCGCGGCGCCGGCGAAGTGCTCGGCGAAAACCAGAGCGGCAACATGATGGAAGTGGGCTTTCAGCTCTACAACGAAATGTTGTCCGAAGCGGTGCGCTCACTCAAGGCGGGGCGCGAACCCGATCTGCTGTCTCCCCTGTCGGCCACGACAGAAATCAACCTGCACGCCCCTGCCCTGTTGCCCGACGACTACTGCGGCGACGTGCATACGCGACTGAACCTCTACAAGCGCCTGGCAACGGTGGAAAAGCCCGAGCAGATCGACGCACTGCTGGAGGAAATCACCGACCGCTTCGGCAAACTCCCCGCTCAGGGCCAGACCCTGTTCGACGTGCATCGCCTGCGCGTCCTGGCCAAGCCGTACGGCGTGAGCAAGATCGACGCCGCGGCAAAGTTGATGGTCATCAGCTTCCGCCCCAACGCCCCTGTCGATGCACAGCGCATCATCGAACTCGTGCAGAAGAACCGCCACATCAAGCTCGCCGGCAACGATAAATTGCGCATCGAGCGCGATACGCCGTTGGTGAAAGACCGCGCCCAGGCGATCCGCGATGTGTTGCGTTCGCTGGGCAGCCCGGTTCTGGTGCCCGCCTGAGGCGGGTGTAGCAGCCCCCGGGCAAGCGAGCATTTCGCATGCCCCACCATGGGGCCTACGATGGAACCCCTTGGGCGGTTTGCCCAATTGCCCAATACGGAGGATCTCATGAGCGCACAGACCAAGTTCTTGCTCGACGAGAGCAAGCTGCCGAAGCACTGGTACAACATCGCCGCCGACCTGCCCGTCCCGGCGCCGCCGGTTCTGCACCCTGGAACGATGCAGCCGGTCGGTCCGGACGACTTGGCGCCGCTGTTCCCGATGGAGCTGATCATGCAGGAGGTCAGCACCGAGCGTGAAATCCCCATTCCTGAACCGGTTCGCGAAGTGTTTCGCCTGTGGCGGCCCTCACCGCTGGTGCGTGCGCATCGCCTCGAGAAGGCATTGCAGACGCCGGCGAAGATCTACTACAAGTACGAAGGCGTGTCGCCTGCCGGTTCGCACAAGCCCAATACCGCCGTACCGCAGGCCTGGTACAACGCGCAGGCCGGCATCAAGAAGCTCAGCACCGAAACTGGCGCCGGGCAATGGGGTTCGGCGCTCGCCTTTGCCGGCGCCCTGTTCGGCATCGACGTCACCGTATTCCAGGTGCGCGTGTCATACGACCAGAAACCCTACCGGCGCGCCCTGATGGAAACCTATGGCGCGCGCTGCATCGCCTCGCCGTCGAACGAGACGAACTCGGGCCGCGCGATCCTGGCCAAGAATCCGAACCACCCGGGGTCGCTGGGCATTGCGATCTCGGAAGCGGTGGAAGTGGCGGCAACGAATGACGACACCAAGTACTCGCTCGGCTCGGTGCTGAACCACGTGCTGATGCACCAGACCATCATTGGCCAGGAGGCGATGCTGCAAATGGAGATGGCGGGCGACGACCCCGACGTGATCGTCGGCTGCACCGGAGGTGGCTCCAATTTCGCCGGCATCGCCTTCCCCTTCATCGGCCAGCAGTTGCGCGGCGGCAAGAAGCGCCGCATCGTCGCGGTGGAGCCGGCAGCGTGCCCGTCGCTGACGCGCGGCACGTACGCCTACGACTTCGGTGACACCGCGCATCTGACGCCGCTGGCGAAGATGCATACGCTCGGCTCCACGTTCACGCCGCCTGGCTTTCACGCCGGGGGGCTGCGGTATCACGGCATGGCGCCGCTCGTGTCGCACCTCGCGCAACTCGACATCATCCAGGCCAAGGCGTACCACCAGGTCGCGTGTTTCGAGGCCGGCGTCCTGTTCGCGCGCGCCGAAGGCATCGTTCCCGCACCGGAAGCGAACCACGCGGTGCGCGGCGCGATCGATGAAGCGTTGCGCTGCAAACGCGAGGGCCGCTCGCAGGTGATCCTGTTCAACCTGTGCGGTCACGGCCACTTCGACATGTCGGCGTACAGCGCGTACGCGGCGGGCCAGCTCGTCGATCAGGAGTACGACGAAGCCGAGCTGGCGATGGCGCTTTCGGGCTTGCCCGCGGTGCCGGCCTGAGCGTGAGAAGCGCGCGGGGTCAGCGCGGCGCCAGCCCCGCCCATTGATCGACGCTGAGCCGCGCCAGCACGGTCCAGCGCGTCGACCCCGGCCGAATGATCGCGGCTTCGCCCTCAGCCAGATGCGGCGGCCCGGCCACGGCCCGAAACGGATTGCCGTGGCCGACGATCCAGCGGTTTCTGCCCTTGGCCACGGGGGCGGCGAGCAGGCGCTTCAGTTCCGGATAGTCGCCGCCCTGCCCCTCACGCAGTTCGGGCGTCGGCGTCGCGCGGCCGAACATCAGCTTGGCGTGTTCCATGGTGCGGCACATCGGGCTGGCCAGAACTTCCGAGGCGTCGATGCTCCGAAGGTCCAGCCCCCGAATGTCGCGCCCGAGCCGGGCGGCGTCTTCGCGCCCTTGCGCCGACAGCAGGCGCTGATTCGCGCAATCGGCGTAGCCTTGCATCGCGGCATCGTTGCGCGAGAAGTCGGTGGCAGTGTGGCGGAAATAGATGACCAGTCCACCCACCTGAAGTGCCTTCAGGAGGGCTTGACCGTGCAGCGTTTGGTCAGTGGCGGGCGCTGACGATTCGGCATGCGCCAACCCGTTTGCCTGTGCCGCGGCGATACCGCAGCACAAGGCCAGCGCCATACCCAACAGAATACGCCGCACTGACAGGGTACTCACTGCCTGCCGCTGCACAGGGCTGGGACGCCCTCAACCCCTCAACGATAGCCCGGCTCGTTCGGGTTGTGAATGATCCAGATGAGGTTGCCGGTGCTGTAGTCCATGCCGCCCGGGCTGGCGAAGATCAGACGGCCCTGGCCCTTGTGCACATGTTCGAAACGAACCTTGTCGCTGCCGAAGTACCAGGGAATCCACGCCTTGCCGGTCGCATAAGCACCCTGGTCGGTGGGCTGGCCCACGAGATCGACGACCTGGCGCGTTCCCATGCCGATCTGCAACTTCGTGAACTTGCTGCCAGGCCCAGGCTTGCCCGTGATCTCGCCTTCCCAATCGTTGATGCCCTTGACTCTGACTCCGCTGCCTGCCTCGACCTTCTTCGAATCGACGACCTCGCCGTTGGCGTTCATTCCCGCGGTCGATTTCTTCACCGGCGCCGGCGCCGGCGGTGGTGGTGGTGCCGCTGCCGTGCTGCTCGAACTGCTGCTCGATGACGAGCTTCCAGGCATCTTCATGTCGGCGCAGCCTGTTGCGAGTGCCACTGCCGCAGCGGCCACAAACAGCGAGTGGACCGATCCAGTCGTAGGCTGGCCGTATCTCGGATGCCGATGTTCCATTTCGAATCTCCTTGGGTTGATGGCCAAGGAAACTCTACACGCTTGCGCAAGCGATGCAATCCCTCTAACGGCAAGACGCGACAAGTCCATACAGCGCCAGTCGCGCAACTTCTGGCGAACCTCCAAGCAACTTCGACGGCGGAGCCTAAAGCGTCCTTACGTCGATCCACTGCACGCGGCCGGTTCTCCGTTTCACCTCGTCATGCATGTGCTTCGTTCCGCCCGGCCCGTCGCCCCCGCCACCGTTCCATAGGCAAACGAAGCGCACTTTGTCCACGCCCCAACCGAGCGCGGTGTACAGCAGCCACAAGTTGCAGCGCTCGTACGCATCGACGCCCTTGGGCAACGGCCCAAGTTCAGCGGGCATGACACGTGGCGCATCCTTCACCTGCGCCTTGAGAGCGAAGTAACGCTCGCGCCATTGCTCGCCGTGCGTGGCCGGAATGATCGACTGGTCGATGAACTGGGGCTCGTCGAACGGCAGCATGATCTGGCAGCGCACGCCGCGCTGCCGGCACGCCTCGAGGAACAACAGGTCGCCGCCCGCGGCGGCCTGGCACAGCGCGAGGTCGCCGGCGCCGGCGTCTATTCTGTCGAGTTCCTGCGCAATGCGGCTTGCCGCCGCACCCTCTTTGTCGGCGGGAAAGCGTGGCGGGTCGCGCCCCGGAGCGTCGATGACATGGCCCGAGAACAGCAGCACCTGGCGCGGCGCGAACGGCGGCGCGGCGCGTTGGATTTCGGCATCGACGATCGCCAGCGCGGCCGCGGTCTCGTCCGGGCGGAATTCCAGGTCGCGCAACAGCATGAGCGTCTGCCGCGTCGAGTCGAGCGCAAACCAGTCGCGATTCGCGGCAGCCACCGTGGCACGGTATTCGCGGATCACTGAGTCTTTCGGGTTCACCAGCAGGCACAGCTCGGCGTAGCTGGCGCGCGCCCAGTAGTCCATGGCGTCGCGCTGCTGGGCGCTCAGGCTCGCCCACAGCACGCCGCCGATCAGGTTGTCGACCACCGTTTTGTTCGGCGCGCCGCCCAGGTGCTCGAGCAGCAGGTGCAGCGTCAGCGAATTGATTCCGGAGTAGAAGTGCGACGGGTCGGCGATGAAGGCCTTGTGGTACGGGTGAACCGCCTCAAGCAGGCTCGCTTCTTCGGCGGCAGCCGCAGTGCGCATCTGTGCCGGTGTGGCGTCGGGCTGGCGCCAGCGCTGAATCCAGTTGTCCTTCTCCACCCGGCCGGCGAGCGCCCAGGCTTCGGCGTCGTTCGGATAGTCCTGCGCGAGCCGGCGGGTCCACTCGCGCGCTTCTTCGTAGCGGCCCAGGCGCCCCAGGCACACCGCCTTCTTCTCGCGGCTCGGTTTGTCCTCGGGTCGAAACGCCAGCGCGGCGTCGAACTGCTCGAGCGCGAAGTCGAAGTGGCGCAGCTTGACCAGGCAGTTGCCTGCGGCGCGGCGTGCCTCGAGCCACAGCGCCTGCGTCGGTGTCTCGTCGGCGAGCACGAGGATGTCGCCGACGCGGCTCTTCTGCCGCGCCACTTCCATGCGGCTCTGCCACGCCTCGTAGGCCGCGCTGAACTGATTGCGCTGCGCGAGCAGCAGCTCGCGCCACTGCGGCTCGCGCAAGTGGTCGAGGAGCGTGTAGACCGGGCTCACGACGCGCGCGCTCGAGGCGTCGAGCGTCGCGCGCACCATCGCCGCGAGCGCGTTGCGGTCGGCGTCGAGCGTTGCCGGATCGGGTGCGCCGCCCTGCAGCCGGTAGCGGAGCTTGCGGTCGGTGTAGATGTCGAACGGCTGCGACGGCCGCGGCCCCTGCACGAGCACCACGCCGCGCGCGCGCAGCGCGTGGCGCACGCCGAGCTCGTACCAGACGTTGGGGGTGTCGAGCGTCAGGTCGGCGGGCACCAGATCGGCGACGAGCAGTTCCTGGAACATGTCGGTGCGGATGTCGCCGGCACGCAGTTCCTCGTCGGCGCGGAACACTTCGCAGCCGGCGTCTTCGAGCGCGGGCTTGATCAGCTCGGCGTAGACGCGGTCGAAGTCGATGGGCGTGCCTTCGTGGTTCGGCTTGGTGCCGAAGGGCATGGCGACGAAGGCGTGGGGTTTCATGGGAAAGGCAGGGTCAATTCGCCACCGAGACGATGCGCCAAGCTTGGGTGCAGGCGTGCTGCATGCAAATTGCCCTTGATCCGCCGGATCCTGGTGAGGTTCGAGGCCACGCATTCTGCTACAGGGCTGGACACCGAACCCTCGAACGGAGCAAGATCGCGCGCCAAGGAGAGCCGCCATGTCCACACCTGCTTTCGGCACCGCATTGGCCTTCGTGCTCCGCTGGGAGGGTGGTTTTGTCGACCACCCAAACGACCCCGGCGGCCGCACGAACCGGGGCGTGACGCAGAAGGTCTACGACGCCTGGCGCGAGCGCCAGGGTCAGCCGGCGCGCGATGTGAAGGGCATCGAACCCGCCGAAGTGGACGCGATCTACGCCACCGACTACTGGCTGCCGCCGCGCTGTGACCGGCTCGAAACGCCGCTGGACATGGTGCAGTTCGACACCGCGGTCAACATGGGAGTGGGCCGGGCGGTGCGCTTCCTGCAAGGCGCCGTGGGTTGCGGCGTGGACGGCGACTTCGGTCCCGGCACCGAGCGCGCCGTGGCAGGCTGCGACGCCGGCACCGTGGTGGCCGACTACTGCAAGCGGCGCGAGGCCTTCTACATCGGCCTGACGCAGAAAAACCCCAAACTCGCCGTATTCCTCAAGGGCTGGATGAACCGGCTCAATGCCCTGCGCAGGGAGGTCGGGCTGCCCGGGTACGAGTCGGCCGTGCGGCTGGACTTCGGCGACGCCGGCTACATTGCCCGCGTACCCGACATCGGCGATGACCCTTCGATCAAAGAGTGAAAGGAGATCAACTCATGCCCCACGTGACCTTCATCCACGGCATCGCCAACAAGCCTGCTGCTGAAGACCTGCTCGGCATCTGGAAACGCACGCTGGCTGAAGCGTCCGAGCCGCTGCCGCTCGGGGACCTGGGCGTGACAAGTTCGCTGGTCTACTGGGCCGACCTGATGTACGAAGCGCCCGACCCCGACCTTGCCGCCCACGAAGGCGTGCTGGAGAACACGCCACAGGCCATCGACGCCGGCGGTGGCGCCGAGTTGCCGGTGCCCGCAAATGCGCAGGAAGCGGCGTTCATCGAAGCGATGCGCCGCCGTCTCACGACGCTGAGCGACGCCGAGATCGACGCCGCCGCGGCGTCCAGGGCCCCAGCCGCTGTTGGAAGCGGAGCGGGCGCGCTCGAACGCGTGCCGCTGCCTTGGTTCCTGAAGAAGCCGTTGATGTCGGTGCTGCTGCGCGACGTGCATCACTACTTGTTCGACAAGGAGTTCGGCCCCCCGGGCAAGCCGGCGGTGCGCATCCAGCAGACGATCCGCAAACGCTTCGTCGAGGCGCTCGCTGCGCCGGGCATCACCGGGCCGCACGTCGTGGTCTCGCACAGCATGGGCACGGTGATCGCGTACGACTGCGTCAAGCGCCTGGCTGGCTGCGCGCCGGTGGACGGCCTGATCACGATCGGCAGCCCGCTCGGGCTTGACGAAGTGCAGGACCAGCTGCAACCCGGCTGGAGCCGTGGCGACGGCTTTCCCCACGAGCGGCTGCGCGGCCGCTGGTTCAACCTGTTCGACCGGCTGGATCCGGTGTGCGGGTTCGATCCGCAGTTGAGCAACGACTTCAGCCGCGGCGGCAACCCGGTCGTGATCGACCAGGTCGTGCAGAACAGCGGCGCATGGCGCCATTCGGCGACGAAGTACCTGCGTCAGCCGGCGTTTTGCCAGGCCTTGCGCGGGCTGCTCAAGGGTTAGAGCGTGTCCGCCGACACGATCGACCAACTTCGGGCACAGGCCGAGCAGGCTTTACAGCGCGTGCAGGGTCTGGGCTCGGACACCGAGTTGGCGCGCGCCCGCGACCTGGTGCTCGAACTGCGCAACGCACGGCTCTATGCGCCGATGGGCAAGTTGGCTGAGGCCATCAGCCGGCGCATGCCATCCGACGCGCGCAACCGGCGCCTCTATGCGCAATGCCTGATCGAGCAGGGCTGGGTCACCGCCGCGATCGACGTCTTGAAGGCACTCGCCGCCCGCGTGCCGCGCAGCGACCCGGAGTACGCCGAAACCACCGGCCTGCTCGGCCGTGCGCACAAGCAGGTGTTCTTCGACGCCGCCGACAAGACCAGCGACGGCGCGCGCGACGCGCTGAAGCAGGCGATCGCGATCTACCGCAAGCCTTTCGAGGACAACCCGGCCAACACCTGGCATGGGGTGAATCTGGTCGCATTGCTGGCGCGGGCGCGTCGCCTGGGCGTGCGGATCGCTCCCGACCTGCAACCGGCGCAAGTGGCCGAGGCCGTGACTGCCCAATTGAACGCGGTGCCGCCCGCGTTGCGCGACGAATGGCACGCGCCGACTCTGGCGGAAGCCGCACTCGGGCTGGGCGA
>JANNKM010000352.1:0-3112 GCA_031396305.1 Rhizobacter sp.
CCATCATCGCCTGACTCGACTTCGACTTCCAGTTCGTTGTCGGTCAGCGAGGTTTCAACGCCCGTCTTCATGTCGCGAGCGAGCATGCGTTTGGGTACCAGGTGAGACTCGACGAAGTCCTGCAACTGCTCGCGGTTCGCCGGCAGCATCAGATCGTCGACCTCGGCGCGCATTTCCGCGAGCGCCTCATTGCTCGGCGCGATCAGCGTCAGCTGGCCGTCGGCGCTCATCCTTTCGGTGGTGCCGGCGGCCTGCGCCATCTTCATGAATTCGCTGGCGCTGGGTTCGGCATTCGCCGCGACGGCCAGGCTCTGCTCGGTCGGCGCCGTGGCAGGGCTGTCCGATCCGCCGCCGCACGCGGCGATCAGCCCAGCGCTCGCGGCTGAAAGCATCACATTCATCCAATACTTCATGTGTGTCTCTCCTTCGATTGGGTAGTTTCAGAACGCGGGTCAGGGAGCCGGCAGCAGTACCTTGTCGATCACGTGGATGACGCCGTTGCTGGCGATCACGTCGGTGGCGACCAGGCTGGCAACACGGGCGCGGGCGTCGGTGATCTGCAGCGTCGTGCCGACCGTGAAAGCCTCGCCTTGCAAGGTGGTGACGCTGGCAGGTTTGGGCAGGGCGACGACGGCGGCGGCACGCACGTTGCCCGCGACGACGTGGTAGGTCAGGATTCCCGCAAGGCCCGGGCTGGCGAGCAATTGCGCCTTCGTCAGGGTGAGTTCGGTCAAGGCGGCGGTGAATGCGTCGTTGGTCGGCGCGAACACCGTGAAGGGGCCGGCGCCGCTCAGCGTGGTGGCCAGATTCGCTGCGACGACGGCTTCGACGAGCACGGAGAACGTCGGGTTGAGCTGTGCCATCTGCACGACGTTCAGCACCCCTGGCGGAACGAGCACGCGGTCGATGATGTGAATCACGCCATTGCTGGCGGCCACATTCGGCGTCGCTACCGTGGCCTGGTTGAGCACTTCATCGGTGATCTTCACGCCCGATGTGGTGTTCAAGGCGAGCGTCGTCGCTGCGCCCTCGAAGTTGTACAGCGTCGCCTGAGACGAAGTCGCGCCGGCCGCCACCAGATCGGCAGCGAGTTTCTTCGTCGGCAGCACATGGTATTGCAGGATCTTCTCCAGCGTCGCTCCGTCAAGGGCCGTCACCATGGCTGTGGCATTCGCGAAGCCCAGCGACGTCGCCATCGTGTTGAATGCCGCATCGGTGGGTGCGAACACAGTGAGGTTGGAGGTGCTGGCGCTCAACGCGGGCACGAGGTTGGCTTTGGTCGCCGCCGCGACGAGCGCAGTGAATCCGTTCGCGGTGGCCACTTGCGCCAAGGTTCCCGGCGGCGGCGGGGGATCGTCACTGCCACCGCAGGCCGACACGAGGGCGAGGGCCGCCGCGGCAAGAGCAGTCTTGAACCAGTTCATCATCATCGATCTCCAACAGGTGAGGGGTCAGAAAGTGAATACGAGGGGGACGCTTGCGTCACCTCGAGCCAGATTTCGTTGCGCCGCAGAAAAGGCGGCACGTAGGGCGCGTCGTAGCGCGAAAAGACAGGCTCGCCGTGCGTAGTGATCGCGGCGCGTTCGACGGCGCTGCGCAGCTGGTCTCAATCGACGCGACCGAAGACATTGCCGCCAAGGTGGCCGCAGATAGGTTTCGCAAGGCATTCAAGGAACATCTTTTGCGAAGTCTTCCGCGGCTCTACCGTTACTTGGGCATCACGACGCTGTCGATGACGTGGATCACGCCGTTGTCGGCAACGATGTCGGTTGCCGTGACCTTGGCACCGTCGACCATCACGCCGCCGGCGGTGGCGAGCGTCAGGTCGGAGCCTTGCACGGTCTTGACCTTGCCGGCCTTCACGTCCTTGGCCATCACCTTGCCCGGAACGACGTGGTAGGTCAGCACGGCGGTGAGCTTGGCCTTGTCGGCCAGCAGTGCATCAAGTTGAGCCTTCGGGATCTTGGCAAACGCCTCATCAGTCGGCGCAAACACCGTGAACGGGCCCTTGCCTTTGAGCGTGTCGACCAGGCCGGCGGCGCTGAGCGCTGCGGCGAGCGTCTTGAAGGTGCCGGCGCCGACGGCGGTGTCGACGATGTCCTTGGCTTGTACCGACACGGCGGCGAACGACAGGGCAAGCAGGGCGAGAGATTTCTTCATGGCAGGGTACCTTTGAGAACGGGTGGATGGAGATGCCAGATCGGAGCGTTGGAACGAACAGATCTGAACTGGTGAGGCTGAATTGTGAACTGATCAGTTCACCACAGCAACTCAAAGGTCTTTATGAGAATCTTCGGTATCAAAAGATACCATGAGTTCATGAGGTGCTCTGATGGGTATACAATGCGGAGCATGGCCAAAGTGTCGTTTCGTGAGCAAGTGCTGCAGGCGCGCGAGGGTGCGATCGTGGCCTCCGTGAATCGCCTGCTCGCGGAAAAGGGCTACGACGCGATGACGGTGGACGAAGTCGCCGCCGATGTCGGCATTGCCAAGGCGAGCCTTTACAAGCACTTCACGTCGAAGGAAGAGCTTGCCGCCGCCGCGATGATCCGGGTGCTCGACCAGACGCTGGAGTTCCTGGCCACGCTCGAGGCCATGCCCCAGGCCACCGCAGTCGAGCGCCTGAAGGCAGTCGCCGAGTGGACGATGAAAGTTCAACTCGCCGGCGAAATGCCGTCGCTGCCGGCGCAGAACTCGACGCTGCGCGCCGCGCTGACGGCGAACAAGGCCTACCTGGACCGCCTGATTCGCGTCAGCGACAAGCTTGGCGAGTGGATCACCGCCGCGCAGAAAGCCGGCCACCTGAACCGCAAGCTGCCGCCCGAGGTCATTCTTTACACGCTCTTCGCGCGCGCCTGCGACCCGGTGCTGAGTCTGCTCAAGGCGAGCGGCAACCACAGCGACGAGCAGATCATCGAAATGCTGTTGTCCACCTGTTTCGACGGCCTGGCCGGCTCCGCGCGCCTGCGCGCGGTCTGAGAGCCTGAGCGACTGTCATCCCGGCGAACGCCGGGATCCAGGACAGTGGAGCGCGGCAAAGGGTGGATCCCGGCGTTCGCCGGGATGACATTCAAGAGTTTTTCGCTCATGCCTGCTCAGCGTGTCAGGCTCA
>JANNKM010000369.1:0-5998 GCA_031396305.1 Rhizobacter sp.
GAACAGCATCAGGTTGTCGGCGCTGGTCAGCGCGTCGGCGTGGATGAAGTTCACCTCGTACTGGCCATGCGCGTCTTCATGGTCGATCTGGAACACGTCAAGGCCGCAGGCCTGAAGGCCCACCACCAGCTCGGCAAGAAAGCCGCTCCGGCGTGGCAGGCTTTTCAGATCGTAGGAGGGCTTGGCAAGTTGGTCGTGCGGGTCGGCGGGCACGTAGCCGTTGCCCTCGCGCCGCAGCAAGAAGAACTCGGGTTCGATCCCGGTCTGCAGGAACCAGCCGCGCTCGCGCAAGCGCTCGAGCTGGCGCCGCAACACCTGGCGTGGACAGGCGTCGAACGGTTCGCCGTCAACAAAGCCGTCGCAGGCAATGCGGGCGTAACCCGGCATCCATGGCAGCGCTCGAGCCGTGCTCGCGCTGCCGCGGGCGTAGTATTCGGCGCGCCGGCCGGTGCGTGGCAGGCCGGTTCCCCAGATCGACGGGCCGGAAAAACCCACGCCGTCGGCCAACAGGGCATCGGCATTCACCAGCGGGACGAGCTTGCCCTTGGCGACGCCGTGGATGTCGGTGAACTGGGCGATCAGCGTGTGAACTCCCTCGGCGGCGAGCCGATCCTTGAAGTCCTTCATGGTCGCCCCGGCAAGTCAGTCAATTCGAATCCAGGTGGTTTTCAGCTCGGTGTACTTGTCGAAGGCGTGCAGCGACTTGTCGCGGCCATTGCCGCTTTGTTTGTAGCCGCCGAAAGGCACTGTGATGTCGTCTTCATCGTACTGGTTCACATGCACCGTGCCGGCCCGCAGCTCGCGCGCGACGCGGTGCGCGCGGTTGATGTTGTCGCTCCACACGCTGGCTTGCAGACCATACGCGGAATTGTTGGCCAGCGCAACCGCCTCGGCTTCGGTGTCGAAGCGGATCACCGACATGACGGGCCCGAAGATCTCTTCGCGTGCGATGCGCATCTGGTTCGTCACGCTGTCGAACACGGTCGGCTGAACGAAGTAGCCGCCCGTTTCTGCCCGCACCTGCGCGCCGCCACAGGCCAGGCGCGCACCCTCGAGGCGGCCGGCTTCGATGTAGCCCAGCACCGTGGTCAACTGCGTCTGATCGACGATCGCGCCCATTTCCGTCGTCGGATTGAGCGGGTCGCCCGGCTGGTACTTCGGCGCTTGCGCGGCGATCAGTTCGACAAACCGATCGGCGATGTTTCGCTGCACGAGCACGCGCGACGGCGCGTTGCAGCTCTCGCCCTGGTTGAAGAACATGCTGCCGGCAACGGTTTGGGCGGCGCGTTCGATGTCGGCGAAATCATTGAACACCAGGAATGCCGACTTGCCGCCGAGTTCGTTGTAGACGCGCTTGAGGTTGCTGCGCCCCGCGTACTCCAGCATCATTCGGCCGACGCGCGTGCTGCCGGTGAAGCCGATCGCGTCAACGTCCATGTGCAGCGCAAGCGCCTCGCCAGCCTCATGGCCATAGCCCGGAACCACGTTGAACACGCCTTCGGGCAGGCCGGCCTCCAGCGCCAGTTCGGCCAGCCGCAGGCCGGTGAGCGGCGACTTTTCGCTGGGTTTCAGCACAACGCTGTTGCCCATGGCCAGCGCCGGCCCGAGTTTCCACGCCGACATGATCATCGGGTAGTTCCACGGCACGATCGCGCCGACCACACCCATCGGCTCGCGCTGGATCAGCGCCTGGGCGCTGCGCGAGGTGGGCGCGATCTCGTCGTAGACCTTGTCCACGGCTTCGGCGTACCAGGCGATGCAGCGCGCCGTCGCGCCGACATCGACGGCCAGGCTGTAGCGGATCGGCTTGCCCATGTCGAGCGTCTCGAGCAGTGCAAGCTCGTCTCTTGCGGCGAGGATCTTCTCGGCAAAGCGCTGCAGCACCTTCTTGCGCGCTGCGGGGCCCTGGCCGGCCCAGCGTTTGTCGTCGAAGGCCTGGCGCGCCGACGCCACCGCGGCGTCGATGTCGGCGCCTTGGCCGCGCGCCACCGCTGCCAGGGTGCGACCGTCGATCGGCGAGAGGCTGTCAAAAGTCTGCCCGGACAACGCGCAGCAGCGCTGACCGGCGATCACGGCGCGCCCGTCAATGCGCAAATTCTTCGCTGCGGCGTGCCAGTCGGGGGCAGGATGGTTCAACTCGACCTCGTGGTCAGAAGGCGACGAGCACCGACGCGCCGAACATCTGGTTCGACTTGGAGTACAGGTTTGTTCCGGCCGCGGTGCTGCGCTTCACGTCCAGGAATACCGGCCGACTCGCGCGGTCGATGCGGTACTCAGCCTTGAATGTGGTGTTCAGGTTGAACAGCCAGCTGGCGCCGAAGGTCAGCGCCATGCGATTGGCGCCCTTGTTGCAAGCGTCGGGCGTCGGATCAAGTTCGCAGCCGATCGTCGGGTCTGCGCCAATGCCATTGCGGTAGTCGCCGAAAGTCACCGTCGCTGTGTCGTAATAGCCTGTATAGCCGAGCAGGCCCCCGCCGTTCTTCTTGTTGTTCACATAGTCCAGGCGCGTCGTGCCTTCAATGCGCGGCGTGAACTTGTGCGCCACGAGGCCCGACGCACCCCACCAGCTCGCGTCACGCAACGCCCCTGTGAGGGGATCGGGAACGATCGCCGCATTCTTGTGCTTGCCGGCACTGAGCTGGCCCTGCGCTGTCCAGTCGCCGCGAATGAAGTAAGCGTCGACCTCGAACAGATGGAGGGCAGAGTCAACGCCGTTCACGTCGGCGAAATTCGCCGCCTTGCCGTGCACACCCGCAAACCCGAAGCCCTGGAACTCTCCGCGCGAATAGTCGACGCGATAGGTCACAACGGGCGTCTTGTTGCCCGAAGTTCGCTTGCTCGCATTCATGTTCGCGAGCATGCCCTTCACGATCCACTTGCCGCTCGTGACTTCCAGGCCGGCGCCGGTGTAGGCGGTGGGCAAGGTGAAGTCGAACAGCAGGTTGTGCGTGATCAGCTTGTTCAGCGTCGGCTGCAAATACTCATACCCCGACCAGTCGGGTATCTGCCCGGCGATGAAGCGCGTTTGCAAATCGGTCAGCGGCACCGAGACGCTGGCTTCGTGAACGGGCGACCGCCCGTCAAACACCGCGCCTACGCCACGATTCGGCGCCAGCGTCAAGCGCCACTTCGTGCCGCTGTCGGTCTCTTTCTGGAAGTCGATCACGGCCGCGCCGAAGTAGGAGTTGTCGTAGTTGTAGCCGTCGTCACTCACGGCGTTCAAGAACTGGAAACCGGCGCGGTTCTGGCGCTTGTTGTAGATGAAGGTCGGGTCCATGTAGCCCGAGATCTTCAGCAGTTTCAGGCCCGATGCGTCGCGCGCGTCTTCCATCGCCTCGGTCTTGACGGCGATGCGGTTGAACTCTGCCGCCTGTTCGGGAGTCATGCCCCACTGCGCGCCTGTCGCGGCGCCCGTGGGGCGGCCCTGCTTGCCCTCCAACTCGGCGACTCGCGCTTTGAGTGCCTGAATCTCGCGCATCAGATCGGCGTTGCTTTGCGCCGATGCGCTGCCGGCGACTGCCAGAAACGCAAGGGCAATGGCTCGCGCGATGGCGGTCTGGCGGCGTTCGCATGGGTGACGATGGGTCATCGGGTTCTCCTCTTGTTGTCAATCGGTAGGGATGAGCAGATTCAGCCGCCGCGTGCTGCCGCGGCAATGTCTTGCGCGCGCTTGCGCTCGGCGCGCACGATCGCTAGGCTTGCGATCACCACGGCGATCGTGACGACGAGCACGATCAGCGTGGCCACGGCATTCACGCTCGGGTTCAGGCCCAGACGCGCGCGCGAAAAAATCACCAGCGGCATGGTTGTCGCGCCCGGGCCTGACAGGAACGCCGACAGCACGACATCGTCGAGCGACAGCGTGAACGTCAGCAGCCACGCCGACAGCAAGGATTCCGAGATCATCGGCAGCGTCACCAGGGTGAACACCTGCCATGGCCGGGCACCGAGGTCCATCGCGGCTTCTTCGAGCTGCGGATTCAAATCCTGCAAGCGCGCCTGCACCACCACCGTGGCGTAGGCCATGCCGAGCAGAAGGTGGCCGAGCCAGATCGTCAACATGCCGCGCTCGGGGAATCCGAGCGCGCGTTGCACCGACACCAGCATCAGCAGCAGCGACAGGCCGATGATGACCTCGGGCATCACGAGCGGCGCGCTGACGATGCCGCTGAACAGCGTGCGACCGCCGAAGCGCTTGTACTTCACGAGTGCGAACGCGGCGAGCGTGCCCAGCACGACGGAGGCACAGGCGGTGAAGAAAGCGATGCGCAGGCTCAGCCACAGGCCGGCAATCATTTCGCGGTCGTCGGCCAGGGCGGCGTACCACTTCAGCGTGAAGCCGGCCCAGCGATTCGGGATCGCCGAGTCATTGAACGAGTAGATGACCAGGGCGATGATGGGCAGGTAGAGGAACACGAAGCCCGAGCCGAGCCACACCTTGCCAAACCCGCGTGCGAAAGCCGGCCCGAACAGCGTCTTGCCCCCACTCACCGTCGTGCCTCCTGCGCTTTCGCCTGGTAGCGGTTGAAGATCGCCAGCGGCACGAGGATCAGCAGCACCATCACGACGGCAACGGTGGAGGCCATCGGCCAGTCGTTGTTGCTGAAGAACTCGTCCCACAGTACGCGGCCGATCATCAGCGTTTGCGGGCCGCCCAACAGCTCGGGAATGACGAACTCGCCAACACAGGGAATGAAGACGAGCATCGAGCCGGCAATGATGCCAGCCTTGGACAACGGTACCGTGACTTTCCAGAATGCGACCCACGGCGTGGCGCCGAGGTCGGACGCGGCCTCGAGCAGGCGCAGGTCGAGCTTCACGAGGTTGCCGTACAGCGGCAGGATCATGAACGGCAGGTAGGTGTACACCATGCCGAGCACCAGCGAAAACGGCGAGTTCATGTATTTGCCGAGCGCGGGAATCATGTCCGCGGCGAGCAGCAGGTGGTCAATGCGCAAGAAGGTCAGAATTTCCGCCACCCAGCCATGTTCGGCGAGCAAACCTTTCCAGGCGTAGACGCGCAGCAAGAACGACGTCCAGAATGGCAGCATCACGAGCATCAGCAGGGCCGGCTGGATCGATGCCTTGGCGCGCGCCATGAAATACGCGAAGGGGTAACCGATCGCCAGGCACAGCGCGGTCGTGACCGCGGCGTACTTGATGCTCGACACATAGGTCTTGAAGTACAGATCGTCTTGCGTCAGGAACACGTAGTTCGACAACTTGACGGTCAGTTGCAGCAGACCATCCCGCACCGTCAGCACATCCTTGAAGTTCACGCCTTCGGACTCCGATACCGAAATCTTCATGACGATCAGGAACGGCACGACGAAGAAGGCGATGAGCCACAGGTAGGGCACGCCGATCACTGCGGTGCGGCCGCTGGTCAGCCATTTCCCCAACCTGCGAAGCTTGTGCAGTTTCACGTCCGCGGCCTATTGGGTGAGCACCACTTGCGACTGGCGAGACCAATGCGCCCAGGCTTCGTCGCCCCAGGTCAGTTCGTCGTCGCGATGCCGCTGCGTGTTGTTCTGGCTCACCTTGAGCAAACGGCCACCATCAAGCTCGAGCTGGTAAACGGTGAAGCTGCCGAAGTACGACAGGTTCTTCACCTTGCCGCGCGCGCGGTTGAAGTCGCCGCCGGTGGACTCTTTAGGCGGCTCGTGGCGCGACAGGTGGATCTTTTCCGGCCGCACCGCGACCGTCACCGCCATGCCTTGCGTACCGGTGATGCCGTGGCCGACGTAATGGCGCAGGTCCCTGCAGTCGATCACGCAGTGGTCGGGCTGGTCTTCCGTCAGCAGGCCCTCCATCATGTTGACGTTGCCGATGAAGTCGGCGACGAAGCGTGTGGCAGGCGTCTCGTAGATGTCGTTGGGGGCGCCGATCTGCAGCACCTTGCCTTCGCTCATCACGGCGATGCGCGAGGCCATCGTCATCGCCTCTTCCTGGTCGTGCGTGACCATCACGCAGGTGACACCGACTTGCTCGATGATGT
>JANNKM010000417.1:0-7448 GCA_031396305.1 Rhizobacter sp.
GAGGGCGACTTGGCCAGCAGTGGATCCCGGCGTTCGCCGGGATGACATTCGTATCGTTCTTGAATGCGCGGGCGCGATTGTCGCTCGCGAGCCAGTTCAGAAGCGCCCGAAGTATTCGCGGCGCATCCATTCGTCAGGGTCTTGAGCGGCGGCGTGGCGCTCGAGTTCGCTGCGTTTGATGCGTGCGTACAGACTCGACAAGGCTGCGCCGAACGCCTCGCGCAGCGTGGCGTCGCCCTGCAACGCCTCGAGTGCCTCGCCCAGGCTCGCCGGCAGGCGCGTGCCTTGGCCGTATGGCGAGTCGGTGGCGCGCCCCGGATCGAGCCGCTGGCGCAGGCCGCTCAGACCACAGTGAATCTGCGAAGCGATGTACAGGTACGGGTTTGCCATGGGTTCGCCCACGCGGTTTTCGATTCGCGTCGCGGCGTCGCCGCTCGCACCCAGAACTCGCAGCATCGCGCCGCGGTTGTCGCGCCCCCACAGCACGGACTGGGGCGCCATGGCATTGGGCCTGAAGCGGCCGTAGCCGTTGATCGTGGGCGTGCCGAAGACCGCCGCGCCGCGCGCATGCGCGAGCAAGCCACCCAGCCAATGCGCGCCCACGTCGGACAGCGTGTGCAGCGCGTCGCTCGATGTCGTGCCCGGCGCCTGCGCGGTGCGCATGAAGGCATTGCCGCCGTCGGCCAGCCGAGTCAATGATTGGTGCAGGTGCCAGCCGCTGGCCATCGCGTTCGGGAATGGCGGCAGGCAGACGAAACTGGCGTAGTAGCCCGCACGGCGCAGCGCCTGGCGCACGCCATTGCGAAAAAGCACCATCTGATCCGCGGCGGTGAGCGCGTCGGTCGGATCGAACACGGCTTCCACCTGGCTCGGGCCGAGTTCGATTTCCAGCGATCGCAGCGGCAGGCCCAGCGCCTGCGCCGTGCTTTGCACGATGCGCAGCGCCGGCTCGGCCATGTCGGCGTGGGTTTCGGTCAGCAGGTTGTAGCCCGGGTGCAGCAGCGCCACCTCGGGCGGCTCGCCGGGCCAGGCCGCGAGCTGCGGGTCGAGTCCGTCATTGACGATGCGATGAATATGGAACTCCACTTCCAGCCCGCAGCGCAGCCCGAAGCCGGCTTCATTGAGCGTGGCGAGCGCGCCTTGAAGCACGCGACGCGGATCCACGGGCACCGGCGTTGCGTCGGCAAACCATGCCTGGCTGCGCATCCAGCCGGTACCGCTCGCCCACGGCAGCTCGCAAAGACTCGCCGGGTCGGGCAACAGCACCAGGTTGTTCGCCTGGCCGAAGCCCGGCAGTTCATCGAAAGCGCCGGGTTCGAATACCGGGTAAGCGGTGCGGTCCGACGTGTCTTTCAGCAGGATCGTGCTCACCATGCTCACGCCGCCGAGCAGTGCATCCACTGCCGCGCCAGGCATCAGCGTCTTGCCGCGCTGCACGCCGTGCATGTCGCACCAGGCGATGCGCACGCGCTCCAGGCCCGACTCGCGCATCTTGTGCATCGCCGCCTCGCAGGCCGCCGCGCGTGGCGCGTCGTGCACGCCACAAGCCTGCGCGAAGTGCGTCACGCGCCGGCCTCGGTCGAGCGTATCGGCGCCGCGGCCTCAGTCCCAGGCAGCCAAGGGGCACCGGCACGTTTGGCCGTGGCCGCCGCGGCCCAGTGTGCCTCCCAGCCCTGCGCCGGTGCGATGCAGTCGATCGTGTCGGGCCCGGTCAACTGCGCCGCAGCGTCGCTCGTCAGCGCCATCGGCGGGCGTCCGCCTGACTGGACCGTTTCGATGGCTTGCAGCAGCGCGCGGCGATTCGCGATGATGACCTTGTCGCTCGACCCCAGGTGCTCGCGCGTGCGGTCGGCAATCGCACCCATGCTCTCGACCGCCCATTGATCGTGCAGGTTGATGTCGTTCTCGCCCATGCCGAGAAAGGTGCGGGTGCGCTGTTCTTCCGCGTCGAAACCCCAGTCGTTGTGCCGCCCCTTGAGGGGCAGGTAGTCGGGCAGGGTCACACCCTGCAGCCGCTGGCGGCGCATCTCTTCCTTGTCCAGCGGCGCGCCGAAACTGGTGAAGAACGAGTACCAGTAGGTGTGCGTGTCGTCCACGGGAACATGGTGTTGGGTGATCGTGATCGACTCCGACAGCGGGATCACGAAGGTCGCTGGAAACGCCGCGTGCGTCACGCGCACATGCGTCAGCGCATCCGACATCATGCGCAGCGTCGTCAGGCGCACCAAACCCTCGGCGACTTGCTCGTGGCGAATCTCGGGCGAACAGAACTCGCGCATCACCCGCGTCATCGGCCAGCGCTCGCCGTCTACCTCCCCTGCGCTCGGGGCGCGGAACTGCCGGCCATAGGCGGCGTCCAGCGGCTCGTCCTGCAAGTAGCGGTGCAGGAACGACGGATGCGCCGGGTCGATGCCGACCTCGAACGCCTGCAACCAGTTGCAGTTCCACAGCCCCTTGAAGGCGAAGCTGTGACTGGCCGGGGCGACGAAACAATCGAAGTTCGGCAGCGCGCACGGCGTGCTGCCCGGTTCGCCCAGCCAGGCGAACAGCACGCCCGAGCGCTCCAGAACCGGGTAACTGCGCTGGCGCACGCGCTGGCAAAACGTCGAGCCCGCGCCTTCGGCAGGCATTTCAAGGCACTGCCCGTCCACCGCGAATTTCCAGCCGTGAAACGGGCAGCGCAGGCCTTCGGGTTCATGCCGGGCGAACGACAGGTCGGCACCGCGGTGCGGGCAGTCGCGGTCGAGCAGGCCCCAGCGCCCCGCGCCGTCACGAAACAGCACGAAGTCCTGTCCGAGCAGGCGCACCGCCTTGATCGGGCGTTGCGCCATGTCCGGCGCGAAGCGCGGGTCGAATTCGTCGAGCAGCGCGGCAGGCTGCCAGTACTGGCGCAGCAGCGCGCCGCAGGGCGTGCCCGGGCCGATGCGGGTGATGCGTTCGTTTTGCTCGCGGTTCATCGGCCACCCTCGTCATCCCGGCGAAAGCCGGGATCCATTGCGCCGTGCACAGAGTGGCTCCCGGCCCCCGTGTCGCGGCACGGGGCAACGGTTCGCCGGGATGACGTTGGTTGAGGCAGATCGCTCTGCCATCTCAGCCGGCACTTGCGTATTTGACCGAACAGCCGTAGGCCTGCGACGTGGGCTTGCTCACCGCCCTGCCTGCGAGCAACTCGCCGAGCGCCTGGTTCACGTAGTTGGTCGCCGACTTGATGTCTGCGGTGTTCGCGCTGGCAATGCTGTCGATCGCGCCGGCGTAGACGAGCTTGCCCTGTGGATCGATCACATACATGTGCGGCGTGGTGCGCGCGCCATAGGCGCGGCCGGCCTTGCCGTCCACGTCCATCAGCGTTGCCGACATCGCCGAGTCCTTGCTTTTCAGCCAGGCATCCAGGTCGGCCGGCTTGCGGTAGTCGCGGTGCTCCGTCGCCGTCGAATTGATCGCGAGCCAGACCACGTCTTTGGCACGCGCGGACTTCTGTGCCGCCGGCATGTTGCCGCTGTCGTAATGCTTCTGCACGTAGGGGCAGCCGGGGTTGACCCACTCGAGCACGAGGTGCTTGCCTTTGAAATCCGCCAGTTTCACCGGGCGACCTTGTGTGTCGCTGAGTACAAACGCCGGTGCCGTTTGCCCGACCACGGCTTGCGCCGCCGCGCTGGCTGCCACCACCAAGGCAGCGGTCAGGACTGTGAGTTTCAGCCAGATGTTCATCGAATCCTCCTTCGCAAGATGAACGAATGCACGAACTGCGTCGGCGCGCGAATCACGACGCCGCATCACCTAAGCGTACTCGCTCCACGACGGATCGAGCAAGCGCGGGCTCATCGACGAGCGCGCCGCCACAGCCAGACCAGCCCCACGGCCAGCGTGGCCAGGGCCAGGCCGAGCATGAGCATCGGCCAGGTCCTGTCGTCCCGCTCAACCGGCAGCGCTTGCGGCTGCGCCTGGGGCGGCGCCGCACCGGGTGCCGGCCAACCGCCTTCAATCGCGAAGCTCAGCGCGACCCCGGCGCGCCCACCCGGCGCAGCGAGCACGGCAGGCATCGGCTGCGGGCTTTCGCTGCGCTGCGCCGACAACGGCACGCGCAGATGCAGGCTGCCGCCGCCCCAGCGTTGTTCGATGCGCGCGGCGTGGTCGATCACGCCGGCGTCTTCGGCAAAGAACTCGATCGCCTTGCCCTCCCATGGCGCCGGCAGGCCGCTCACCTCGACGGTCAGCGCCTGCGCCTGAACCCGGGCGAGCGCGGTCAACCCGGCAAGGGCTTGCGGCCGCGCGGCTCGCGTCCGCTCGAACGCCGCGGCGTGGGCCACCTGCGCCGTCGCGCCAACCGGAACACGCAGTGCAAACTCGCCCAACTGTGGAATGCAAACGTCCTTGCACACCAGCCATTCAGCGCTCAGTTTTATGTCCAGGGCCCCGGCAGTGAATGCAGGAGACAGCGCCAGCGCCACCGGCAACAACAGTTCGCCCTCGTAGCCGTAGTTGATCAGCGGGCCGACGGGTAGGCGCTGCGGCGTCGGCCATTCGATCTCACCCGCGCTCACGCCTTCGGGCAGCGTCCAGCGCAGCTTCGTCGCCATGCCCGAGTCGCCGGGGTTCTTCCAGTAGCTGTGCCAATGGGGCTCGTGTTTGATCGCCAGGCCCAGCCATGCGGGCTCGCCTCGCACCAGGCCGCGCGGCGCGTGGACGACGAGTTCAGCGCGCACCTGATCCGTGAGGACCACTGCGGATTGCGCCGCGGCCCAGCACGGCACGGCGCCGAGCAGTGTCGCGAGTGTTCTGAGAAGTTGCATGGCCGCCGTCAGTGTAGGGCGCGCCGTGCGTCGGCGGCCGTGACGACGCGCTGAATCACAATGCGAGCCGGGCGTCGTGAAACACGTACCGCACATCAGGCCCTCAACGGAACACACCACATGGATCTCTCCCGCTTCGCGCGCCGCCGCTACACCGAAGGCGCCACGCCCATCGAGCCGCTGCCGACTTTCTCGAAGGCGCTCGCTGCCACTTGCCCCGGCGGACGCGGGCCGCAGGTGTGGATCAAACGCGACGACATGCTGGGCCTGTTCCCGGGTGGCAACAAGACACGCAAGCTCGAGTTCCTTGTCGCCGACGCATTGGCGCAAGGCGCCGATACGCTGATCACCTGCGGCGCGCCGCAGTCGAATCATTGCCGCATCACGCTCGCCGCCGCGGTGAAGGAAGGACTGAAATGCCGCTTCGTCATCGAAGAGCGCATTCCCGGCAGCTACAACCCGAGGGGCAGCGGCAACCATTTCATGTTCAGGCTGATGGGCGTGGAGGCCATCACCGTCGTGCCGGCGGGCACGGCGATGGGCGATGCGATGCAGAAGGTGGCCGATTCGCTCGGGCGCGAGGGCCGCAAGGGCTACATCATTCCCGGCGGCGGCTCGAACGCCTTGGGTGGCCTGGGCTATGTGGCGTGCGCGCAGGAAATGCAACAGCAGTGGTTCGAGCGCGGCCTGCACTTCGACTGCGTTGTCGTCGGCTCGGGCAGCTCGGGCACACACGGCGGCTTGCTCGCGGGGTTTCTGGGCAATCACATCAATGTGCCCATCACCGGTATCGGTGTGAGCCGCGATCCGGCCGAGCAGGAGCCGCTGGTGCACCAGGAGGCACAAGCCGTGGCCGACCTGCTGGGCGTGCACATGAAGGTGCGGCGCGAGACCGTGGTGAGTGTCGGCGGCTTCTGGCAGCCCAAGTATTCGGTCCCCAACGCCGGCATGGTGGAAGCCGTGCAGATGCTCGCGCGCACCGAGGCGATCCTGCTCGACCCGGTGTACACCGGCAAGGTGATGGCCGGGCTGATCGGCATGGCGCGCGCAGGCGCACTCAAGGCCGACCAGAAAGTGCTGTTCATGCACACCGGCGGGCTGCCGGCGCTGCACGCCTATGAAGGAGTTGTGTTGGGTGACGCTTGATGTGAAGCGGCTGTATCGCCCCGGCGATGCAGTGAACTGGCCCGCGGTGCGCCAGGCCTTGGCGGGCCTGGCGAGCGACGACTCGCTGCAGGCACGCAATCGCGCCGCGGCCGACTACCACTGGTACAGCCCGATCCTGGCGCAGCAGCTCGCCGGGAAACGCCCCGATCTGGTGGTGCGGCCGAACTCGGTGGACGAGGTGCTGCAGCTCGCAGGCGTCTGCGCGCGCCTTCGCGTGCCGCTCACCGTGCGCGCAGGCGGTACGGGCAACTACGGGCAGTGCGTGCCGTTGTTCGGCGGCATCGTGATGGACGCGACCGGCCTGGCCGGCATCCGGCGCATCGAGCCCGGCTGGGCGTGTGTCGAGGCTGGCACGTTACTGCACACGCTGAACCTGGCCGCGCGCGCGACGGGTCAACAGTTGCGCATGTGGCCAAGCACCGAGCGCATCGCCACCGTCGGCGGCTTCATCGCTGGTGGCCACTCGGGAATCGGCTCGATCCGCCACGGCATCCTCGCTGACCCCGGCAACGTGCGGCGCCTGCGCATCGTCACGATCGAGGACCCGCCGCGCGTGCTCGACTTGGCTGGCGCTGACATCCAGAAGGTGCACCATGCCTACGGCACGAACGGCATCATCGTCGAGGTCGAACTCGCGCTCACGGAAGCGCTCGAGTGGCAGCACACGATCACCCTGTTCCCGAGCTACGACGCCGTGCTGCGCTTCGGCCTGGCGGTAGGTCAGGCCAGTCTGGAGGGCCGCATCGACGTGTTCCAGCTGACCGCCGTGGAGCGCCGCATCACGCCCTACTACGCCGGGCTGCGCGACCGGCTGGAGGACGAAGACGCGATGTTCGCGCAAGTCGCGCCGGCGACGCTACCCGCCTTCGAAGCGCTTGCGGCGCGCATGGGCGGGCGCATCGTCGTGCGCGGCACTGAAGCCGAGCTGCTGGCCCAAGGCTTGCCTTCAGCCACGGAGTGCGCCTACAACCACACGACGCTCGAAGCGTTGAAGTCCGACCGCGGCGTCACCTACCTGCAGGTGGCGTATCCGGGGCCGCTCGACGCTGATTTGGTGCGCGCGCAGATGCAGCGCTTCGGCGACGAGGTCTACATGCACCATGAGTTCAGCCGAGCCGGCGGTGCACTGGTGGCGTTTGCGCTGCCGCTCGTGCAGTACTTCGACGAGGCACAACTGCGCGAGATCATGGCCAGCTTCGAGGCCGACGGCTGCTGGAACCTCGACCCGCACACCTTCGTGCTGGAGGATGGTGGTATGAAACAGGTCGACGAAGCGCAGCTCGCTTTCAAGCAGCTCGCCGACCCGCTGGGTCTGATGAACCCGGGCAAGACGCGCGCCTGGGACGAGCGCATGTTGGGATTGGCCACGGCGCGAGTACGCTAAGGCGAAGGGGATGAATCACACCGCGTCGGGTGAGGAGCGTGGGGCCGGAGAACGTTCCCCGGGCCACCTGCCCTGGCACTCGGGTGGCATGCAATGGCGTGGCAGGC
>JANNKM010000427.1:0-8738 GCA_031396305.1 Rhizobacter sp.
GAATCAGCGGCTCGACGCGTTGCCAGAATTCATCTGTCACCACCCATGAGTCAACTCGCTTGCGTGTTCCCATGCTTTCGTCCGAACGCCGTGTGAACTACGGCTCGGGACGTTAGTTTACTATTTACGGATAACTTCTTACTTTGCCGGCGCCTTCGGTTCTTCGAACTTCCCGCCAGACTTGTTGGCCATGTAGACCACGGCGCGGGCGATCTCATAGTCGCTGAAATCTCCGCCGCTTTGCGCCGTCATTGCACCTTTGCCCTTCAGGGCAGAGTTCAGCAGGGCCGGATAACCCGTGGCCAGACGCGGCCCCCAGGCCGACGCATCGCCCGGCTTGGGCGCGTTGGCGACACCAGGCGTATGGCATGCCGTGCACATGGCAGCAAAAACCTGCTCGCCGCTTTTCGCTTCGGCGGCATTGGCAGCGTCCTTGATCTCGACCTTGCCAACCGGCGCGATGCGCGCCGCCACGGCCTGCGGCCCCAAGCCGTCGGTGCCAGGAGGAGGGGCCAGGCCTCGGGTGACGAAGCTCACCAGCAGCACAATCACGGCGATCGGAATCGCAAACGACAGGATGATCGTGACAATCAACTGTTGTGGTGTCTTGATCGGGCTTTCGTGCGAATGGTCGACATCGTGCTGAGCGTTGCTCATGGGGGTTCCTTCGGCTGGGAAATGCTGCGGTCGTGGGCGCTGCCCGCGCTCAAAAGCGTCGAATTATAGGGTTCGATTCAGCGCTCGCCTGAGAGCGGAACTGACCCGCTGATAGAATCGCGCGCCTGCGTCCGTAGCTCAATGGATAGAGTACTGCCCTCCGAAGGCAGGGGTTGCTGGTTCGATCCCAGCCGGGCGCGCCAGCGGGCTCATTCGGGCGCCGGTCTGGCTGCGCGCGCAGCCACCTGCACAACCCGAGCCACCGCGAATGAGCGACTCACAGACGAATCAGTTCACGCTGCTGCGGCAACGCCGCTTCGCGCCATTTTTCTGGGCTCAGTTCCTCGGCGCGGGCAACGACAACCTGTTCAAGTTCGCGCTCACCGTGATGGTGACGTACCAGCTCCAGGTGCAGTGGCTGCCAGCTGCACTGGCGGGTTTGGCGATCGGCGCGCTGTTCATCCTGCCGTTCCTGTTGTTCTCTGCAACGAGCGGCCAGTTGGCCGACAAGCTCGAGAAGACGCGGCTGATGCGTTTCGTGAAGTCGCTCGAGATCGCGATCATGGCGTTGGCGGCTTGGGGTTTCGTCACCACCAACGTGCCGGTGCTGTTGGCCTGCGTGTTCCTGATGGGCCTGCACTCCACGTTGTTCGGGCCCGTCAAGTTCGCTTACTTGCCGCAGCACTTGGGCGAGCGCGAAATCACTGGCGGCAACGGCGTCGTCGAGATGGGAACGTTTGTCGCGATCCTGCTCGGCAACGTCGCGGGCGGCCTGCTCATCGCCGTGCCCGAGGTTGGCGCGTCGTTCGTCGCCTGGGCCTGCCTGGGCCTGGCGGTGCTGGGTCGGGTCGTCGCCCAGTTCATTCCCGCGTCGCCGTCCACCGACCCGAGCCTGCGCATCAACTGGAACCCGTTCAGCGAAACCTGGCGCAACCTGGCCCTGGCCCGCTCCAACATCGTCGTGTTCCGTTCGTTGCTGGGCATCTCATGGATGTGGTTCTTCGGCGCCGTGTTCCTGGCGCAGTTTCCATCGTTCGCCAAGGACGTGCTGCACGGCAACGAACAAGTCGCCTCGGCGCTGCTTGTCGTGTTCTCGGTGGGTATCGGCACGGGCTCGCTGCTGTGCGAAGTCTTGAGCCGGCGCCATGTGGAGATCGGCCTGGTGCCGCTGGGCGCGATCGGTATGAGCGTGTTTTCCATCGACCTGTACTTCGCGTCGAACGACCTGCCAGCCACCGTCAACCTGACGCTGGCGCACTTCCTCGCCGAGGCTGCGCATGGGCGCGTGATGGCAGATCTGGCGCTGCTGTCGCTGTTCGCCGGTTTGTACAGCGTGCCGATGTACGCCTTGATCCAGACGCGCGCGCCGGCCAGTCACCGGGCGCGCATCATCGCGGCGAACAACATCCTGAACGCGCTGTTCATGATCGTCAGCGCGCTCGCGGTCGGCGCGTTGCTGCATTTCGGATTGACGATCCCGCAGGTGTTTTTGCTCACGGGGCTGGCGAACGCCGTGGTCGCGACCTACATCTTCCTGCTGGTTCCCGAGTATCTGCTGCGGTTCATCGCCTGGGTGGTCTCGCGCATCATCTATCGCTTCGACGTGCGCGATGAGGAACACATTCCGGTGCAAGGCCCGGCGATCCTGGTGTGCAACCACGTGAGCTTTATCGACGCCGTGCTGCTGATGGCGGCCAGCCCACGGCCGATCCGCTTCATCATGGACCACAAGATTTTCAGGATTCCGGTGCTCGGCGCGATGTTTCGCCTGGCCAAAGCGATACCGATCGCGCCGCAGCGCGAAGATGTGGCGGTCTATGAGGCGGCGTTTCGCACCGCGCGGGCAGTGCTCGAGGCAGGCGACTTGCTCTGCATCTTCCCGGAAGGCGCGATCACGCGCGACGGCAAACTGGGCGAATTCAAGGGTGGCGTGATGAAAGTGCTGGAGACGCACCCGGTGCCCGTGGTGCCGCTGGCGCTGCACAACCTGTGGGGTTCGTTCTTTTCGCGCATCGATGGCGCGGCGATGACCCGGCCGCTGCGCCGCGGCCTGTTCTCGCGCGTGGGCGTGCGTGCAGGCGCGCCGCTGGCGGCCGCCGAAGTGACGCCACAGAAGTTGCGGGAACGCGTCGAGGCGTTGCTCGCGGCCTGACGGGCTCGCTGGCTACTTCATGCCGGACAGCAACTGCTGCGAGCCCGCGGCGAGCAAGCGTGCATCCGAGCCCAGCGTGACGAAGCGGAAGCCCTTCGCGATGCGCGCGCGCGCCACGTCGGGAACGCCGTTGTGCACGCCCGCCACGACGCCATGCACCTTAGCGCGTGCGACGATGTGGTCGATCGCCTGGGCCACGGGTGGGTCGACGTCGTCGAAGACCGGCCGGCAACCGAGCGACAGCGACAGATCCGACGGGCCGATGTAGATCGCGTCGAGCCCTTCGACCGACAAGATGTCGTCGAGCCTGTCCACCGCCTGCGCGGTCTCGATCATGGCGAACCGCACCACAGTCGCGTTCGCGTGTTGCGCGTAGTCCGCGCCGCCATAGATCGAGGCGCGAATCGGGCCGTAGCTGCGCGCGCCGCGCGGCGCGTAGTTCGTATAGGCCACGAAGCGCTGCGCCTCTTCGCGCGAATTGATCATCGGACAGATCACGCCGTAGGCGCCGGCGTCGAGCGCCTTCATGACGATGCCCGGTTCCAGCCACGGCACCCGCACGACGGGGACCGTGGCGGTGGTGGAAATCGCCTGCAGCATCGTCACCATCGCGGCGTCGTCGATCAGGCCATGCTGCATGTCGATCGTCAGCGAGTCCCAGCCCTGCTGTGCCATGACTTCGGCGGAAAAACTGTTCGCGATCGCGAGCCAGCCATTGACCGCGGCTTTGTCAGCCTTCCACAGCGTACGCAGGCGGTTTTCTCTCATGTTCGGTTCTCCTGGGAAATCGGATCGGAACGGTTCAGGCAGCGATGGCGCTGATCAGGTGGCCGCGCGCGAAGAACTCTTGCAGATTGTCGAATACCCGCTGCGCCATCGCCGTACGCGTCTCGTGCGTGGCGCTGGCCACGTGCGGCAGCAGCACCACGTTGTCGAGCTGCATCAGCTCAGGCGGCACGTGGGGTTCGTTCTCGAACACATCCAGCCCGGCGCCGGCAATGCGTTTGTCTTGCAACGCGCGCACCAGCGCCGGCTCGTCGACGACGCTGCCGCGCGCCACGTTGACGAGAAAGCCCTCGGGGCCGAGCGCGTCGAGCACGGCGGCATTGATCAGGTGGTGCGTCGCGGCGCCGCCAGGAACGATGACGACGAGAAAGTCCGACCAACGCGCCAGCTCGAGCAATGACGCTTCATAGGCCATCTTCGTGTCCGGAACGGGCCGGCGATTGTGGTAGCGCAGCTCCATGTCGAATGCCGCGGCGCGGTGCGCGATCGCCTTGCCGATGCGCCCCAGGCCAACGATGCCCATGCGCTTGCCGCTGACGCGGCGTTGCAGCGGGTAGTTCGCCTTGGGCCAGTCGCCGCGCCGCAAGTAGCGCTGCGACGCACTCATGCCGCGCGCGACGTCGATCACCAGGCCGAGCGCCAGGTCGGCGACGCAGTCGTTCAACACATCCGGCGTATTGCCCACCAAGATGCCACGGCGGCCCGCCGCCTGGAGGTCGATTCTGTCGACGCCGACGCCGAAGCTGGAGATCACCTTCAGCGAGGGCAAAGAGTCAATCAGAGCCGCATCGGCAAAGCCGCCCGTGGCCAGGCCGACGAACTCGCGCCCGCGCGCCGCGAGGAATGCCTTTGGGTCGGCTTCGTCGGCAAGCCGGTGCAGGTCGAACGCCTCGACGAGTTGCCGCTCCAGTACGGGCATCAAACGACTGTATTGCAGAACTTTCGGTTTCATTGAAATTCTCCTGGGTCGGTCATTTTCGAAGGCGCTGCTGAGCCGTGGCGCGTACCATCCACTCTAGCCCATGGCCCCGACCCCCGTCGCCGCAACCCACTTCAACCGCCTTCTGCTCACTGGAGCAGCGGGTGGCCTGGGGCGAGTGCTGCGTCCGCGCCTGAAGCGCCATTGCGCAGTGCTGCGTGTCAGCGACGTTGCCGATCTCGGCGCGGCTGGGGCGGGCGAGGAAGTGGTGCAAGCCAGCTTGGAGGACAAGGCCGCGATGCTCGACTTGCTCGCCGGAGTCGATGCGGTCGTGCACCTGGGCGGTGTATCCACGGAGCATTCGTTCGAGGAGATCCTGCCGGCCAACATCATCGGCGCCTACCACGTGTATGAAGCGGCGCGCAAGCAAGGCGTGCGCCGAATCGTGTTCGCAAGCTCGAACCACGTGACGGGGTTTTATCGGCAGGACGAAGTGATCGGACCGAAATCGCCCATGCGGCCCGACGGCTACTACGGCTTGTCGAAAGCCTTCGGCGAGAACCTCGCGCAGTTCTATTGGGATCGTTACGCGATTGAAACCGTGAGCCTGCGCATCGGCTCATCCTTCCCTGAGCCGAGAGACCGCCGCATGCTCGCCACCTGGTTGAGCTACGACGATCTCGAGCGCCTCGTGTTCGCCGGGCTCACCGCGCCGGTGGTCGGCCACAGCGTCCTCTTCGGAATGTCGGACAACCGGACGACATGGTGGGACAACGGTTGCGCACGCCACGTCGGGTTTCGCGCGCTGGACAGCTCGGAGCCGTTTCGCGCGCAGGTCGAGGCACGCCAGCCCACGCTGGACGGCGACGACCCGGCAACGCACTCGCAGGGCGGCGCTTTCGTGCGCAGCGGCCCGTTCGATTGACTGCCCCCTGCATTTGAAGTTCGACCACCGCGTACTTGACCCGGCAGGAGCCACGCGGCGGGCCGCGCTGCTCGGCGCCGGTGCGCTGCTCGCGGGCTGTGCCTCGGGGCCAGCCGAACATCATGACGGGCCGCCGCAAAAGACTCCCGCGGCGATGTCCGGCATCCGCGAGGCCGAGCCGAAAGTGGAGCCTCTGCGAAGCGGCGGGCCGAACAGTCCGTATCGGGTACTCGGGCGCGACTACGTGCCATTGACTCGCGACGTCGCATTGAGGCAAAAGGGGCTTGCCTCTTGGTACGGACGCAAGTTTCACGGTCGACCCACCGCCAGTGGCGAGGCCTACGACATGTTCGCCATGACCGCAGCGCATCCGACGATACCGATCCCGAGCTATGCGCGCGTCACCAACCCTGCCAACGGGCGCAGCGTCGTCGTGCGGATCAATGACCGCGGACCGTTCCATGAAGGGCGCATCGTCGACCTGAGCTACGCCGCGGCGTGGAAACTCGACCTGCTGCGCGGGGTGGCGCCGGTGGAGCTGGAACGCATCACGTTCAGCGAGATACGCAATGGAACGTGGCGACGAGGCTGATGTGGTGTATCAAACCGACCGCACCGTGACGACCCGCGCCCAGGCGACGAGCAGGCGCTGCTCATGGCAGAAGGATTGCACCGCGACCTCGGCCACTCCGTGCGGGGTGGGAATATCGGCGCGCAGCGCCTCGTGCGCGAGCCCAGCGGTAAATGAGTCGGGCGCGATTGAAAGACCGCTGCCGATTGCCTTGAGGCAGGCTTCCTTGCGCGTCCAGCCGGCGAGGAAGGCCAAGTCGCGCAAGGGCAAGGCAGTATCGGCCAGCGCCGCGGCTTCTTCTGCGCTGAAGTTGCGCTGCGCCAGGGCCTGCGCGTCAGGTACCGGGCGCAGCACTTCGACGTCGACGCCGATCTCGCCGCCGGCGGCGATCAGAACCAGTGCTTCGTCGTCGCTGTGGCTGAGGTTGAACGAGCATGGCGCGCCATTGCGCAGCGCCGGCTTGCCGTACTTGCCTTCAGTGAACTCCAGATCCTGCGGTGCCAATGCGGCACGCTTCGCGAGCAGCTGGCGCAGCGTGGCATGCGCCGCGATGTAGCGGCACCGGTCGCGTTCGAAGACGAAGCGTGCGGCCTTGTTCAGCTCCGTCGCCGAGAGTGACGCCTGCATCTTCGGCGACGGCCTGAAACGCAGATCAACCCACCAGAGTTCGTATTCGGCTGGGGCGGGCAGGCGCCGCGGGTCGGCCGCCTCGAGCATCGGCAATGCACTGTCTGTCACGCCGGAATCAATGAGGATGGAGTTGCAGCGGATCGGGACGTTTCACGCCCACGTTGCAGTGCGGGCAAGGCTCTGGCCTCCAGCCAGCGCTCGACGCACTCGACGAGTGCGGACTGGGCGTGCGGCTGAATGAAGGTGTGGTCACAGCGAGGCAGATAGGCATAGGCCACGCGGTCGACGAAGCCATACGGCGCGAACATGTCGCTGAATTGACGCTCATAGTTGTACCAAAGGGGCTCGCCCCCGGAATACAGGAACATCACCTCCACGCCACGATCCACCAATGTGCGAATGCGCTGACCGAATTCATCGCGCGGCGGCATCGTGGTCCGACCGAATATGGCTGGACTTTTGGGTGCTGTGCCGGGTGGTGCCCGGGTCTCTCCTTGGGCCACGCTGACGAGCTCGATGAGCGTCTTGCGTGCGACCGATGCCAGGGTGTTGCGACGCAGCCGATGCGCCAGGCCGCGAAGCTTCGCTCGTCGCGTGGCGTACACGTACGAATCCCACAGCACCAGCGCCCCCAGGCGTTCGTCTTCGAGCGCTGTCAGATGCCCCACGTCGCCACCAGAACAAAACCCGATCATCACGAAGCGGTCGGCACCGAATTGCGCTTGTGCCAGATCCATCGCACAACGCGTATCGGCGACGAATTGATCGCGCGTCGAACGCCGCGAACTCGAACGGCGACTGTCACCCAGACCGCTCAAGTCGAACCGCAGCGTCGCGATCCCGAGTTCCGCGAACCGCCTTGCCAGCTTGACGTTCAGCCGATGCGGGCCGATGCGAGGAATCACGCCGGCGTTGGTCAGCAAGGCCATCGTGCGCGAATGCGCTGGCCTGGGGTGCGCAGGCAACGTGACCGTGCCGACAAGATTCTTGTCCGGCCCGAAGACGAAGGTCTGCTCATTCATGGGAGTGGGGTCGCAATGTGGACAACAGCGTTTGGGGTATTTCTTGCGGCACGATCGCAGTGCCCCGGGCCTCGATCGTCAACCAGTTCGTGGGCGTTTCAACGGCCTGCACGCGCAATCGCGCGGTGTTCAAGGCGAACGGCTCGAAGCGCTGGGGATCCTGCACCACGATCACGATGCTTGTACCGCGCTGCGCAATCTCGCGCAGCGGCAGGTCGTGCACTTCGAGCAAGTCGCGGTGCAGCCGCGGTCCCACGGGGAATCCGAGCACGTTGCCGGGAACCACCGGTTCGGATTCGCCACCCCGCGTCGTGAGGGTGTGCCAGGAGCGTTGCATCTCGCGGGCCAACTCTTGGCGATGCATATCCAGAAGGCGCGCGATGTACCGCGGCCCGTCGACGACAGGTTCCCATAGGACGAGGCACGCCGGAGCCGTTTCGCACTGTAGCGCCGCGAGTGCAGCGATATTGGCGCCCAAACCCATTGCGAACCAGTGCAGCGGCGCAGCAGGAACGTCGGCGCGCAATTGCGACTGCGCAGCCAGCACATCAACAGCCCAATCGGCAAGTGCTTGATTCTCGGGATCGCCTGGTGAGTCACCGCACCCGTGGTAGTCGATGCTCAATACCGCACAGCCCTCACGCGCCAGACGATCCGACACCGCGCGGTAAATCGGCGCCGTGCGCACAGCCTCCTGACCGAAAGGGCGGCACATCAGGAATGCGGCTTGAGGTGGCTCGCCGGGTTGCGGACTCTGCATGAGGCCAAGGCATTGGCGCGGATGAACTCCGAACCGACGAATCCCAAGTTCCATGGATATGCCGCTCAGTCTCGAATCAAGTTGCCCATGTTGCTGAGCATACCGCCATGCATCGCGCGCGAACCACGCGCCGGGCAGGCGCGTTGCGTGACCCGATCTGCCGCAAGACGGGCGAGAGCATTCGCTTCATATGCCCAATCTCACACGCAAAGCTGGCGCGCAGCCCGTGGATGCGGGGGTGGGAGGAAGGTGGGAGGTTCGGATAATTCTTCAAGCGCACGGGGAAGTTCGCGAAGCGCGGTGAAGCGACGACGGC
>JANNKM010000435.1:0-43217 GCA_031396305.1 Rhizobacter sp.
GTCTTTCGGGATTTCACGGCGAATTGGCGATATGCCCGTTCGCTCAGCCAGCACATGATGCTCAATGCACCGACCGCCCCGAGCATGCGCATCAGATGCGCGGCGCTCAAGGAGTCGTGCACGAGGAAAGTGCCGGCGAACAGGTCCATCGTGCTGAGTGATGTACTGGTAAGCAGGGTCAGAAACGCCACGCCACACACCTTCCCTGTCCAGACCCATTCGCGCGGGCTTTGCGCGGCAGCCACCGTGACCGCGCGCGGCTGACGGCTTAGGTCACGAGCCGGTTTGGCCACTTCGGCGCGGCTGGGTTCGAACCGCACCGTCGAGGCGAGCCGAACCGTCGGCTCTATCGCGGCAGTTGCCGCGTGTTGTACGGCCGATGGCGCACTGGCGGGCGCACTCACCGCCGCGGGAACAGGATTGCGCCCTCGCAGAGCGCCGCGCCACGCGGCCACGTCTTGCGGGCGATCGCGCGGGTGCAACGCCAGCGTCCAGTCGATCGCTTCCAGGAAGGCCGTAGGGCAACCCGGGGAGCCGCGCTGGGCCAAAGGAACGTATTCGTCATACAGCACTCGGCTCGCCGCCGACGGTGGCGCCTGGCCCGTCAAGAAATAGTGCAGCGTCGCTCCCAGGGCGTACAAGTCGGTCCACGGCCCTTGGCGCATCGCGGGGGCGTCGCCGTATTGCTCGAGTGGGGCGAAACTCGGTTTGAGGATGGCGGTGAGCGCTTGGGCACTGGAGATGACTCTGCGCGCAGCGCCGAAATCCAGCAACACCGGCACGCCGTCATCGCCGACGAGGATGTTGTCGGGCGCGATGTCGCGGTGGTATACCCCGTCGCGATGCAACTGCTCCAGCCCCGACAGCAGCGGCTCGATGATCTGCATGCACTTCGCGGCGTCCGGAGGTGAGGTCATCGACTTGCGGCAGTCACGCAGCGTGCGACCGCGATAGAGTTGCATCACCATGTAGGCTGTGCCGCCGCCTTCCCAGAACCGGTGCACCTTGACCAACGCCGGGTGGTCGAAGCGCGCCAGCAGACGCGCTTCGTCAACGAAGGATCGCAGGCCCATCGCGAAGGCTTCGCCGTGGGATGGGGCGCGCAGCGCCACGGTTGAGCTCTCGCCTCGTCCAGCGAGCGACAGTGGCAGATATTCCTTGAGAGCCACTTCGCGTTCGAGTGTGTGATCCCAGGCGCGATAGACGATCCCGAAGCCGCCCACGCCGATCACGCCACGCACTTCGAACTCGTGCAAGCGTGCGCTTGCGGGCAACGCTTCGCTCAATGGCGCTCGGGTTTCCGGTGCGGCCGCAGCCACTTCAGTGTTCATCGCCGGGAGGCTAACAGTCGGGGATCGAGATTCGAACGACGCGCCGGATCGCGAAAGGCCGGCGTGTGACAAATTGAAGCGCCCACTCTGTCGCGCGATAAACAACGGCGCTGCTGCACGCCCAGCCGAGCTCCGTGCCAATTGCCACAACCGGTAATGGACCCGGCGCATTGGCGGACTTCGCCGTCAAGAATGGCTGAGTTCGAGGTTCGAACACGAAGGGGCCAGTCATGTCAGTGATGAGCGCTACACAGGTCATTGCTCGCAATGCATTGGGGGCGTTGCTTCTCGTTTCCTTGCCCGGAGCAGGCGTTGCCGCGCTAAGTCGGGCGAGCGACGCAGGCGTTGTCGACACAGCGTTGGCGCTGCGCGGCGTGCCGTTTCGAGCGGGCGGCACGACACCGCAGCAGGGCTTCGACTGCAGCGGCTTCGTTCGCTATGCATTCCAACGCGCAACAGGCTTCGAGCTACCGCGTACAGCCCGGGATATGGCGGGCGTCGGCGAACATGTTTCGCGCAGCGACCTGAGCGCTGGCGACCTGGTGTTCTTCAACACGCAGGGTCATCGGTATTCGCATGTGGGCATCTATGTCAGTGAGGGGCGATTCGTGCACTCCCCGAGTCCCGGCAAAGTGGTTTCCGTCGTGGATATGAATGAGAAGTACTGGGCCCAGCGATTCACGGGTGCGCGCCGGGTGCTCGATGACGTGCTGTCCGCGCAGGCGCCGCGCAATGCCAGACCGCACCGCGATACGCCGCGATCACAGCCACCGCCACAGACCTTTGCGCGGGACCAGGAACGCATTGCCAGAAACGACGCGCAGCGCAACGACGGGGTGACTCGTCACGCGGGAGTGAATCAACGAAGTCAGATGCGAACGCAGCGCCGAGGCTATCCGGTGCCGCCCCGGATCAGCAACGAAGCTGATCGCGACTACGCGTCAGCGCAACCTCTTGTCATTTACGGCGCCCCGTCCCGACGCGGTGGTTACGTCTACTACGTGGCGGCCAGTGAGGTTCGCTACGCGAATCAGCGCTGGTCAGCCCAAGAGCGGCACGACGAAGACGAGGATCATGATGATGATGAGGCGGACGATTGACACTGGGTGAAGGCGTCTAATAGCAAGAGCCCGCCAATTCGCGAGGGACCGCTTCCGCCAGAAAGTCGAATACCCGTCGCACGATGGCGTTGCCGCGAATCTCTCGATGCACCGCCAGCCAACACGGCAGCGGCGCAATCTTCAAGCCGGGCAGGATCGACACGACGCCGGACCAGTGCGCGAGGTTGTAGCGCGCCGCGAAGCTGATGCCCGCGCCGGCGGCAATGAGTCTGCCGTAGGCGATCTGGTCATCGGTGCGCAGCGCGAACTGCTCGCGTGAGATCGGGGCGTCCACCTGGCCTACCTCTTTGAAGTGCCCCACGCGCTGGACGGCGAGGCGCTGATCCGCACGGCTGGTGACCTGGACATCACGCCGCTCGATACGGGCCTGCGCGCGACGCTGGTCGAGCTGGGCATGGCGCCCGCGCCGCCGCAGGCACGCGACGCACTCACCCCGCCGGACGGCGTTTGAAAAATCGCACGGTCTGTTCGCGCGGTGCGCGGGCGGGTGCACCGTGCGCCGTCAGCGTGCGGTCCAGGGCGCGGCCGGTGTCGTCGGCCAGGGCCGCGCTGCGCGCCAGTCGGATCGACTCGGCGCGTTGCGCAGCCGGCGCCGCGCGGCTCGCCAGGTGGTCGATGATGTGCAGCAGGTTTTCCTTGCCGCGTTCGTTGGTACTGCCGTAGCCCTTGATGAGGCGGCCGCACGCGGCGATCTCTTGCCCCAGCGCCCAGTCTTCGCGCGCGCCGCGCTCCACGGCGGCGAGCCAGCGTTCGATCAAGGCCTGCTCCACCGCGAAACGCTGGCCGCGGCGGCGTTGGCCCTTGAGCGCAGCAAGCAGCTTCAGCGCAATTGCGCCAAACACGGTGTGCGCGCCCACGCGCAGCGGCAGCGCCCACGGATCGAGCCCACGCGCGACGCGTTGGCGGTCCCAGGCCTGCAGACGCCCGGCCAGACTCGCCGGCAGCAGCGCGGCGAACTCAGCCACACCCGGTTTGAAATGGTCGAAGACCTTGACGACTTCATCGTCGCGCGCGGCAACTTCGCGACGCACGCGTTCAAAGCGATTCGCGCTGAGCTTGAGCGATGCGACGTGCACGATGTCATCGAACATCATCCACAGCGCCAGCCAGCGGGTCACGTCCTGTGCGATTGCGCCGCCGTGCGCGCATTGCGGGTCGGCGGCGCGTTCCGCCGCGACGATGCGCTCGAGCCGCTTCTCGTACAGCGTCGCATAGGCGGCGTCCTGGTATTCACGCAGCCGCGGCACGGCGATCGCGCGCAAGTCGGGCGGGGCGATCGCGGCGTGCACCAGCGCCTGCTGCGCGCGGCGCTGCGCCACGCCGTCAAAGGCGACGGCGAAACCCCGCAAACTCGACTCGACGCCTTTGCCTGCGGCACGAATCGTGTCCTCGAAAATCGATCGGGCGAAAGGCAGCACGCCACTCGCGGCGATCACGCCGAACATCACGGCGCTGATGACGGTTTGTGCCTGACCTGCAATCGCCCCCATGTCAAGCAACTCGACACCGCGCGCGTGGCGTTGCAGCGTTGCGAGCAACGCGGCGGAATCAGTCCGGCCGTCGCCCATTTGCATCTTCTCGGCAACCGTCAGGGCCCGAGCCGTCGAGCTCACGATCAAGGTTCGATCCGCGTCGGCCATGCCCGCGCCGACCTGACGCACCGTTTCCAGCAACTCCGACGAGATGAGCAGGTCGATGCCGCCCGGTACCGGGTTCAGGCTGAACACCGGCCGGCGGCCTTGCAGCATGGCGTCGGGCTCGGCGTGGACTTCGACGTAGTACGTCGTCGCCCCGGTGCGCTGCGCGACTCCGGGGATCGACGTGCTCTGCGCGCTGTGGCCGGCGCGCACGGCTGCGTCATACAGCCACTCGCTGAGCACGCCACCGCCTTCGCCACCGAGCGCGCACATCAGCAGCGTGATGGGGCGGGTGGTGGTGGCCTGGTCCACGGTGACCCTCACGCCCGCACCGGGCGCAACACCGATGTCACCGCGGCCCGCAGTCGGGCCAGCAGCAACTCAGCCCAGCCCGGATTGCGCACGATTTCAGCGCGGTAAAAACTCGGGCAGAGCGACGCCGCATGGGCATTCTCGCCACACAGGCCGCAGCCGACGCAACCGTCGATCACGGTGGCGACGGGGTCGACGCGGAGCAGGTCGGGGTTGTCCTTGAGCGTCAGCGTCGGGCACCCCGACAGGCGAATGCAGGCATGGTCGCCGGTGCACACGTCTTCGTCGACACCGTACTTGACTCGCTCGACTCGCTCGCCGCGTTTCAAGCGGCCAGCCAGCCACGGCCGGATGCGGCGCTGCCGCTCCAATTGGCATTCGCCTTCGGCGATGATGACTTTCAGGCCGTTGAACGGACTCGTGAACGCCTCCTGCAACGTGCGGCGCATTGCGTCGACCTCGTAGGTATTCACGGTCCGCAGCCACTGCACGCCCATGCCCTTGAGCGTGGTCTCGATCACCTGGTTCTTGTGCGCAAGGCTTTGGTGCAGGTCTCCCTTGCGTACGGCTAGCGCCTTCGCGGCATCGTCAGGCGTGTTCAGGATGTCCTGCGTTCCGGTGGCCGAGGTGTAGCCGTTCTTCATGATCATCAGCACGGCATCGTCAGCGCTGAACAGCGCTGACTGCACACCGGTGAGCAGGCCGTTGTGCCAGAAACCACCGTCACCCATGATCGCGAGGGTGCGCCGCTGCAGCATCGGCGACACGCCCGCGCGGCTTGCCAGGCTCATGCCGTAGCCGAGGATCGAGTGGCCCGAACTGAACGGCTCGAAGGTGGCCAGCGCATGGCAGCCGATGTCGGCCGCCACATGCACGGGCCCGACTGCGGCTTGCGCAAGCTTGAGCGCGGCGAACACCGGCCGCTCCGGGCAGCCGACGCAAAAGCTCGGCGGCCTTGCGGGCAGCAGCCCCAGGGTTGTTTCCACGTCGGCGCGGCGCGCGGCGTTGCCGGCCAACCAGGAGCGTGCGCCGCTCAGGTCGACTCCCGGCAGACGCGCGTCGGCAAAAGCGATCAGCCCTTGTGCGATCACCTCCACCGTGTATTCGCCGGCAGCGGGCAGCAGGTCCTTGCCGTGTACCTGGGTTTGCACGTCCAGGCGCCGCAGCGCCTGCGCCAGATCCTTCTCGACGTACTCGGGGGCGCCTTCTTCGATCACGAGCACGGCGGACTTGCCGGCGCAAAACGCGCTCACTTCCTCGGGCACGAGAGGATAGGTGACGTTGAGCACCAGCAGCGGCAATTCGCTGGCGCCAAACGCATCGGCCAGACCGCACTGCTGCAACGCGCGGATCGCCGCGTTGTACAGGCCGCCCTGCACGATCAGCCCGACCTCGCGGCGCGGCCCCTCGAAGCGCTCGTTCAAGCCATGCTGCGCGATATACGCCTGCGCCGCCGGCAAGCGCTGCGAGATCTTGAGTTTCTCGTGGCGGAACGTCACGGGAGGGTGCGCCAGGCGCATGTAGTCAAACGCGGCAGGCTCGGGGATCAACTCGCGCGTTGAAAATTTCGGCGCGACGTTGTCCTTGGCGATGAACTTGCCGCGCACATGGCAGGCACGGATGCGCAGCTCCATGATCGCGGGCATGTTGCTCGCTTCGCTCAAGGCGAAAGCGTGTTCGACCAGCCGCACCATGTTGGCCAGATCCGGGCGCGGGTCGAACAGCGCCAGCGTGCTTTTCAGTGCGTAGGCATGGGTGCGCTCCTGAATCACGCTCGCGCCCTCTCCATAGTCTTCGCCGACGACGATCAGTGCGCCGCCCACCACGCCCGGCGAGGCGAGGTTGGACAAGGCGTCGGCGGCGACGTTGGTGCCGACGATCGACTTCCACGTCACCGCGCCGCGCAGCGGGTAGTGGATCGACGCGCCGAGCATCGCCGCGGCCGAGGCCTCGTTGGCGCAGGCCTCGACGTGCACGCCGAGCGTATCGACATAGGGTCTGGCCTGCACCATCACGTCGAGCAGGTGCGACACCGGCGCACCCTGGTAGCCGCCGATGTAGGCCACACCCGATTGCAGCAACGCCTTGGTGATGGCGAGAATGCCTTCGCCATGGAACACGCCGCCCGCGCCCAGCTTGAGCTGCTCGATCTGCTCGGTGAATTGCACTTCCATCGCGGCCACATTGTGACGCGGCGCCATCGACACGCCGGGTGGCCTGGCACGCAACTCGCTACCCTGAGGCCGACGCGGGGGCAATCCCGTAGCTTCAAGGGCTTGCGCATCGCGCAAGATCGCAGCTTCACTTCTTTTCCACTGAGCCCATGACCTGGTCGATCCTGGCGCGTGATGGCGATGGCCGCTTCGGCGTGGCGATCGCGAGCCGCTTCTTTGCCGTGGGCGCACTGTGCGTTCACACCAAGCGCGGCGTCGGCGCGCTGGCGACGCAGGCGTTGCTGAACCCGCTGTATGGTCCGCAGGGCCTGCGCTGGCTCGCCGAAGGCAGCAAGCCGCACGACGTGGTCGCGCGCCTGACCGCCGCGGACGCCGGCCGCTCGCACCGCCAAGTGCACATGTTGGGCGCGCAAGGCGACGCGGCGGCACACACCGGGAGCGAGTGCATCGGCTGGTGCGGGAACATCGCGGGTGCCGGATTCAGCGTGGCCGGCAACATGCTCGTCGGCGCGGCGGTGATCGAGGCCACCGCCGCGGCCTATCTGGATCACGCCGACCGGCCGCTGGCCGAGCGTCTGATTGCCGCGCTGGCCGCGGGTGAAGCGCAGGGCGGCGACAAACGCGGCAAACAGTCGGCGGCGCTGCGCATTCAGGCCGAAGAAGACTATCCGGCGCTCGATTTGCGCGTCGACGACCACGCCGAGCCGATCGAGGAACTGCGGCGGCTGCATGCCAAGAGCCTGGAGCGGTTTCAGCCCTTCATCGCATGCCTGGCTGGCCGACTCGACCCGGTGGGCCTGACCGACCGTGCCGCGATTGAAGAGGCGGTGCTGCGTTTTCAGGCAGCGCAACGGGTGCGGGCCGAATCCGAAAGCCCGCCCAAGTGACTGCACTGCTCGAAGTGCAAGACCTGCACACGCGCTTTGACACCGACGAGGGCGAACTCGCCGCGGTGGACGGCGTGAGCTTTCGCATCGACGCAGGCAAGACGCTTGCGATCGTCGGCGAATCGGGGTGCGGCAAGAGCGTTACGGCGTTGTCGATCATGGGACTGCTCGCACAGCCGGCCGGGCACGTCAGCGCGGGTTCGGTGCGCTTCGAGGGGCAAGAGTTGATCGGCATGCCGACGCGCGAGCTGCAAGACTTGCGCGGCAACGCGATGGCGATGATCTTCCAGGAGCCGATGTCGTCGCTGAATCCGGCGTTCACGATCGGCGAGCAGATCGTCGAGACGCTGTTGCGCCATCGGCCCATCACACGCACCCAGGCCGAGGCGCGCGCCCTGGACGTGTTGCGCCAGGTGCGCATGGCGGCACCGGAGCAGAGACTGCACGAATACCCGCACAAGCTCTCGGGCGGCATGCGTCAGCGCGCGATGATCGCGATGGCCCTGGCCTGCGAGCCGCGCCTGCTCATCGCCGATGAGCCGACGACCGCGCTCGACGTGACGATCCAGGCGCAGATCCTCGACCTGCGGCGCACATTGCAGGCCGAAACCGGCACGGCGATCGTGCTGATCACGCATGACCTGGGCGTGGTGGCCGAAATGGCCGATCACGTGCTCGTGATGTACGCCGGGCAAGTGGTGGAGCAGGCCAGCGCGCACGCCATCTTCAGCGAGCCGCAGCACCCGTACACGGTGGGTCTGCTGGGCGCGCTGCCGCGCCTGGACGAGCAGCGCACGCGCCTGGCCGCCATCGAGGGCCAGTTGCCCAATCCCTTGCACCCGCCGCACGGCTGCCGCTTCGCCCCGCGCTGCCCGTTCGCGATGCAGCCATGCCGCGACGCGCCGCCGTCGCTGCGCCCTGTGGGCGCGCAGCACCTGGCGGCGTGCTGGCGCGCACCCCTCGATCCGGCGCGGTTGCAAGCCGAAACCGACGCCTTGCCAGAGTTCGTACCATGACGCAATCGCTGCTGCGCACACAGGGCTTGACGAAGCATTTCGCGGTGCGCGGCGGCGTGTTCGGCCGCGTGCGCGGTGCGGTGCGCGCGGTCGATGGCGTTGATTTCCAGGTGCACGCCGGCCAGACGCTGGGCATCGTCGGCGAGTCGGGCTGCGGCAAGTCCACGCTCGGGCGGCTCGTATTGCGCCTGATCGAGCCCAGCGCCGGACAAGTGTGGTTCGATGGCCGCGACCTCGGCACGCTCGGCGCCGCCGAGCTGCGCGCACAGCGCCGCGCGATGCAGATCATTTTTCAAGACCCGTTCGGCTCGCTCAACCCGCGCATGACGGTGGGCCAAATCCTCGCCGAGCCGCTCATCCTGCACAGCCTGCATGGGGGGCGCCACGGCAGGCGTGTGAGTGACTTGTTGCGCACCGTGGGGTTGGAGGCTGCGCATGCGCAGCGCTACCCGCACGAGTTTTCCGGCGGCCAGCGCCAGCGCATCGGGATCGCGCGCGCGCTGGCCGTGGAACCACGCCTGATCGTATGCGACGAAGCCGTGTCGGCGCTGGACGTGTCGGTTCAGGCCCAGGTGATCAACCTGCTGCAGGATCTGCAACAGCGCTTTGGCATCGCTTACCTGTTCATCGCCCATGACCTGGCGGTGGTCCGCCACATCGCGCACCGCGTCGCCGTGATGTACATGGGGCGCATCGTCGAGATCGCCGACACGCATGCACTGTTCGCTGCGCCGCGTCATCCGTATTCGCAAGCCTTGTTGGCTGCGATCCCGCGCGCCGAGCCCTCGCGCGGCGCACCGCGCAGCGTTCCGCGCGGCGACGTGCCCAGCCCGATGGCCGCCACGCCGGGCTGCCGCTTCCACACCCGCTGCCCGCATGCCAGGGCCCTGTGCTCGCAGCAGGTCCCGGCACTCGAACTGTCTTCGGGCCACGGCGTGGCCTGCCACTTCTGGCGCGAGATCGCACCCAGCGCGTCCACCGCGCCCGAGAGCTCCACCGCACCTGAAGTGGCGGCGCAACGGCGCCGCTTGCAGGCCTTGCAGGCGGCTTTTGTACCAACCGCTGCCGCCACGTCGCCCTGAGATCTGATCCCCGTTTGTTTTCAACCGAAGGAGTTGCTCCATGCACCACACATTGACCTTGTTGCGTACGACGGGCGTGGCACTCGCCCTGCTCGGCGCGGCGCTGACCGCGCAGGCGCAGACCCTGCGCATCGGCCTGGCGGAAGACCCCGACGCGCTCGATCCCACGCTGGCGCGCACCTTCGTCGGCCGCGTCGTCTTCGCGGCGCTGTGCGACAAGCTGTTCGACGTCGACGAAAAGCTCAACATCGTGCCGCAGCTCGCCACGGGTTTTGAGTGGTCGGCCGACAGCAAGGCGCTGACGATCAAGCTGCGAAGCGGGGTGCTGTTTCACGACGGCGATAAGTTTGACGCCGCCGCCGTCAAGTTCAACATCGAGCGTCACAAGACGCTTCCCGGCTCGAACCGCAGCGGCGAATTGCGCCCGGTGGCGAGCGTCGACGTGATCGATCCGCTGACGGTGCGCCTCAACCTCACGGCACCGTTTTCGCCGTTGCTCGCGGCGCTGGCAGATCGGGCCGGAATGATGGTCTCGCCCAAGGCCGCGACGGCGTTGGGCGCGCAATTCGCCACCAAGCCGGTGTGTTCCGGGCCTTTCAGATTTGTCGAGCGCGTGCCGCAGGATCGCATGGTGTTCGAGCGCTTCCCCGACTACTGGAACAAGGCGGCGGTCAACTTTGACAAAGTGATCTACACGCCGATTACCGACGCCACGGTGCGCCTGGCGAATCTGAAGGCCGGCCAGCTCGACTTCGCCGAACGTGTGGCTGCGTCCGACATGGAGGCGATCCGCAAAGACAAGCGCCTGAAAAGCGCGAGCATCACGGAAATCGGCTACCAGGGCATCACGATCAACGTGGGCAAGAGCGAACAGGCGCAGAAAAATCCGCTCGGGCGCGACCCCCGCGTGCGCGAAGCGTTCGAGCTGTCACTTGACCGCGCGGGCCTGGCGCAGGTGGTGATGGACAACGAAGCGACGGTGGGTAACCAATGGGTCGCGCCGAACAATCCGTACTACGCCAAAGGAGTGCCGGTGCCGAAGCGCAACGTCGAGCGGGCGCGTGCGTTGCTCAAGGAAGCGGGCGTCGCGAACCCGAGCTTCACGCTGATGACGACCACCACGTCGGACGCGCAGCGCCTGGCATTGGTGGTTCAGGCGATGAGCAAGGACGCGGGCTTTGACGTGAAGCTCCAGACGACGGAGTTCGCGACGTCGCTGAATATGGCCGACAAGGGCGAATATGAAGCCTACGTGCTTGCATGGAGCGGCCGCGCCGACCCCGACGGCAACCTCTACAGCTTCGACGCCTGCAAGCAGCCGCTGAACTACGCCGGCTACTGCGTGCCCGAAGTCGACGCCTTGCTCAATGAATCGCGCAGCCAACGCGACCCGGCGGAGCGGAAAAAGGTGTACGACAAGATCGCCGCGCGCGTGCTTGCCGACAGGCCGATCATCTATCTGTACCACCGCAACTGGCTTTGGGCCTTCAACGCCAAACTCGCCGGCGTGCGCAATGTTCCGGATGGCTTGTTGCGCGTGACGGGCTTGAAGCTGAACTGACGAATCACCCTGTCCGCCCGTGCTTGAATACCTCGCCAAACGCATCGCCACGCTGGTCCCAACGCTGATCTTCGTGTCGATGCTGATCTTCGGCCTGCAGCAATTGTTGCCGGGCGATCCGGCATTGATTCTGGCGGGTGAAGAACAAGACCCTGCGGTGGTGGCGCACCTGCGCCAGACGATGCACCTGGACGAGCCGCTGCCGATGCGGTACGCGTATTGGATGGCTGGGGTGTTGCGTGGCGACCTCGGCGAATCGGTGCGCATGCAGCTTCCCGTGCGCGACCTGATTGCGCAAAAGCTGCCCGTGACGGTGCAACTGGCGCTGATGGCGTTCGTCGTGGCGCTGTTGATCGGCATACCGGCAGGAATCGTCGCCGCGGTGTGGCGCGGCACGGTGTGGGACACGCTGGCCAACGCGTTTGCGCTGTGGGGTCTGTCCACGCCCAATTTCTGGCTCGGCATCTTGCTGATCTTGTTGTTCTCGGTGCAGCTGGGCTGGCTGCCGGCGTCCGGCTATGTGAGCCCGTTCGAAGACCTGGGCGCGAACCTGGCCGCGATGGCCATGCCTGCCTTCGTGCTCGGCAATGCGATTGCCGCGGTCCTGATGCGCCACACGCGCAGTGCGATGCTGCAAGTGATGAACACGGACTACGTGCGCACGGCCCGCGCCAAAGGCCTGCGCGAACGTGCCGTGGTGCTCAAACACGCGCTGCGCAATGCGCTGACCCCGGTGATCACGCTCGGGGCGCTGGAACTCGGCACGTTGCTGTCTGGTGCGGTGCTCACGGAACAGGTGTTCACGATTCCGGGCTTCGGCAAGTTGATCGTCGACTCCGTGTTCAACCGCGACTATGCGGTGGTGCAAGGTGTCGTACTCGTGACTGCCACCACCTACATCGTGCTGAATCTGCTCGCGGATTTGGCGTACTTCCTGGCCAATCCGCGGTTGCGCAATTGAGGCTCCGCTTGCAGTCCGCACTCGCCTCGCAGCCTCCGCCCGTGCCTTCAAGCGGCGGCGCCACGCCCCCCGCCAGCCCCTGGCAACGCGCGTGGCGCCGGCTGTTGCGCCGCCGCGCGGCGATGCTGGGCCTGTTCGTTGTGCTGGGCTTCGTGGCACTGGCGCTCTTCGCACCCTGGATCGCGGCTTACGACCCCATCGCCACCGACTGGGGAGCGCTGCGCAAGGCGCCGTCGATGGCACATTGGTTCGGCACCGATGAAATCGGCCGCGACGTGCTGTCGCGCGTGATCTTTGGAACGCGTGCTTCGCTGCTTGCCGGCGTCGTGTCGGTGTCGATTTCGCTGGCACTGGGCGTTCCGATTGGGCTGATCGCCGGTGTCGTGGGGGGCTGGCTGGACGCGCTGATCTCACGCATCACCGACGCCTTTCTCGCCTGCCCGTTCCTGATTCTGGCGATCGCGCTGGCCGCGTTCCTCGGGCCGTCACTGAGCAACGCGATGATCGCGATCGGCATCTCCGCGACACCGGTCTTCGTGCGCCTGACGCGCGCGCAGGTGCTGAACGTGAAGGTCGAGGATTACATCGAAGCGGCGCGAGCCGTGGGCAACCCACCCTGGCGCGTGGCGCTGCGCCACATTGCGCCCAACGTCACCGCGCCGCTCATCGTGCAGGCCACGCTGGCGATTGCCGGGGCCGTGATCGCCGAAGCGAGCCTGTCGTTCTTGGGCCTGGGCCAGCAGCCACCCGCGCCGAGCTGGGGCAGCATGCTCAATGTGGCGAAGAACTACGTCGAGAACGCGCCGTGGATGGCGGTGTGGCCGGGGTTGGCGATCTTCATGCTGGTGATGTCGTTCAATCTTCTCGGTGACGGGCTGCGCGATGCGCTCGATCCGCGCCAGCGGTGAGGCTTTTCGACCCACGGTGGTACAGTCCAGCTTCGTTTGTGTCGCGCGGCTCGCCCAGGAGCCGCATGGGTGCGCCGCAAATGTCTTGAATTTTCCCAGTGGGTCCGCCAGGCCGCAGTTCTGCGGTGTGCGCTTCATTCTTGGTGGCCCACCAGCGACAGCGCGTGTGAACGCTGTCGCGAGCCAGGCACATGCTCATTCGCGCAACGCAATGCGCGACCCACGTTTCCGCGGCCCACACCGCTGCCGCGGCAACCCATCGTCGCCGCCCGAAGGAGCCACATGGCCAAGGAAGAATTGATTGAAATGAGCGGCGTCGTCAACGAAGTGCTGCCCGACTCGCGCTTTCGTGTCACGTTGGAAAACGGTCACCAGTTGATCGCCTACACGTCGGGCAAGATGCGCAAGCACCACATCCGCATCCTCGCCGGCGACAACGTGTCGCTTGAACTTTCGCCCTACGACCTGAGCAAGGGCCGCATCACGTTTCGCCACCTCGAGCGTCGCGGGCCTGCGCCCACTTCAGCCAGGTCAGGCCAGCGCAGCGCCTGATCCGGGGCGACGAGCCGCTCAAACCGGCTCGGCAGGCACCACCGGCGCGAGCTTCGGCCCGATCAGGCCCAGGCTGAGCGCGGTGCCCAGCAGCACCACGGCGCCGCCGAGCATCATTTGCAGCGTCACTTCCTCGCCGAGGTAGAGCGAGCCCGAGACGATGGCCACGACCGGGTTCAGGAACGTCACCGACATCGCGCGCACCGGCCCGATGCGCCGCAGCAGGCGAAAGTACATCAGGAACCCCAGGCCGGAACTCGCCACGCCCAGGAACGCGAGTTCAGCCCAGGCGCGCGCGCTCGGGTTCACGCTCGGCCATGAGGCCCAGGCGAACGGCGCGAGGAACAGGCTCGCGGCGAGCAGGCTGCCCACCGTGATGACGAGCGCGTCGGCCCCCGCCAGGTGCTTGCGCGTGTAGTTCGCGCCGACTCCCCAGACCGTCGACGTGCCCAGCACCGCAAGCACCGCGAGCAGCCCGTTGCCGGTCTTGAACGACACACTGCCCCACATCAGCACGCCCACACCGGCGAAGCCGATCACCAGACCCAGGGCGCGCCACGCGCCCAGGCGTTCTTTGAGCAGGTAGTGGGCCATCAGCGCCGCGAACAGCGGCGCCGTCGCGTTGAGCACCGCCACCAGACCGGCCGTGATGTGCAGCGACGCATAGGCCAGCAACATGAATGGCACCGCCGTGAAGGGAATTCCCAGCATCAGCAATTGGCGCGGGTGCGAGCGCAGCGTGGGCCAGCCACCGCGCAGCAGCATCACCGGCAGCAGCAGCAGCGCCGCCGACCCCAGGCGCATCGCCACCAGCGGCGCCGGGCCGAAGTCGGGCACCGCGGCTCGAACGAACAGATAGGCGGCACCCCACAGCAAGCTCAACAGCAGAAGTTCGGCCACGTCCTGGGGGCGCATGGGGTGAGCTTAGCGGATGGCAGCGTCGTGGCAACGGGCCAGCGCACAAGTGGTTCGAGGCCTTGGCCTCGAAAAGGCGGGTGTGAGACCCGTTCTTCACGAAACCGGCGCGGCGCGCGTGTGGCAATCTGGCTGCCTCGAAATTTCATTGGAGAAGTTGATGCTGCGCCCTGTATTCGCAATCCTCATGTCAGGCGTGTTGCTTGCCGCCCAACCTGCACTTGCGGCGGCCAATGGCAGCGCCAACGGCCACGCCAAGGGCAAGGTGGTGCACGGCGTGGCGCTCGCCTCGCTCTGCAAGACCTGCGCCGTCGTCTCCAGTGAGCGGACCGAAACGCGCAAGGGCAAGGCCAGCGGCGTTGGTGCCGTGGGGGGCGCGGTGGCCGGAGGAGTCGTCGGCAACCAGTTCGGCCGCGGTGACGGCAAGACGGCCATGACGGTGGTCGGCGCGGTCGGCGGCGCACTGGCCGGCAACGAAATCGAGAAGAACGTCAAGAAGTACACGGTGTGGATCACGACGGTGACGTTCAAGGACGGCACGCAAAAGAGCTATCAGCGCAGCAGCGATCCGGGCCTGCGCGCAGGCGATGTGGTGAAGATCGTGAACGGGCAGCCGGTGCGGCGTGGTGCCTGAAGCGTCTGGTCCGAAATAGCCTAGGAAGCGCGCCACGAGGGCGCGCCCGTCATTCGACCGTGACGCTCTTCGCCAGGTTTCGGGGTTTATCGACATCGGTCCCACGCGCGCAGGCGGTGTGATACGCGAGCAATTGCAGCGGCACGACATGCAGGATCGGCGACAGCACTCCGTAGTGCTCCGGCATGCGAATGACGTGCAGGCTGGGGCCGGGTTCGATGCGTGAGTCACCGTCGGCAAAGACGAACAGCTCGCCGCCGCGCGCGCGCACTTCCTGCAAGTTGCTCTTGAGCTATTCCAGCAGCGCATCGTTGGGCGCGATTGTCACGACCGGCATCGCCGAGGTCACGAGCGCGAGCGGCCCGTGCTTCAGTTCGCCGGCGGGGTAGGCCTCGGCGTGGATGTAGCTGATTTCCTTGAGCTTGAGCGCGCCTTCCAGCGCGATCGGGTAGTGCAGGCCCCGGCCGAGGAACAGGGCATTGTCCTTGCGGGCGAATTCTTCCGACCAGGCGATGACCTGCGGCTCCAGCGCCAGCACGGCCTGCAGCGCCACCGGCAGGTGGCGCAGGTCTTTCAGGTGCTTTGCTTCTGCGGCGTCGCTCAGGTGGCCGCGCACTTGCGCCAGCGCCAGCGTCAGCAGGAACAGGCCCGCCAACTGCGTCGTGAACGCCTTGGTTGAGGCGACGCCGATCTCCACACCCGCGCGGGTGATGTAGGCGAGTTCACACTCGCGCACCATCGCGCTGGTGGCCACGTTGCACACCGTCAGCGTGTGCTTCATGCCCAGGCCCCGCGCGTGTTTCAGCGCAGCGAGCGTGTCGGCGGTTTCGCCGCTTTGCGAGATCGTCACGACCAGGGTGCGCGCATTGGGCACGCTGTCGCGGTAGCGGTATTCGCTCGCGACCTCCACGCTCGTGGGAATTTTCGCGATGCTCTCCAGCCAGTACTTGGCCGTCGAACCGCTGTAGTAGCTGGTTCCGCAGGCCAGGATCAGCACGGAGTCGATTTCCTTGAAGATCTTGTACGCGCCGTCGCCGAAGAGTTCCGGCGTGATCGACTCCACCGCGTCGAGCGTGTCGGCGATCGCCCGCGGCTGCTCGAAGATTTCCTTCTGCATGTAGTGGCGGTACGGGCCCAGTTCGGCCGCGCCGCTGTGCGCTTGTACGGTTCGCACTTCGCGCTGCACCGCCTTGAAGGCGCCTTCCGGCGTGGCGTGCGTGATCCAGTACTTGCCCATCTGCAAATCGACGACGTCACCTTCTTCGAGGTAGACGATCTGGTCCGTGACTCCGGCCAGCGCCATCGCGTCAGAGGCGATGAAGGTCTCGGCCTTGCCCACCCCCAGGATCAGGGGTGAACCTTCGCGCGCGCCGATCACGCGGTGCGGCTCGTCGCGGCAGAACACGGCAATCGCGTACGCGCCGCGCAGCATCGGCGTGACGCGCTGCACGGCCTCCAGCAGGTCGCCGCTGTAGTGATGCTCGACCAGGTGGGCGATGACTTCGGTGTCGGTCTGGCTGCTGAACCGGTAGCCTTTGGCCTTCAGGTCGTCACGCAGTTCGTCGTGGTTTTCGATGATGCCGTTGTGCACCAGCGCGATGCGTCCGGCAGTGGCTTTGGAGCCGCTCTTCGACCATTGCGTGGCGTCCACGCGCGGCCCGTGTGAGAAATGTGGGTGCGCGTTGTGCACCGCCGGCGCGCCGTGGGTGGCCCAGCGCGTGTGCGCGATGCCGGTGCCGCTTTGCACCTTGTCGGCAGCGACGTTCGCATCAAGTTCGGCGACGCGCGCCGTGCTGCGCGCGCGGCGCAGCTGCCCGTCTTGATGCACGGCGACACCGCAGGAGTCATAGCCGCGGTACTCCAGGCGGCGCAGACCCTCGATCAGGATCGGAACGATGTTGCGGGTGCTGACGGCGCCGACGATTCCACACATGTTGCGGTTTCCTTGAGCGAGAGAGTAGGTGCGGCGATGGTAGGCGTGACATGATGGCAATTGCTTGCATAACCAGTCAGTTCCTGCAATATTCAGTCCTGAGGACGAATCCGAGACTCAATAATTCACAGAAGCGCCAGAATCGATGAATTCCACCGCAGAGATTGCCCTCGACTCGACCGACTTGCGCATCCTCGAGCAATTGCAGCGCGACGCCTCGATGACCAATCAGGCCCTGGCCGCTGCCGCGCATACCTCGGCAGCGACCTGCCTGCGCCGCGTCAAGCGGCTCGAAGACGCGGGCGTCATCGAGCGCCGCATCGCCCTGCTTTCGCCGGCCAGGCTCGGCGCGGGTCTGAGCGCGATCATCGAAGTGACGCTCGACCGCCAGGGTGCCGAGCACCTGGCCGAATTCGAAGCACGCGCCGTGGCCGAGGCGCCGGTGCAGCAGTGCTACCGTGTGTCGCCGGGGCCGGACTTCATCGTCGTCGTGCAATTGCCCGACATGGCGGCGTACCACGCGCTGGTGCAGCGCCTGTTCACCCAAGACGCGAATGTGCGCAACGTGAAGACATTCTTCAGCGTGCATCGCGCCAAGTTCGAACCCGCCATCGCCCTGCCCAGCCCGGCGCGCAGCGGCGCGTGATCGAGCCGGCCCAGCGGTGCCGAGCGCGCTTCAGCGCTTGATGATGGCCAGGCCCTTGAGGTATTCCCCTTCCGGGAACAGCAGCGTCGTCGCATGGTCGGGCGCCGCGCCCATGCGGGCATAGAACAGACCGTCGACTCCGGCGTCGATGCCCGCCCCCGCGACGATCTTGTGGAACAGCTCGGCGCTGATGCCGCCAGAACAAGAGAACGTGAACAGCACGCCGCCCGGCTCCAGCAGCATCAACGCGAGCCGGTTGATGTCTTTGTAGGCACGCGCGGCACGATCGGCGTGCGCCGCGGTGGGCGCGAACTTCGGCGGGTCGAGCACGATCGCGTCGAAGCGCCGGCCGGCGTCGAGGAAGCGGCGCAGGGTTTGATTCACGTCGCCTTCGATCGCCTCGTGCTGCGCGGCGCCCAGGCGATTGATCTCGATGTGCTCGACAACCCGCGCCAGCGCCGGCGCCGACGAATCCACGCTCGCCACCTGCGTGGCGCCGCCACTCAGCGCGGCAACGCTGAAGCCGCCGGTGTAGCAAAAGCAGTTGAGGATGTGCTGGTGGCCGAAGTGCCGCACCGCGTCGGCAAAGAGCTTTCGGTTGTCGCGCTGGTCAAGATAAAAGCCGGTCTTGTGGCCTTGCGCCACGTCGACATTGAAACGCCAGCCGTGCTCCTGGATCCCGATTTCCGTGGCGCCGCCGCCGCGCAGCCAGCCGGCCTGCGGCGTGAGTCCCTCCAGCGCGCGCACGCTGGCGTCGCTGCGCTCGTACAGCCTTGAACTGCCGGTCGCGTGCAGCAGTGCGTCGGCGATCTGCGCCTTCCAGCGCTCGACACCGGCGCTGAGAAACTGCGCGCACAAGGTGTCACCGTAAGCATCGACGATCAGGCCCGGCAGGCCGTCGGCCTCGCCGTGGACCAGGCGCACGCCATCGCTGGCGGGCGCGAGGCGCGAGCGCAACGCCACCGCCTGCGAGATCCTCGTGGCGAAGAATGCCGCGTCGATGCGCTGCTCTTCGAGGAAGCTCCAGACACGCAGGCGGATCGACGACTGCGGGCTGTACGCGGCCCAGGCGAGGAATGCGCCGTCAGCGCCGGTCACACGCACCGTCTCGCCCGAGTCGGCCTTGCCCTTCGCGACGCTGCCCTCGAATACCCAGGGATGGCGGCGCTGCAGCGAGCGCTCCTTGCCAGCGCGCAGTTGCACCGCCTTCATGGGGTGCGTTTCTTCGCGCGCGGATGCGCGGCGTCGTAGATCTTGCTGAGGTGGCCGAAGTCGAGCTTGGTGTAGACCTGCGTCGTCGAGATGTTCGCGTGCCCCAGCAGTTCCTGCACGGCGCGCAGGTCGCCACTGCTCTGCAGCAGGTGCGAAGCGAACGAATGGCGCAGCATGTGCGGGTGCACATGGGTGGGCAGCGCCGCTGCGACCGCGTTCGCCTTCAGGCGCGAGCGCAGCTGGGCCGCGCTGAGGCGCGTGCCGAGCCGGCTGACGAACAGCGCCGGTTCGTCGTCGCGCGCCCAGAGGCCGCGCAGCTCCAGCCAACGGGCGAGCGCTTTCAGGGCCGGTGCGCCCACCGGGACGCTGCGCCGCTTCGAGCCCTTGCCCAGCACAAAAGCGCTTCCGTCCGAGGCATCGATCCAGCCCGCCGCGGTTGCGCTGCTGCGCACGTCAAGGCCGGTCAACTCGCCGACGCGCAAGCCGCAACCGTAGAGCAACTCGACGATGCAGTGGTCGCGCACCGCCAACCCCGCGTCCTTGCCGGAGCCCGAGGGCTCGGCCCGGTGCTCGGCCAGCGCCACCGCCTGGTCCACCGAAAGCGCCTTGGGCAAGGGCCGCGCCGCCTTGGGTGCGCGAACGCCGAGCACCGGATTGTTCGCGACCAGACCGTCACGCCCCAGCCAACGGTAAAAACCGCGCCACGCCGACAGCGTCAGCGCGATGCTGCGCGGCGCGAGCCCGGCGCCATGCAGCTGCGCCGCCCAGCGCCGCACGTGGTGCGTGCGGGCGTCGACGAGCGCGGTCTGCGCCGCATCGGCACAGGCCTGAAGTTTTGCGAACGCGTCGGCGTAGATCGCCAGCGTTCGCGGCGCAAGCCGGCGCTCGACCTCGAGGTGCTCGAGGTGCGCGCGGAGCTGCGGGTCGGTCAAGGTGCCGGCAACAAGCGCGACAGCGCCGCGCCGGCCAGCTCGCCGATGCGGCCGAGGAACTCGGTGCCCATGTCGGCGCTGTAGCGCGTGGGGTCGGGCGACGCAAGCACGAGCAGGCCGAATGCCGCGCTGGATTGCGGCAGCCGCAACGGCACGAGCGCGGTGGACATCACGGTGGCGGGTTCGGCCAGCCACTGCAAGGCCTCGAAGCCCGCGTTCACACCGCAGTACGGCGCGGACAGGCTGCTCGCAAAGGTCTTCACGTCGGCGCCGACGTCGCGCGCGAACGCCGCATCGCCAAACGCCGGCGCCACGCCCCAGAGCCGCAGGCTGGCCTGCGGCACCATGAAGTGGTGCATCAATTCGCGCAACAGCACGTCGGGCAACTCGGCGCTATTCGAGGTGAGCATCAGCGCGCAGGTCCAGCGGTGCAGGCGATCGGCCAAACCCAGGTTGTCCTGGCTGTGGCGAATCATCTCCATGACGCGCTGCTCCATGCCCTTGAGCTTGTCGCGCAGCATCTCCATCTGGCGCTCTTGCAGCGACACGGCACGCGTGCCATGCGGGCTGGCGAGTTGCACCGCGCCCAGAAGCTCGGCGTGGCGCTGGAAGAACTCCGGCGTGATCGCCAGGTAGTTGGCAATGTCAGCCTCGGTCACACCTCGAGTGCCAGCATGCAATCCAGTGCCCTTCATCACGGTGTTGCTCTCATAGTTCGATCTCTCCTTGGAAAACGGTCTGTACCGGCCCGGTCAGCAGAACATGGCTGGCCGCGCCGTGCCATTCGATCGTCAAGACGCCGCCGCGGGTTTCAACATCGACGCGTGCGTCCAGGTGGCCCAGGCGTCTGCCCGCCACCACGGCGGCGCATGCCCCGGTGCCGCAGGCCAGTGTCTCGCCGGCGCCGCGCTCATGGACGCGCAGCCGAATGCGATTGCGCGCGACGATCTGCATGAACCCCGCGTTCACCTTGCGGGGAAAACGCGGGTGCGTCTCAACGCGTGGGCCGACTGCCGCGACGGGCGCGGTGTCGACGTCGTCGACGATCTGCACGGCGTGCGGGTTGCCCATTGACAGCACCGCCACTTCGACGTCGCGCGCAGTGTCCAAGCCACCGAGCGGCCATAACTCGAACCCGCGCTCGAACCCTGCCACGCGGCGTGGCGTCAGGCCCGCGGCGTCGAACGGCACACGGTCGAGTTCGAACACCGGCCGGTTCATGTCCACCGTGACGCGGCCGTCGTCCTGCAAGCGCAACTCGAGCAGGTTGTTCATCGTCTCGACGCGCAGCACCCGCTTGTCGGTCAAGCCCCGGTCGCGCACGAAGTGCACGAAGCAGCGCGCACCGTTGCCGCAATGCTCGACCTCGTCGCCGCTGTTGTTGAAGATGCGGTAGCGAAAGTCCACGCCGGGCGTGGCGCTGGTCTCGACAACGAGGATCTGGTCCGCGCCCACGCCCAGGCGCCGGTCACCGAGCAGCCGGTATTGCGCTTCGCTGAGATCGATGCGCGCCCGGGTCGCGTCGATCATGACGAAGTCGTTGCCCGCGCCTTGCATCTTGGTGAAGCGCAGTTTCATGCGCGCGATTATCGCTGCGTCCCTGTCAATACAGGGGCGGCTCGCCCGGTGGACGCGTCTTGAAGCGCCGGTGCACCCACAGGTATTGCGCCGGGTCGGCGCGCACCTGCGCTTCGATCCAGCGGTTCATGCGGGCCGTGTCGGCCAGCGCATCGGCGCTCGGGAAATCGCGCCAAGGATCGAGAAAACAGACACGATAGCCTTGCCCACCGGGCAACATGTGCGCCAGCACGGGTTGCACGACCATGTTCAACGCACGCGCCATGCGCGAGGGTGCGAGCAAGGTCGCTGCGGTGACGCCGAAGAACGGCACGAAGGCCGCGTCGCGCGCACCGAAGTCCATGTCGGGCAAGTTGAAGAACGCCGCGCCGCCGCGAACGGCGCGCATCAGCGGGCGCGCCGAGTCGCTGCGCGGAAACACCTCGCCCTGGCCGAAGCGCAGTCGACCCCGGCGGACCGCGGCGTCGAACGTCGGTTCGCTTTGCTGCTGGTAGATCGACACCACGTAACGAGATTGGAAGAGCTGCGTTGCGGCACCGGCAACGTCGAGCGCGATGAAGTGCGGCACGAGCCACATCACGGCGCGGTCGCTGCGCTGCGCGAGATGCACGTCACCCTCGACGTGGATCAGCCGCTTCAAACGTTGCGGCGACGCATGCCAGAGCAGGCCACGCTCGAGAATGCTGCGCCCGAGCCACTGGAAGTGTTCGCGGGCAAGGCGCCGGCGAGCCGCGTCGCCCAACTCGGGAACGCACAGCTCGAGGTTGCGCAGCGCGGTATGCCGTCTTGACCGCGCCGCTGCGTACAACAGCCCGCCCAGGCCGCGGCCGAGTGGCGCGAGCAAAGGCAGCGGCAGCCAGTGCAGCAGCCACAACAGACTCAATACGACGCGCGCCCCGAAGGCCCGAACCAGCGAGGAGGAGGTCATTCGATGCCGGCGTCGTCGGCCGCGCGCGGTTGTTTATAGCGGTGATAGCCCCAGAGGTACTGCTGTGGGCACTGCAGGATCAACCGCTCCATGGCGCGGTTGATCACGGTGACGGACTGCACCTGTTCTTTCGCGTCCTGCGGCAGCGCTTCGTCCAGGGGCATGAAATGCACCGTGAAGCCGCGTCCCGCGGCCAGGCGTTCACCCCACACCAGCAACGGCACGGCGCCGGTTTGCTGCACGAGGCGCGCCGCGAGCGTCATCGTGTAGGCCGGCTTGCCGAAGAACGGCGCCCACACGCCCATGCCGTCGGGCGGCACCTGGTCGGGCAGCAGGCCCACTGACTCGCCGCGGCGCAGCGCGCGCATCAATTGGCGCACGCCCGCCAGAGTGGCTGGCGCCGTGGCCACCCCGGGACGCGCGCGCGCGTTGTCCATCAGATCGCGCAACACGGCCTTGCGCGCCTGGCGGTACAGCACCGTGATCGGGCCGTGCTGTGCGCTGAACCGCTCGGCAATCGCCTGCGCCGTGATCTCGAAGCAGCCCATGTGCGGCGTGAGGAAAACGATGCCGCGCCCCTTCGCGTGCGCGGCTTCGACCAGCTCGGTGCCGAGCAGCAGCGGTGCGGGTTGAATCGGCATGCCTGCCGGACGCAGCCACAGGTAAGGCATTTCCAACAACACGCGGCCGGCTTGCGCGATCGCCGGGCGAGATTGCGCACTCGACACGCCGGCTTGGCTGGCGTTGGCGACGAAGCGGCGCCGATAGGTCGGCGAGACCGCATAGGCAATCCAGCCCAGCGCCGCGCCCGCGCCGTGAAGCAGCCACAACGGTTGGCGCGAAAGCCATCGAGCAAGTGCGTGCATCCCCACAGATATTCCTATAATCGCCGCGTCGCCGAGTTAATGAACTACTTGCGGGGCGACGCACGGAGCAGCGCTTGCCGCTTGTGCCGGGCAGCGAGTTCACTCGCGGCCCAACAAATTCCGCTAAAGCGTTCGCCGCTCCTCCCTCACACCCAGGCCGGCAACGCAACCTGCAACTTGAAGGAGTTTAAGAGTGGCCAACGATTTCCTGTTCACATCCGAGTCAGTCTCTGAAGGTCACCCTGACAAGGTCGCCGATCAGATCTCCGACGCGATTCTCGACGCGATCTTCAAGCAAGACCCGCGTTCGCGTGTCGCCGCCGAAACGCTGTGCAACACCGGTCTGGTGGTGCTGGCCGGCGAGATCACGACGAACGCGCATGTCGACTACATCCAGGTCGCGCGCGACACGATCAAGCGCATCGGCTACGACAACACCGAATACGGCATCGACTACAAGGGCTGCGCCGTGATGGTCTGCTACGACAAGCAGAGCAACGACATCGCACAAGGCGTGGACCACGCAAGCGACGACCACCTCAACACCGGCGCCGGTGATCAGGGCCTGATGTTCGGCTACGCCTGCGACGAGACGCCCGAGCTGATGCCAGCGCCGATTTACTACGCGCACCGCCTCGTCGAGCGCCAGGCGCAGTTGCGCAAAGACGGCCGGCTGCCGTTCCTGCGGCCCGATGCGAAGAGCCAGGTGACGATGCGCTACGTGGATGGGAAACCGCATTCGATCGATACCGTGGTGCTGTCGAGCCAGCACGCGCCCGAGATGAGCGACGGCAAGAAGATGCTGCCCGCGTTCATCGAAGCCGTGATCGAGGAAATCATCAAACCGGTGTTGCCGAAGGCCTGGCTGAAGGACACCAAGTACCTGATCAACCCGACGGGCCGCTTCGTCATCGGCGGCCCGCAAGGCGACTGCGGCCTGACCGGGCGCAAGATCATCGTCGACACCTATGGCGGCGCCTGCCCGCACGGCGGCGGTGCGTTCAGCGGCAAGGATCCGAGCAAGGTGGACCGCTCGGCGGCGTACGCGGCGCGCTATGTCGCGAAGAACATCGTTGCAGCGGGCATCGCCAAACAGTGCCAGATCCAGGTCGCCTATGCGATCGGCGTGGCCCGGCCGATGAACGTCACGGTGTACACCGAAGGCACGGGCAAGATCAGCGACGAGAAGATCGCGGCGCTGGTCAACGAACACTTCGACTTGCGCCCCAGGGGCATCATCCAGATGCTCGACCTGCTGCGACCGATCTACGAGAAGACCGCCGCCTATGGCCACTTCGGCCGCGAAGAGCCCGAGTTCACCTGGGAGCGTACGGACCAGGCGAAGGCACTTCGCGCCGCGGCAGGGTTGTAGGCCGAATCAGGTTTGGTTTGCCATGCGCCGCGAGCCCGGCGCGCGGCCTGCCGGGCTCAGCTCGGCGCGCCCCGCGCCGTGATCACCCGGTTCATCCATGCCGCCGATTTGCTTGCCGCGCCGAAGCTGAACAGGTGCGCGCCGACGACATTGCAGTTGGCGTGACGCAAGCAGTACTGCGCCACTGCGCTGAGCTGCTCGCTCGGCTCGGTGTGCATGAACAGCCGTACCGCGCCCATGCCTTGCGCACCCATGGCACGCAGCGACGCACTCACGCCGCAGCGTTGCGCAAACCGCAGCAGCGTGGCCGCATTCGTCGGCCCGGCCATGCCCACGTATACCGGTACCTCGGGGGCCTTGCGCGCCAGTTCGCTGCAATACTCGACGATGCGCGCCGGGGCGAACGAGAACTGGGTGACGATCGATGCACTCAGGCCTTGGGCCTGCGCCAGCGCCAGCTTGTCGCTGAGCGCCCGGTCGAGCACGGCCTGCGGGATACGCGGGTGCCCTTCCGGATAGCCCGGCAGGCCCAGCTCGCGCAGGCCGTTTTCGGCAAGGATGCCGTCGCGCAGTACGTCCAAGCCGTCGGCGTAGGGCCCCACGGGCTGGGGGTCGTCTCCGCCGATCAGCAACACCTTTCGCACGCCCGCGTCGCGCACCGCTTGAGTCAGAAATGCATGCAGTTCGTCGCGTGAACCGACGCGCCGCGCGGCGATGTGCGGCACCGGCTCGAGCCCGGCGGCCCGCACGCTGGTCAACGCGGCCAGGGACTGAGCGAGACCATGGTTCGGCAGGTGGTTCACGTAAACGCGCGTTCCGGAAGGCAGCAACCCGGCGACGGCCATTGCGTCGCCCACGCGTTCGGGGCTCATCTCGAGCGAGCCGCCGATCATCAGGTCGGCCTCGCAGTCGGCCTGCCTGCCGGGTGCCGCGGTGTCGGTGATCATCGGTGTCAATGCCTTCAGCGCCGCTTGCAGGCGACGACGAACGATTCGTCGTTGAACCACAGGCCGCCGTGCTTCTTCAGCACCGCCTGCGTGGCGTCGAGATAGGCACCGGTGGTGACCACGGCGTCGAGCATTTCGTCGGGGATCTGGTTCACATAGATCGCCGCGTTCCAGGCCGCGAAAAGAGTCGAGGTGCCGACGCGTTCGCCGATTTCCGACGGCAGTGTGTGCATCTGGTAGCGAAACAGCGCCTTGTCGTCGGCGGGCGGGGTCAGCGTGTAGTCGCGTGCGTCGTGTCCCAGCTCGGCCTTCAGCGCCTTCAGCAACTCGTGGCGGCCCACGCGAAACGGCGACTCGTCGGGCCACAACGCCTGGATGATTTCCAGCGCCGGATCGCGTCCGTACGACTGGATCGTCAACAGCCGACCGCCCGGCGCCAGACTGCGCACCAGGGGTGCGAGGATCTTTTGCGCCTTGAACTGCGCGGCAGTGCGCGCACGCCAGGGCTGCGACGCCAGGATGAGGTCGTAGTCGCCGCGCGTCTGGCCGGGTTTGGGAATCACGCTGTCGAGCAGGAACTTGTAGTCTTCGCGATAGACGACGAGCACCGTCGGCCGTGCATACACCGGGTTGCCGGTATTCGGGCTCGGTTTGGTCTGCCAGCCGTGCGAGAGCATCGGCCCCAGCGCGCCGATCTGCTCTTCGTATTCGTGCGCCGAATGGCCGGTCAGGCGCACCGTCTGCCAGTTCAGTGCCGCCGCGGCCGTCACGTCGCGCGGCATCAGACGCGGCGCCTCGGAGTAGTTGAGGTTGGTGATGACGAGCACGGTGTGCGGGTGCTCGAAGAATCGATCCGCCATCTTGTCCAGGCCCAGACGCACGTCTTCCAGGCTGATCTCCTTGGCCACCACCAGCAACGGCACGGTCGGAAACTGCCGGTGCGTGCTGCGCATCAATCTGGCGAGCACGGTCGCGTCACCCATGCCGGCGTCAAAGATGCGCAGGCACGGCGGCGAGGGATGCAACTGCTTCAACTCGAGCGCGGCGCGTGCCGCGACGGCGGCCTTTTCGTTGCACGTGTTGACAAAGGCCAGGTACTTCTGGCGGTTGTCGTAGAAGCGAAACGGCGGCGATGCGACTTGCTGCGGTGCCGCAGGCGGCGCATCGCGTCCCAGTGCGGGCTTCGCAGCCGCGCGCCTTTCGTGCACTTCGATGACGGAGGGGGTGCCTGTGCTTGTCATCGAAACCTCCGCATGGTGCCCAGCGAAAGCCAGGCCACTGGCGGCCGGCTCGAGCGCTGCGTGGCATGCAGTATGCCGTGCATCGGCGGCAACAGTTGACCATCGCAGCCGCAGGATTTCACGAGCGGGCCGCGCGGCGTTCGGTCGGCGGCGCTGGCGGCCGAAGGCATCGCCAAGGCGAACCAGATCATCAACCAGAGCCTGACGCGCGAGTACCCGCAGCATGAGTCGAGCCTGACGCTGCAAAAATTCGCCGAGAAGGGCGGCACAAGCACGGTGGTGATTCCCGCCAACATGCCGACGACGCCGCGGATCAGCATCGGCGCGAAGTGACGTGGCGCGGGCGGTCACGCTATCGAATCAACGCCAGGCGAAAGCCGGCTGGTCGAAGTGCGCGACGCGGGTCGCCCGCCCGCACAGGCACCACTCGCGAAACTGGTAGAGAAACGCCGCGGTCGGTGCGGCGATCCAGGTGTCGCCGATGGGCATGCGCAGCACCGGGTGTTTTGCGCCCCGCACCTGGTTGAGCAGCGGGGCGTCGTCGCGCAGCAGTTCGCGCGTCGCAATGCGGTGGATCGCCGCCACCTCGGCGGCGTTGGCCACGACATCGCGCGCCGGCCCGGCCCAGACGACGACCGGTGTGATCACATAGCCCGAGCGCGTCGCATAGTCATCGAGCCTACCGAGTACCGCCGCGGCGTCCAGCGCCAGGCCGACTTCCTCGGCCAGCTCGCGCAGCGCCGCCTGCTCGGGCGTCTCTCCTGCGTCGACGCGCCCGCCCGGCATCGCCCACTGCCCGGCGTGGCTGCGCAGGCCCGCGGCGCGCTGCGTGAGCAGCAGGGCAGGTGCGTCGCTCCACGTCGCGTGGCGCGGCAGTCCCGGCACGTCTGCGCCATGTCCTTCCTCCGTCACGGCAACGGCAACGGCTGCGCGGCGCCTCCCCGCGGTCTCGAGCGGGAGCACGGTGAAACTGGACAGGCGCTGCTGCAACTCCCGTGCGGAAGCGATGGACTGGGTGGCCATGGGCAAAGCATAGGGCCGCTTGCCCGGCAAGGCTGAACCGGAAGCACCTATCGCGTCTCACTCAGGCATCATCCGCAGATGCCCGCGCAATTGACGCTTGAGAATTTGCGCCAGTACGCTGTGGCGCGAAGCCTGTTCGCCCCCACGAGCCTGGCGCGCGCGATTGCCAGACTCGGCTTCGTGCAGGCCGACCCGATCCGCGCGCCGGCACGCGCGCAGGATCTGCTGCTGCGCCATCGGGTCAAGGAGTACCGAGCCGGCGACCTGGAGCGCAGCTATCCCAAGCTCGAAGTCGAAGAGGACTTTTTCGTCAACTACGGCTTCCTGCCACGCGCGACGCACCACCTGATGCACCCACGCACACCGCACACGGTGTGGGCGAAGTCGCGCTGGGCGCAAGCGCACGCCGTGCTCGACTTCGTGCGCGAGCGCGGCGTCGTGCATCCGCGCGAAGTCGACGCGCATTTTGCGCACGGCAAGGTGCGCAACTGGTTCGGCGGTTCGAGCAATGCGAGCACCCAACTGCTTGACGACATGCACTACCGCGGGCTGGTTCGCATCGCGCGACGCGAAGGTGGCGTGCGCCTGTACGCGCCGCGCGATGCGCAGCCGCCGGCCGCCGACCCGGCAGCGGTTCTGGATCAGTTGGTCGATGTGGTCGTGCACAAGTACGCGCCGTTGCCGGCACGCAGCCTGAGCGAACTGATCAGCCACCTGCGCAGCGCCGCACCCCAGTGGGCACACCTGCGCGCTGCGGCACTGGCGCGGGCCAAGGCGCGCCTGCCGCATGCCGATCTCGACGGCGTGACCTGGTATTGGCCCGCGAGTGAAGACCCGACCTCGAAGCGCCACGAAGCCATCGAGGCGGTGCGCTTGCTCTCCCCTTTCGACCCGATCGTCTGGGACCGGCGACGCTTCGAATTGCTGTGGGGCTGGGCCTACCGGTTCGAGGCCTACACACCGGCGCCCAAGCGCGTGCGCGGCTACTACGCGCTGCCGCTGCTGTGGCGCGACAAGGTGCTGGGCTGGGCGAACGCATCGGCCAATGACGGCCGCCTCGTCGTCGAAGCCGGCTACGTGACGGGGCGCGCGCCGCGCGCTGCGGCATTTCGCGCGGCGCTCGACGCAGAGGTCGAACGCCTGCGAGATTTCTTGTCGCTTCAAGAGCCTGTCGGGCCGGGGGCCGGGCTCCTGCGGGTCCGAGCGGCAATCAGTGCGTCTGCCACCTCGGCAAAGCCGGTGCCACGCTCGCCCGCCGTCAGATAGGCAGGCCAGGTGATCAGCTCCGATTCGAAGCGCATCAGGTTCGCCACACCCACGCTCAAATCAAAATGGCCGAACATGAGCTGGTCGTTCGTCGAGTCGCCCACGTAGGCCCAGCGCGCGACTTCGGCGTCGAGGTCTCGCCCGAGCAGGCGTCTCACGATCCAGCGCGCGCCGCTGAGTTTGTGATGCTCGCCGAACCAGCCGTTGATGTGGATCGAGCTGACGGTGGCGTTCATGCCGCGCGCGCGCAGCAGGCCGACGATGCGTTCGATGACGGACGGCGGCAGGTGCGCGTGTTCGCTGTGATCGATGGCGATGTCAGTGATCCGGCCGGCGCTGTCGCTGGCCAGGCGTGCCTGGGGCACGTCGCGCAGCACGGCGTCGGTTGCCTCGCGCAAACGCAGCGCATTGCGTTCGCGCGTCGGGGCGTCCTGGGCGTACTCAATCCGCAACTCGCCGGCCTCGCGAAACAGCGCGACCGCGCCGTTTTCCGCGACGACTGCGGCCACCGGCCAGGCCCGCGCGAACGGCTCGCTCCAGCCCATCGGCCGGCCGGTGATGGCAATCACGGGCAGGCGTGCCGCCGCCAGGCGCTCCAGCGCCGCGAGCGCCGCGGCCTCAAGGGCACCGTCGCGGGTCAAGGTGTCGTCAATGTCGGTCAGCACCCCGGCGACGCCGCGCAACCGGTGCGCCGGGCAGGTCGACCAAGGAGCAACTGACACCGCCATGCGCGAAGTGTGCCTGGGTTCACGCGACGTGCTGCCTGAGCTGGCTACAATGCGGGCCTTCCGAGGAGCGTTGCAACCCCATCCGGGGCCAGGCTCGGAAAACTTCATGCAACCGCGCTCACCCGCACCGGGCTGCCCCGAGGGTGAGTGTTCATTTAGACACCGTCATCAGCAGATTCCCGCGCGGGTTCTACCGCCCAAGGAGCCTCTCATGAACGCTGTTGTGAAATCGAATTCAAACCACGCGAACCCCGACCACGTTGTTGCCGACCTGAAACTCGCCGACTGGGGCCGCAAGGAAATTGCCATTGCCGAGAGCGAAATGCCAGCGCTGATGGCGATTCGCGCCGAATACGCCAAGACGCAGCCGCTCAAGGGCGCGCGTGTCACAGGCAGCCTGCACATGACGATCCAGACTGCGGTGCTCGTCGAGACGCTGCAGGCACTCGGCGCCACCGTGCGCTGGGCGTCGTGCAACATCTTCAGCACGCAAGACCACGCAGCGGCGGCGCTGGCCGTCAAAGGCACGCCGGTGTTCGCCTACAAAGGTGAGTCGCTGAAAGACTACTGGGACTACACGCACCGCATTTTCGAGTTCGGCGAAGGCGTTAAGGGCGCCCCTGCGGGCGCCAGGGGTGCGCAGGGCGAAGGCCCGAACATGATCCTCGACGACGGCGGTGACGCGACGCTGCTGATGCACCTGGGCAAGCGCGCGGAGACCGATGCGCGGCTGATCTCCGATCCGACGAGCGAGGAAGAGCGCGAGCTGTACGCGGCGATCAAGGCCAAGTTGGCGGTCGATTCCACCTGGTACAGCCGCAAGAGCGCGCAGATCATCGGCGTGACGGAAGAGACGACGACGGGCGTGCACCGGCTCAATGAGATGAGCGCGAAGGGCACGCTGATGTTCCGCGCGATCAACGTCAACGATTCGGTGACGAAGAGCAAGTTCGACAACCTCTACGGCTGCCGCGAAAGCCTGGTCGACGGCATCAAGCGCGCGACCGACGTGATGATCGCCGGCAAGATCGCCGTGGTCGCGGGCTATGGCGACGTGGGCAAGGGTTCGGCGCAGGCGCTGCGCGCACTCAGCGCCCAGGTCTGGGTCACCGAGATCGACCCGATCAACGCGTTGCAGGCGGCGATGGAGGGCTACCGTGTCGTGACGATGGAATACGCCGCTGACAAGGCTGACATCTTCGTCACCGCCACCGGCAACAAGGGCGTGATCACCTACGCCCACATGGCGGCGATGAAGCACAACGCGATCGTGTGCAACATCGGCCACTTCGACAACGAGATCGACATCGCGGCGATCGAGAAGAAGTGCAAGTGGGAGGAGATCAAGCCCCAGGTCGACCATGTGATCTTTCCCGACGCCAAGCGCATCATCCTGCTCGCCAAGGGGCGCTTGGTGAACCTGGGTTGCGGTACGGGGCACCCGAGCTACGTGATGAGCAGCTCGTTCGCGAACCAGACGATCGCGCAGATCGAACTGTTCACGCACAGCGACTTTTACGAGCAGGGCAAGGTCTACGTACTGCCGAAGCACCTCGATGAAAAAGTGGCGCGCCTGCAGTTGCGCACGCTCAACGCCCAGCTCAGCGAGCTGAGCGACGAGCAGGCCGAGTACATCGGTGTGCCCAAGCAGGGCCCGTACAAGCCCGACAGCTATCGTTACTGACGGCACGCCGCCGAATCGCCCGGACAGGCAGGGTCAGCGGATGCGCATCGATCAGTTGCTGGTGCAGCAAGGCCTGGCGCCAAGTCGTTCGGCGGCGCGGCGCCTGCTGGACCGCGGCGCCGTGCGCTGGCTCGGGCCGACGGGCTGGGCTGTCGCTGCCAAGGCCGGCGAAGACCTGCCGGCCGACAGCCGGGTCGAAATCACTGACGACGCCGAGGTTCGCTACGTTTCGCGAGGCGGACTCAAACTCGCGGCGGCCCTTGAGCACTGCGCAATCGACGTGCGTGGGGCGACCTGCCTGGATGTCGGCCAGGGTAGCGGCGGCTTCACCGAGGTGCTGCTGCGCCACGGGGCGGCGCGTGTGGTCGGTGTCGATGTGGGCCACGGCCAATTGCACCCGAGTCTGCGGTCCGACGCGCGGGTCTTGGCGCTGGAAGGGCTGAACGCGCGACATTTGCAGGCGGCGGATCTGCCGGCCGCCGAATTCGACCTGGTCACGGCCGACTTGTCCTTCATTTCGCTGACGTTGGTGCTGCCCGCCCTGGCACCGCTGGTTCGCTCGACGTTGCTGGTGTTGGTGAAACCGCAGTTCGAGCTGCAACCGGCGGACATCGGCAAAGGCGGCCTGGTGCGTGATGCCGCGGCATTTGCCCGGGTCGAGCAGCGTCTTCGTGCCGCATGTGACGCCCTGCAGCTCCCGGTGGGCGACTGGTTCGACAGTGCGATCGCCGGCGGCGACGGAAATCGAGAGTTTTTCATGCGCGCGCAGACGCGCCGCACTTGATGAGAACCATGCCATGAGCGAAGGCCGCGTTGCAATCCCCCCCGTCAGCTTCGAATTCTTCCCGCCCAACACGCCGGTGGGAGACGGAAAACTCGTTGACGTTGTGCGTCAGCTCGGCGCGGCCGCGCCCGAGTTCTTCAGCGTCACGTACGGGGCTGGCGGCTCGACGCGCGACAAGACACTGCAAACGGTGCTGGCAATCGCCGCCGCGGGCCACAGCGCCGCGCCGCATCTGTCATGCGTCGGCGCCACGCGTGAGGGTGTGGCGCAACTGCTCGCGACTTATCGCGAACACGGCCTGCGCCGCATCGTCGCGTTGCGCGGTGACCTGCCCAGCGGCACCGCGGCGGGCGGCGAGTTTCGCTACGCCGCCGATCTGGTGCGATTCATCCGCGAAACGCATGGCCGGCACTTCCGCGTCGAAGTGGCCGCGTATCCCGAATACCACCCGCAGCAGCGCTATGCGGCGCGCGACCTCGGGTACTTTGTCGACAAGATCAAATGTGGCGCGGACGCCGCGATCACGCAGTTCTTCTACAACGCCGATGCGTATTTCCACTTCGTCGAACAGGTGCGCGCGCTCGGCGTGGATGTGCCCATCGTGCCGGGCGTGATGCCGTTTCACAACTTCGCGAAGATCGCCCAGTTCGCGGCGCGCGACGGCATCGAGATTCCGCGCTGGGTGGCACTGAAGATGGAAGGCTTTGTCGACGACGCTGCGTCGATACGCGCGTTCGGCCTGGACGTCGTCACGCGGTTGTGCGAGCGCCTGATCGAAGGCGGCGCGCCCGGATTGCACTTCTACACGATGAACCAGAGCGCGTTGACGCTCGACATCCTGCGCCGTCTGAACACCTGAGCGCCCCAAGGCCGGCAGAAGCCGGCCTTCCCCCGTGGGGATCAATTGCCCTGGGCGCTGCGCTCCCACATCACGCCGTCCTCGGTGATCATCACGTCGAGTTCAACCTCGGCGGGGCCGGCGCGCAGCATCGGCAAGAACCCATGCGTGTAGCTCACGCCCACCGTCACGGGGCTCGGCTCGACAGAGAGCAGCGTGCGTTCGAAGAATCCGCCGCCATAGCCCAGGCGCACTCCGCCGGGGCCGTAACCCAGGCACGGCACGATCAGCATCTGCGGCGCGAACTCCTCGGTGCCCTTGGGCTTGGAGATGTCGTAAGCGTCGAGCTCCATCGGGCAGCCGGGATACCAGATGTGAAAGCGCAGCGAACCCGTGGCGCGGTCGGCCACCGGCAGGCCGATGCGCCGTGTCACGCCCTCCGGAGCGCCCTCGCTCCAGCGGTACAGCGCCGGCAGCGGATCGAATTCGCCCTTGATCGGCCAGTACGCGCCGATGCTCGATTCGCTGCGCGCGATCAGCCAGACGCGCAAGGCGTTCTGCAGCCCCACCGCGCGTTCCAGCCGGTCCGGCAGCGCGAGCCGGGCGGCGATGAGCTTCTTGCGCAAAGCCGCACGTTGAGGGTCGGCGGGATTGGATGCCATGGCAGTTGCCCTGATGAATAACGCGGTGAGCGCAAAGTGTCGAAGGGCCTCGAGTGTTTCCGTGCAGCCTTGAGTCTGGAGTGGCCTGATATCGGCAACGCGAGCCGGTCAATTCGTTCCAGAAGCAGCCAGTGTATTGGGCTCTGGAAGGCGCTCGCAGTCCTTTGAACCGACGACCGGCGAAATCGAGCCGCCGCCCGCACCGCGAGTAGTGACATTTTCGGCAGGGGTTGCAGGCTTTGATGTGTTTCCCCATCCGGATAAGGGATGCCTGTGAGCCCCCTAAATCACTACCCTGACTGCATGCGTCACCCTCACCGCCTCTGCCGCGACATCGAACTCGCTTCCGCGTCCCGGCGTGGGCTCGTGCTGGGCGCCGCGCTGGCATGCCTGCCCGACCTGACCTACGCGAACGCCGCGGTCAAGCCGCGCGCTGCGAAGCTCGTGCTGCCCAGGCCCGTGCAGGAACTGATCGATGCCTCCGGCCTGCCCAGCACCAGCTTCGGCCTGCACGTGCAGCCGATCGGCCGCGTAGCCAAGCCGCTCGTGTCACTGAACGCCGACACCCATTTCCAGATGGCGTCGACCACCAAGCTCGTCACGTCGCTGGCGGCGCTCGACCTGCTCGGGCCTGAGTACCGCTGGCACACCCACGCCTTCATCGACGGGGAACTCGACGAAGGCCGATTGTTGGGCGATCTGATCATCGTCGGCGGCGGCGACGCCAGCCTGAGCAGCGAGCACATGCGCGCCTGGTTCGCGGAAATGCAATCCCGCGGCCTGCATGAGGTGTGGGGTGACATCGTGCTCGACCGCTTTGCATTCAGCCTGAGTGAAGACGACCACGCACGCACGCCGCTGCCCACACAGTATCAGCCCGGCTACGCTCGCCCGGACGCGCTGACCCTCGACGAGGGTGTGCTGCGAGTGGCCTTGTCAGCCGCGCCCAAGCGGCCGGCGTCGGTGCGCCTAACGCCGGGCCAGGCTGGTTTGCGCGTGGTCAACCAGTTGACCGCGGGGAGCAGTTGCAGCGCGTCGGCGCGTCTCGAGCAGAGCGCCGCGATTTCGCGCCTGGTCGTGCGCGGCGAATGGGCCGCCGCGTGTGGCGATAGGCAGATCGCGCAACTCGCGGTGCCGCATAGTGAATTTACGAAACGCGCCATGGCCGAACTCTGGCGCGAGTGTGGAGGCCGCTTCACGGGCCGGGTTCGCAGCCGGGTCGAGCCACAGCGCGACGCGGCGCTTGCACGCGGCCTGGAAAGTGAAACGCTTGAACCGTGGGCGAGCCACTCGTCGCAGCCCCTGCCGTCGCTGATCCGCGAGATGAACAAGACCAGCGACAACCTGGCGGCGCGCAGCCTGTTCTTGTCGCTCGCGGACGACTTCCCGACGCAGGCCGCCACTTTGCCGGCAGCACGGGCGCGGCTGAACGATTGGCTGCGCGTGCAGGGTCTGGCCGCGGGTGACATCGCGGTGCACAACGGCGCAGGTGTGTCGCGTGCCGAGAAGGGCAAGCCACAGGCGCTGGTGCAATTGCTGCTCAATGCGTGGCAGGGCCCGCAGTCGCAAGCGTTTTTCGATTCACTGCCCATCGCCGGCGTCGACGGCACACTCGGGCGCCGCATGATCGGTGGCGCTGCGGCCGGCCGCGCCCACCTGAAAACCGGCACTGGTGGCGAGACGCGCGCACTGGCGGGCTACGTGCGCTGCCGCAGCGGCCGCACGCATGCGGTGGCGGCCTTCGTCAATCATCCCGACGCGGCGACGGCGACACCCACCCTTGACGCTGTGATCGAGTGGCTGGCGGCGAACGGTTGATGCCCCGCCCCCATCGCCGCCGTCGCGCAGCAGCACGCGTTCGGTCCTGGTGGCCGCGCCGCACGTCAAGCTGCATCACCTGCGCCGGATCGACGACCGAATCGCCGCGCCTCGACGGCCTGGCCGTTGCGGGCGAATTCGGATGCTGACTGGCCGAGGCCGCGCTGCGCAAGGCCACGCCGATGAGTTGCTCCTCACATTGCACCGGCTTCCGTCACGACCAGCGACAATGGAACATCATGGGCCTGCGGTGCGAGCAAAGTACGCTCGATTCGGCACACCTCCCAAGCGACCCCCACCGCCACGACGTGTGGGTTCGCCGCGAGCCAGCGGTCAAAGTAGCCGCCTCCATAGCCGAGGCGATAGGCATCGTCGGTGAAACCGAGGCAGGGAACGAGCACGACATCGGGCAGCACAAGTTCCCCGCTGGAGCAGGGGATGCCGACTTCGTCATGCTGCAGCGGCAGCGTGCCGTCCCAGGCGCGATACTCCATTCGCGGGGGCGACTTGTGCACGAAGGGCAGCGCAAGCTGCATCGTGTTACGGGTGTCCTGCTGCGCAAATGCCTGGCTTGCGTTAAATTCGCTGCGAACCGGCCAGTAAATCCCGAGACAACGCGGTTCCAGCGTGTTGACGACGGTAAGCAGATGCTGCGCCAACGCCTCACCGGCAAGCGCGGCCTGTGTGCTCTCAGCGAAGGCGCTGCGAGTGGCGAGCAAACGTGCACGCAATGCCGGACGTGCCGAGGTTGATGGCAAAGGTTCGATGGCCGAAGAAGTCATGTGGGTCAAAGATGAACTTGAAGACAAGCAAGATTTTCATTGAGCTGCGGGCCCGGGCGTTCATGCTGGCATTGCTGGTGGGATTGGGCGCGTCGCTGCTGCCGGCCGAGCTTCGGGCTCAGCCGAGCGATAGCGCGATCATCGACGCGCGTGAGGCGCTGCGCAAGAAAGACCGCGCAAAATTGCTCGCTGCGCGCGCCACGGCGGCGGCACAACGGCACCCGCTGGCGATGTGGGCGGACTACTGGGATCTGAGTGATCGCCTGACCGATGCTCGGCAGGAGGAGTTGAACGCCTTCTACGCGCGCTGGCCGGGCACCTATGTCGAAGACCGGCTGCGCAACGACTGGCTGCTGGAGCTCGGTCGGCGCCGCGACTGGGCGAATTTCGCGATCGAGATGCCGCGTTTTCGCATGAACGACGACCGCGAGGTCACGTGCTACTCGTTGCTGGCCGAGCACCTTGCCGGCAAGGATGTGCGCGACAAGGCGCTGCACAACTGGTTCGAACAGCGCGACGCCGATGACGGCTGCGCCATGATGGCTGCGTCACTGTACGACGGGAAGCGCATCACGTCGGCCGATGTCTGGCGCAAGGTGCGGCTCGCGATCGAATACAACAAGCCGCGCACGGCGCGCCAGGCGGCGGTGCTGATCAGCGTGTCTGCGGCGAGCCAGGTCAACGAAGTGAACGACAACCCGGCGCGTTACCTGTCGCGCAAGGGCGGCGCGACGAGTCGCCAGGACGCCGAGCTCACGGCGCTCGCACTGATGCGCGTCGCCAGCAGCGATTCCGATGCCGCGGCCCGCCAGTTGAACGAGCGTTGGGACAACGCCTTGCCAGGCGATCTGGCCGCGGCCACCTGGCTCGTGGTTGCCAAGCAGGCCGCGCTGCGGCTGCAGAGCGAGGCTTCTGACTACTACTTGCGCGCCGAGCTGCGCGCCGCCAAAGCCGGCGTGATTCTGGAGTGGACCGACGACACCTTGGCGTGGAAAGTCCGGGCGGCATTGCGCGGCGACAGCGGCGCCCCGCGCTGGACCCCGGTGCTGCAAGGCATCGATGCGATGAGCGCTGCCGAGCAGCGCGATGCGACTTGGGTGTATTGGAAGGCTCGGGCGTTGCAGGCCCTGTCGCGCGAATCGCCGGACGGCGACGCGATGCGTGCCACGGCGTCCAGCCTGTTGGAAGGCATTGCCGGGCAGCTCAGTTTTTATGGCGGCCTGGCGTCGGAAAGCCTTGGCATCACCGCCACGCTACCCGCGCGCCCGGCGCCGCTGACCGACGCAGAGCGCGAGGTGGCGCTGCGGTATCCGGGGCTGACTCGGGGCCTGCAAATGATTGGGCTTGGATTGCGCCATGAGGGCGTGCGCGAATGGAACTTCACGCTGCGCGGTATGAGCGACCGCGAGCTGCTCGCAGCGGCGCAACTGGCCTGCGACCGCGAAGTCTGGGATCGCTGCATCAACACCAGCGACCGCACCCGCGCCGAGGTCGACATGGAACAGCGCTTCCCCACGCCGTTTCGCGCCGAAATCCAGGCCCGTGCACGTGAGCTCGGCCTGGACCCGGCCTATGTGTTCGGCCTGATCCGACAGGAGTCGCGTTTCATTGCCGATGCCAGATCGACCGTAGGGGCAATGGGCCTGATGCAGGTCATGCCGGCCACGGCGAAGTGGACGGCGCGCAAGATCGGCCTGGCAAACTACAACGCCGACCAGATTGCCGACCGTCAGACCAACATCAAGCTGGGGACGGGCTACCTGAAGTACGTGCTCGACGATTTCGGTGGCTCGCTCGCGATGGCCGCAGCCGCTTACAACGCCGGCCCGTCGCGCTCGCGCAGGTGGCGTGAAGGGCCGGTGCTCGAGGCTGCGGTATGGGCTGAGAACATCCCGTTCAACGAGACACGCGACTATGTGAAGAAGGTGCTCAGCAACAGCGCTTTCTACGCAGCGATGTTGAACGACGAGCGCCCGGCGTCGCTGAAAGAGCGGCTGGGAGAGGCGATCGGCCCGCGTCTGGCCGAAGCGCCGCCACCGGAACTTGACCTGCCCTGATTTGACCTTGCTCGAACCCGAGCCTCGATTGACGCGCCAGAATACAGCCTGAGATACGTCGCGGCATGTATGCCGCCGAGGTTCGCAATGGCTAACGTTCTGGTTCTGGGAGGCACGGGGTTTGTCGGGCACAGCGTCTGTGCCCATTTGGTCGAGCGCGCCGGCGCCGCGAGTGGATGCGTCGCGGTGCCGACGCGACGTGCGGCGCACGCCAGGCAGCTTCAATTGCTGCCCCTGGTCGAAGTGGTTCAGGCAGATGTGCATGACCCCGCCCAGCTGCGTCGCTTGGTCAAAGGGCGCGACGTGGTGATCAACCTGGTCGCGATTCTGCACGGCAGTGAAGACGAGTTTCGGCGTGTTCACGTCGAGCTGCCGCGCAAGCTGGCGCAGGTCTGTCACGAAACGGGGGTGCGTCGCCTCATCCATGTCAGCGCGCTGGGCGTCGGCGATGCGGCACCGAGCCGCTACTTGCGCTCCAAAGCCGCCGGTGAAGCCGTGTTGAAGGCGGCGCGGCTCGACCTGACCGTGTTGCGCCCGTCGGTGATCTTTGGGCAAGGCGATCGGTTCTTGAACCTGTTCGCCACTTTGCAGGCCGTGCTTCCCGTATTGCCACTGGCCGGCGCCAACGCGCGGTTTCAGCCGGTCTGGGTGGAAGACGTTGCGGCGGCAATCGTGAATTGCGTCGATGACCCCAAGACGATCGGCCTGACGCTGGAGTGCACCGGACCCACGGTACACACCCTGGCCGAACTGGCGACAATGGCAGGTCGCTGGTCGGGCCATGAGCGGCGCGTGCTCGCCCTGCCGCAGGGCCTGGCGCGGTTGCAGGCGTTTTCCATGGAGTGTTTGCCGGGCCCGACGTTGATGTCGCGTGACAACCTCGATTCGATGCGCGTGCCCAGCGTCGCCAGTGGAACGTTGCCGGGGCTCGAGCGGCTGGGCATTCGCGCCAGCGCACTGGACGTTGTAGTTCCGCAGTATCTGGCGGCGGCGCAAGGGGTGGCACGGCTCGACCCTTTGCGCGCCAGGGCACGCCGAACCTGATCGAAATTTCAACTCCAGGGTCGCGCATGCAGTTGTACATCGGGAACAAGAACTACTCGTCGTGGTCGATGCGTCCGTGGTTGTTGATGCGCCAGCGCGGCATTGCTTTCCAGGAAATCAAGCTGCGCCTGTCGTTCGACGCGGGTTCGCCGTTCAAGGACCAACTTCTGGAACTCGCTCCCACGGGCAAGGTGCCGCTGCTGATCGACGGTGAGTTCGCGGTGTGGGACACGCTGGCGATTGCGGAGTACCTTGCCGAAAAATTTCCTGCTCTCCAGCTCTGGCCGACACACACCCGGCATCGCGCCCGCGCGCGTTGCCTGTGCGCGGAAATGCATTCGGGATTCGCCGCACTGCGCAGCAGTTTCCCGATGAACATCGAAGCGTCCCTGCCCGAGGTGGGCGAGCGCGTGATGCGCGAGTCAGGCGAGGCGGCGCGAGACCTGGAGCGAATCGAGCAGATGTGGACGCAGCAGTTGGCTGCCAGCGGCGGGCCCTTCCTGTTTGGTGAGTTCGGCATCGCCGATGCGTACTTTGCGCCTGTGTGTACACGCATCCAGACCTACGGCCTTGCGGTGAACCCTGCTGCAAGAGGCTACCTCGAGCGCATTTTCGCGCTGCCGGCGTTTCAGTCATGGCGGCAGGACGCCCTGGCCGAACGCGATTTTCTGGACTTCGACGAGCCCTACCGCAAGCGACCATCGCCCGCGTGAACGGCAGCCCGATGGCCGAGTTGAAGGCGTATGTGGTGGGCGGCGCAGTGCGCGACGCGCTACTGGGCCGCGCGAGCGCCGACAAGGACTGGGTCGTGGTCGGTGCCACGCCCGAGCAGATGATTGCGGCGAACTTCATTCCCGTGGGCCGCGACTTTCCCGTGTTCCTGCATCCGCAGACCAAGGAAGAGTACGCGCTGGCGCGCACCGAACGCAAGACGGCACCGGGTTACCACGGCTTCACGTTTCACGCCGATGCGACAGTGACGCTGGACCAAGACCTGGCCCGTCGCGACCTGACGATCAACGCGATGGCTTTCGATGCAAGCGGAGTTCTGCTCGATCCGCATGGAGGCAAACGCGATCTTGAGTCGCGCGTATTGCGCCACGTCTCGGCGGCGTTCGCCGAGGACCCGGTTCGAATTCTTCGCTTGGCGCGTTTTGCGGCGCGCTTGCATGACTTCACGGTGGCGCCGGAAACGCTGGCGCTGGCGCGCCGGATGGTTGATTCGGGTGAGGTTGACGCGCTGGTGCCCGAACGTGTCTGGCAGGAAGTGGCACGCGGTTTGATGGAGCCGCAGCCGTCGCGCATGCTGCAGGTCTTGCACGAATGCGGCGCCCTGGCACGCCTGTTGCCTGAAGTCGATGGCCTTTGGAACCACGCACCGTCCGACGCAGCCGCTGTTTTGCTGCGCACGCTCGACATCTCGGCCCGGCGCGGTTGCGAGTTGGCGCAACGATTCGCCTGCCTGGGCCACGCTGTCGGCCCGGACCTGGTGGCGCTGGACGCGATGTGTCGGCGACTGCGCGTGCCGCTGCAGTGCCGCGAACTCGCCGAAGTGACGGCGCGCGAGCAACCTGGCGTGGTTGCAAGCGAAGCGATGGACGCAGCCGCGCTGCTCGGCCTGCTGGAGCGCTGCGACGCGCTGCGCCGGCCCGAGCGCTTCGAGGCCATGTTGGCTGTGTGCGAGTGCATTGCACTCGCCATGCAGGCGCCACAGGAAGCGACCTTTGGGCAGCGAGCGCTCCTGCAGCGCGTCTTGCGCGCCGCCCTCGCAGTCGATACCGCGGATGTCGCCGCACGCGCGATCGGGCACGGGCTCGTCGGGCCCGGCGTCCGCCAGGCGATCCATGAAGCGCGCCGTCAAGCCATCGCCGCCACGCTGACGCCGCCGGCGCACCGCGACTGACGCGAGGCAGGCCGGCGCCCGGCGCGTTGCGGACGGGCTGCTACTCTTCCAGCAGGCTGCGCAACATCCACGCAGCCTGTTCGTGCACGCTGAGTCGCTGCGTCAACAGGTCTGCCGTGGGCTCGTCGCCGGCCTTGTCGGCCAATGGGAACAGGCTGCGCGCGGTACGTGCCACGGCCTCGTGACCGTCGACCAGGAGACGGACCATCTCGAGCGCCTTGGGCGGAACTTCGGGCGCGTCGGGGACGGACGCGAGCTTGCTGAATTGCGCATAGGAGCCCGGCGCCACATGGCCCAAGGAGCGGATGCGCTCGGCCAGCGGATCCACAGCGTTCCACAGTTCCGTGTACTGGACCATGAACATCGTGTGCAGCGTGTTGAACATCGTCCCGGTGACGTTCCAGTGGAAGTTGTGCGTCGTCAGGTACAGCGTGTAGGTGTCGGCGAGCAGCCGGCTGAGGCCGGCAGCGATGGCAGCGCGGTCTTTCGCGCCGATGCCGATATCAATGGAGGACGCAGTACGCGCGGTGAGTTTCTTGGCCATTCAATTGTTCCTTCGATGAATCTGTGAGTGCCACGGTGCCGCGTCGGACCAGCAGAAGGATGAGGCGCCCTCGGCAACAGGACCAAGGATAGGGGGCCGGCTGCATTCGATCCAGTTGAAATTCTTGACCGCCGCGATAGCCCGCTGACCGGCGCGGCGGGCTCAGGCGGTCAATCGCGTCACGCCCTCGAGCGGGCAGGCATAGATCGCGTTGCGCAACGCCGCAATCGCCTCGTAGCGCGTGAAGGTTCTGCGCCAGACCAGCACGACGCGGCGCGTCGGCACCGGCTCGGCGAACGGCAGGTAGGCCACCTGACCGTACGCATCCTTGGCGACGCTGAGTTGCGGCACCACCGTGATTCCCACGCCCGACGCCACCATGTACTTGATGGTCTCCAGCGACGAGCCCTCGAAACTCTTGCGTATGCCTTCCGCGTCGCTCGAAAAGCGCGCGTACTCCGGGCAGACCTCCAGCACATGGTCGCGGAAGCAGTGGCCCGTGCCCAGCAACAGCATCGTTTCGTGCTTCAGTTCCTCGGCGCTGACATTCTTGCGTTGGACCCAGGCGTGAGTGCGTGGCAGGGCGACCATGAAGGGCTCGTCGTACAGTGGTGCGCTGGCCAGGCCGGTGTCGGGGAACGGCTCGGCCATGATGGCGCAGTCAAGCTCGCCGGTGCGCAGCATCTCCAGCAGCTTGGCGGTGAAGTTCTCCTGCAGCACCAGCGGCATCTGTGGAACCCGGGCGATGGCCTGCTTGACCAGATCGGGCAGCAGGTAAGGACCGATCGTGTAGATCACGCCCAGGCGCAGCGGGCCGGTGATCGGGTCTTTGCCGCGTTTGGCGATTTCCTTGATCTGCAGCGCCTGCTCGATCACGGCTTGTGCCTGGCGCACGATCTCCAGGCCCAGAGGCGTGACGCTGACCTCGCTGGCGCCGCGCTCGAAGATTCGCACGTCAAGTTCTTCTTCGAGCTTCTTTATCGACACGCTCAAGGTCGGCTGCGAGACGAAACACGCTTCGGCGGCACGCCCGAAGTGCTTTTCTCTGGCGACCGCGACGATGTAGCGAAGCTCGGTGAGGGTCATGGGTCGTGTGCTGGGGCGGCGTGCGTCGAGTCAAGTATGGCAGGGCTGAATTGCAGGCAAGAACGCCCGCTCGCCCGAAGTGGCTGGCCGTGTGTGCGCAGGCCCGCTGCCGAGCATTCGCTTCATATGCCCAATCTCACACGCAAAGCTGGCGCGCAGCCCGTGGATGCGGGGGTGGGAGGAAGGTGGGAGGTTCGGATAATTCTTCAAGCGCACGGGGAAGTTCGCGAAGCGCGGTGAAGCGACGACGGC
>JANNKM010000445.1:0-4625 GCA_031396305.1 Rhizobacter sp.
AGGTCCCGGTCCTCGATCAAACGATATGAACTCGACTGACTGTGCGGAAAACTCACACAGTACCCCACCTCACCTTGCCAGCAACTCGCGCAACCTGTCGCCGCGGCGCGCCCCATCGGCCATCGGCGATCGAGGGCCTCGTCAGATCGTGCGGCCCCCGTCGACCGGCAGTTCGACGCCCGTGATGAACTTGGAGGCGTCGCTCGCCAAGTACAGCACCGCATCGGCAATGTCTTCCGGTGTGGACATGCGGCCCAGGGGAATGCCGGCAACGATTTTTGCGCGGCTTTCCGGTGTGTCGGGCCCGCCGAGAAACTGCTCGATCATCCCCGTGGCGCCCATCACCGGGCACACCGCGTTGACGCGGATGTTGTCCGGCCCGAGTTCGGCGGCCATCGATTTCGACAGCAGGTTCACCGCACCTTTCGACGCGTTGTACCAGGTCAGCCCGGGTCGGGGCCGGATGCCGGCTGTCGAACCGATGTTGATGATCGAGCCCCCTTTGCGCTGGCGCATCAGGGGCACCACGGCCAGCGCCATGTGGTAGATCGACTTGACGTTCACGTCGAACACGCGGTCGAACGTGGCTTCGTCGACGTCGAGCATCGGTTGGCTGCGATGCGTCGTGCCCGCGTTGTTGACCACGATGTCGGGTGGGCCGAATGCGTCCACACAAGTCTTCACGGCGCTGCGCACGTCGGCGCCCTTGGAGACGTCGCAGGGATGCGTTTGCGCCTTCACACCGAGTTCAGCGGCGAGCTTCTGCGCCTTCGCGAGGTCGAGGTCGGCGATGAGCACCCGCGCGCCTTCGGCGACGAAGCGCCGCGCAATGCCTTCACCGAAGCCACCGGCCGCGCCCGTGACGATCGAGATCTTGCCGTCATGCCTTCCCTCTTGCGAAGAATGCCGAGTCGCTTGGTGAAGGTCTGGGCCATGATGGGTTCCTTGTGTTGAATGGGTTGTTACGTGGGGCTCGTCGACTTCGATCGACGTGCGTCTTGCGCTGCGACACGGCAGGCGTCGGTGACGGCGCCGTGAGAAGCGTCCGAGACCAGGCGGGCGAACTTGGACAAGACGCCGCGCGCGTAGCGCGGCTCGGGGGGCACCCATGCGGCCAGGCGTCGCTGCATCTCCTCGGCCCCGAGATCGACATCCAGGCGCCGGCTCTGCACGTCGATCGTGACCCCGTCGCCGTCCTTCAGCGCCGCGATCGGGCCGCCTTCGGCCGCTTCCGGCACGATGTGACCGATGACGAAGCCGTGGGTGGCGCCGGAGAAGCGACCGTCGGTGATCAGGGCCACGCTCTCGCCGAGGCCGGCGCCCTGCAACGCGCCGGTGACGAGCTGCATTTCGCGCATCCCGGGTCCGCCCCGTGGGCCTTCGTTTCTGATCACAACGACATCGCCAGGAACGATGCGGCCTTCCTTGATGGCCAGGAATGCTTCCTCTTCGCGCTCGAAGACGCGCGCCGGTCCGCGATGCGCGTTGCGCTTCTGCCCCGACACCTTGATCACGCAACCGCCGGGCGCGAGGCTGCCTCGCAGGATGGCAATGCCGCCTTCCTTCTTGATCGGCGCGGCGAGCGGCCGTATGACAAGCTGACCCGGCGCCTCCTCGGCAAGTTCGACCTCGTCGCCGATGGTGCGCCCGCTCACGGTCTTCTGATCGGGTAGAAGAAGTCCGGCTTCGAGCAGACGCTTGCCGACCAGGGGCATGCCTCCGGCGTCGAACATGTCAGGAGCGGTGTAGCGGCCCCAGGGCTTCAGGTCGGCGAGGACGGGGGTCGCGCGCGAGATGCGGTCGAAGTCGTCGATCGACAATTCCACACCGAAGTTGTTCGCCATCGCGAGCAGGTGCAGGACCGCGTTGGTGGACCCGCCCGTGGCCATCACGCCGGCGATGGCGTTCTCGAAGCTTTCTCGCGTGACGACGGAGCGCGGCGTGATTCCATCTTGCAGCAGCTGCATCACGAGCCTGCCAGCTTCGAAAGCATGGTCCTGCTTGCGTGCGTTGATGGCGGGCACGCCGTTCCAGCCCATCGGTGAAATGCCGAGCATCTCGCAGGCCGTCGCCATCGTGTTCGCCGTGAATTGGCCACCGCAGGCGCCGGGGCCGGGGCAGGCGTGGTCCTCGACGTCCTTGAGCTCTTCGAGTTTGATCGTGCCGGCGTTGTAGGCGCCGATGGCCTCGTACACATCCTGGATCGTCAGATCGCGACCAGCATAGACACCGGTCTGCCCTGCGCAACGGCCGGCCATGATCGAGCCGCCGAACAAGGTGAGGCCGGGAATGTCCAGTCGCCCCAGCACCATCGCCATCGCCGGAATCGTCTTGTCGCAGCCCGAGATCGTCACCAGACCATCGAGCATGTGCCCACGGGCCACCAGCTCGACCGAGTCGGCAATGAGCTCGCGGCTGACCAGGGAGGTCTTCATGCCCTCGCTGCCGGTCGTGATGGCGTCGTTGATGGCGATGGTGTTGATCTCGATCGGCGTTCCGCCTGCCGCGCGCACGCCTTGCATCACCTTCTGGGCGAGTTCCCTGTGGTTCCAGTTGCAAGGCATGGTGCCTATCCAGCAGTGGGCGACGCCGATCTGCGGCCGTGCCAGATCCTCGTCGCTAAAGCCGGCGCCTTTCATCATCGCCCGTGCGGCCGCGCGATGGGGCCCGTCGAGCAGGGCGCGGCTCTTGTGTCGCGGATCGGTCGTCATGGTGCTTTTCTCCTGTATGGGTGCTCGGGCGAACATGCCCTTCCGGGGACGCGCCTCTCTTTCGGGCGGCGCGACGCCGCGCGGCTCGAATGCTGCGTGTGGCGCGACCGGCGGCGAGGTGCCACCGGTCGCAGCAGCCGTTCCGAGCGCTAGCTAGGTCTTCTTGTTAAGCGTCGACGCCATGTAGTTGTCGAAGGCGCCGTCCGAGAAGCGCGACCACAGGATCGCGTCGTCGCGGAACTTCGCGAAGCTGGTGTAGATCTTCTTCCACTTCGGATTCTTCTCGGACAGTTCGGCATACAGCTGGTTGGCCGCCTTGAGGGCTGCATCGGCCATGTCGCGAGGGAAGGGCCGCAGTTGCACGCCGGCAGCCACGAGCCGCTTGAGCGCGAGGGGATTGCGCGAGTCGTACTTGGCCTGCATGTCGACATGCGCTTCCGCGCAGGCGGCTTCGAAGATCTGCTGATACTCCTTGGGCAAGGCCTCCCAGGCCTTGACGCCTACGTACATCGTGATCTGGCCGCACCCATCCCAATAACTGGGGTAGTGATAGAACTTGGCGATCTTGTGCAAGCCCAGCTTCTCGTCGTCATAGGGACCGATGAATTCGGCGGCGTCGATCGTCCCCTTCTCGAGTGACGCGTAAATCTCGCCGCCAGGAATGTTCTGCGGCACGACGCCGATCTTCTGGAGCACCACGCCACCGAAGCCGCCGATGCGGAACTTCACCCCCTTGATGTCGGCCAGGCTCTTGATCTCCTTGCGAAAGAACCCGCCCATCTGGGTACCGGTGTTGCCGCACGGGAAGTTGACGATCCCGTAGTCGTGATAGAACTCGCGCAGCAGGCCGAGGCCGCCACCGTCCTTCATCCAGGCCGTCATCTGCCGCGAGTTCATGCCAAACGGAATCTGCCCATCGAGGGCGAACGTCGGGTCCTTGCCGAAGAAGAAGACCGACGCTGTGTGGGCGCATTCCACCGTGCCTCCCTGGACCGCATCGAGCACGCCGAACGCGGGAACCAGTTCGCCGGGCCCATGCACGCTGATCTCGAATGCGCCCGCGGTGGCGGCGTGAACGCGTTTGGAGACCTGGTCCGCCGCCGCATGGATGGTGTCCAGGTTCTTCGGCCAGCTCGATGCCAGGCGCCATCTGATTTTCGGCTGGGCCTGCGCCAGGGCAGGGGCAGAGAATCCGGCCGCAGTCACGGCGCCCGCGAGTGCAGTGCTTGCGAAGGAACGACGTTTCATGTGTGTCTCCAATGTCGCGTGGAAGAGGCGAGCGACTGCCCTCAATCGTCGGTGCGTCCGACGGAACCTGAACCAGCGGCCTGTTTTTTAGACCGAGCTTTCTGATTTGCCGGATGGGAGCCCAGGAACTGCTGGATTTCGGCCAGCGTCTCGGCGGACGCTTCCTCGGGGACGAAGTGGCCGCAATCGAGTGCTTTCCCGCTCACGTGCCGCGCGACCTCACGCCAATCCGCGAGGCAGTCGAACTGTTGTCCCACGACACCGCGGGAGCCCCACAGAACGTGGACTGGCATCTCGATCTTGCGCCCTCGGTCTGCTCGGTCATGCTCCAGGTCGATGCTGCCCGAGGCGCGGTAGTCCTCGCAGGTCGCGTGCACGGTGCGCGGATCCGAGAATGCCCTGACGTACTCGGCCAGCGCGTCCTTGGAGAATGCCTTCAGCCCCTTCGCGCTGAGACCGCTGCCCGAGAGGATGTTGAACGGCACGACCGGCGCCAGCATCTTCTCCGGCAACGGGGCGGGCTGGAGCATGAGGAACCAGTGGTAGTAGGCGCGCGCGAACTCCATGTTGGTCGACTCGAACATCTTCAGCGTCGGCGAGATGTCGAGCACCGTGAAGCTGCGGACGACGCCCTGGCCGTGGTCGGCGGCCATCCGGTGTCCCACG
>JANNKM010000450.1:0-2738 GCA_031396305.1 Rhizobacter sp.
GCCTGCCACAGCACGCCCTTGACGAAGTAGTAGTGGATGTCCGTCACGCGCGCGCCGCCGTCCACGTCGGCGAGCTGGCTGTCGCGCAGGCGGCTCACGGCGTCGTACTCGTACAGGCCCTGTTGCGCCTTGGACGTGCTCTTCACATGCCATTGCAGCAGCGGCATGTCCAGCGCTGCCGCCACCTCTTCGGCGAGCATCGTCTTGCCGGTACCGGGTTCGCCCTTCACAAGCAACGGGCGCTTCAACGTGATCGCGGCGTTCACCGCGAGCATCAGGTCATGCGTCGCGACGTAGGAGTCTGTACCTTGGAATTTCATCGGTGCGCGCTCGGGGTAGGCAGGCAGTGGGGGTTGCATCCGACCCGTGTGCGTGCACCCGCGTAGGACATCGATCTGACGCGTCGGTGGGGGCCGGGCGCGTTGTTCGCGGTCAGTATAAGGGCCCCTATAATCGCGCGCTGCTTCGCACCCACCCCTTCAAATTCAGTCCCAGAACCATGAAAAAGCTGTTCTTCGTGTTGCTCGCACTGGCCTGTGGCGCCCTGAGCTTGACCCCCGCGATCGCCCAGGACGCAAAGGCCGGCGAAACCAAAGTGTCGATGTGCATCGGCTGCCACGCGATTCCCGGTTACCAGGCGAGCTTTCCCGAGATCCACAAGGTGCCGATGATCGCCGGCCAGGGCGCGAAGTACATCGTCGCCGCGCTCAACGCGTACCGACGAGGCGAGCGCAAGCACCCGACGATGCGCGCCATCGCCGGCTCGATGAGCGATGCCGACATCGCCGACGTCGCCGCGTACTACGAACAGGAAGGCAAGGCAGCGGTGGCCGCTGCAAGCGCCGCGGCGGCGCCGTCGCCCGCGGTGGCAGAACTGCTGAAGAAGGGCGCCTGTGCGTCATGCCACGGCGAGAACCTGAGCAAGCCGATCGACCCGAGCTACCCCAAACTCGCCGGCCAGCACGCCGACTACCTGTTCGTTGCGCTGAAGGCCTACCAGACCGAAAAGAACCCGCACGTCGGGCGCAGCAACCCCGTCATGATGGGAATGGCCAAGCCCTACACGCAAAAAGAGTTGAAAGAGTTGTCGGCCTACATCGCTTCGCTGCCGGGCGATCTTCGCACTGTCGCGCAGGCGCGCTTTCGCTGAATTGCGCGAAACGGGCGCAGGCCCGATGCACGGATCAGGCCGCTGCCAGTCAGCGGCCTGATCAATTGCGGCGCCGCCGAATCGGCCGTGAGCCAGGAGCGCAGAGGTCCTTCCTAGATCAGGCCACTATCTGTTGTGCGATGCCGCGCGCACGAGCTGCTGGTTGACGGGGTTGGCGCGAACAAAGCTGTCGCGAAACGGATCGGGTACGTGGTTCTGCGACGTCGCGCGAACCCAGTCGACACCGCGCCGCAGCGCAGCGTCGGCGTCGGTGTCGCAGCCGGCGAGACAAAAGGCGCGCCAGGCGTTGAGCCAGCGTTCGGCGGGAAAGAGATCGCCTGGCGCGACTTCGTCGCCGATCGCCAGCGCCGCGCGCGCATGCGCCACGGCGTCAGCCGCGTGGTGTGCATCAACGGCGAAGCGTGTCGCGCGGATGTGGCCGGCCAAGGCCATGCCGGCCAGGTCGAGGCGTTCGCCTTCGGCGACCGCTTCGCGCGCCGCCGCCAGCGCGGCGCCCGGCTCGAGGGTGAGCGCATGGTCGAGTGCGATCAAGGCGCGCAGCGCGCGGCGCCCGGGCTGTGCGCTCAGGATGCGCAGCGCCTCGTCCAGCAGCGCGCCGGCGCCGCGCTGGCCGAGTGCAAATTTCAGTCGCGCGCGCATTTGCAGCGCCTTGGCGCGTACCCACAGCGGCGTTTCGGCTTGCAGCGCCGCGTCGATCTCGCGCTGCGCGCGCGCGTGCTGGCCCAGGTGCAGCCAGCCGCAGGCGACATGGCAGTGCTGCAACGCTGTCACCATGCCCGGCTCCGCCTGCGTCGCCGGCTCGACCCAGCGCAGCGCTTCGGCATACCGACTGCAATCACGCAGCGACTTGAACATTTCCGCAGGCAGAGACACTGCGCAGCCGCGCGCCTCGTCGTGTGCCGCGGCGAGCTGCAACGCCTCGCGCAGCAGATCGATCGAGCGCTGCATGTAGCCCGCCGTGGCCCAGCTGATCGCCAGGTTGCCGAGCACCGTGACGACACCGTTCCACGCCTGCACCTTGCGGCAGGCGGCGAGCGCGCGCTGGTGATAGACGCGCGCTTCGCGGCCACGGTCGGTGTTGTCGAGCACGATCGCCAGCCGGCAATAGAACTCGGCCTGCTCGAGGTCGCTGGCACGCTCGGCGGCCCACGGCAGCAGGGGCTGCAGCAAGGCGACCGCGCCCTCGTAGTCGCCGTCCCAGTCCAGGATCTGCGCGAGACGCTGGCGCGCGTCGGCCGCGGTCGTATCGTCGCCGGCCGAGTCGGCCAGGTCGATCGCGCTGCGCGCGAGCCGCTTCGCCTGATCGATGTCACCGCGTTCCAGCAGCCAGTTCGCGCGCAGCGCCAGCGCGGCTGCGCGCTGGCTCGGATTCGTCGCTTCGGCGTCGAGCCGGTCGAACATCGCCGCCTCCAGCGCGGTGAGGTCGACCACCCAGGTCGCGTCGATCGTCGCGCGCCACGATTCGAACGCGGCGGCATGATCACCCGCCTCGCTCTCGATCTGCGCGGCGCGCTCGAGGAATCCGGCTTCCTCCTTGCGTCGCATCGCGCGCCGCGCCGCGTCGGCC
>JANNKM010000540.1:0-1585 GCA_031396305.1 Rhizobacter sp.
GCCCTCGGCACGTCGGGCATCGTGTCGGTGAACCAGATCACGACGTGATCGGAGTTGCCCATCTGGCGCATCACGCGCTTGCGCAGCACAAACGACTGCCGCGCGTTGTGCATGTCGAGCTCGCGCTCGAGGTACTGACGGTGGTCGATCGTCGGCAGCGGCATGCGCCCGTTGAACACCATGCCCGAGGTGTAGGCCGCGCGCATCGCGAGCGGATCGCCCTTCGTGCGCGGCGCCGGCGTCTCGGGGTCCGGGCTCAGGTTCATGTTGCGGCGGCTCCACGGGTCGAAGTTTGACGGCGTCGGCAGCCCGAAAAACGGGAAGCCTTCCTGCTCCATCTGGCTCGGATGCTTCCAGCCGCCCACTTTGAAGTTGAGGTCGAGGAACTCAACCGGCGTGATCTTGCCCTCACGCAGCGAGCGCAGGCCGTACTGCACGCCGACGTTGTCGAAGGTGGTGCGTGCCGCACCCTTCTCGTCGATGCCGTAGATGTTGCGCAGGTCGTCGAAGTGGGTCCAGCGGATCGCCGCGATATCGGACTGCGGCACGTAGTGCTCGGAGTTGCGCGCGCGCCCGTAGCGCGGGTTCATTGTCAGCGGCGTCAGGCCGCGCCAGGACTTCGTGCACTCGGTGGAACCCGTCGCGGTGGCATAGCCGAGCCACTTCTTGGTCGTGGCCAGCGGGTCGTTGACGTTGCCGAGCGGGCCCTCCTCGGCGTTCATGCCGACCAGCCAGCTGCGATTCTTCGTCACGCGCCATTTCGAGTTGGCGCGGTCGGTGGCGTCCATGTAGTGCTCGAGCAGTTCGCAGTCCCAGACGTGGATCGTCTGCGTGACCATGTCGGGATACGACTGCACCGGCAGCGCGGCGTCGAGCACGCCGGGATGGTTCTGCGCGATCAGGTATTGCTGGATCGCGCCGCCGGAGCCCCCCCATCCGTAGGTGTACAGCGGCGCGCCGTAGCGCTCGACGAAGCGCTCCTTGGTCATCAGCGCCGTCTCGTCGGCGAGTTGCAGGTTGTAGTGCGTGCCGGTGTTGTTGCCGCTTGAATGCACGATCGCCGTGCCGCCCGCCAGCACGTCGGCATTCATTGAGCCGCTGTGCAGCGTGCCCTGCGAGTGGCCGACCCCGACGCCGCCCTGGAACCAGTACTGCAGCCGCCGGTTCCAAAGGCTCAGGTCGGGCCTGGCCGGATCCTCGCCGATCGGGGCCAGCATCGCAAAGCTGTAGATGAAGCGGTTGATCGTGCCGCGCTCCTGGCGCACCACGAAGTCGACCGTGCGGCCGAGGGCCGTCACCGTGCGCATGTCGGCCGGCCGCGCCGCGCCGGCCGGCAACTCCTTCCAGGCGTCACCGGTCGTGCGGTACCAGTAGCTGACGAAAGGTTCGAGCGAGCAGTTGCGGCTGTAGCCGACGGTCGTGCCGTGCGCGTCACGCACCGCATAGCCGGGCGGCGACGCGCCGTCGATGAGCGGCTGCCTATCGAGCTGGGTGGTCGTGCAGACGAACGGCTCCTGCTGCGGGCCGGAAAACATCGGGCCGGTGATCGGGTGATTGGTCAACTTCAGTGAATCCAGCAATGCCT
>JANNKM010000495.1:0-7674 GCA_031396305.1 Rhizobacter sp.
AAGAAGGGGTCGAACGACTCCACATTGGCGAACACCGCGCCGAACGCCCTGGGGTCGCCCTCGAGCTTGATGGCGCCGGCCTGGATAAGATCGGGCAGCTTGCGGCCCTGCAACAGCATGCCCAGGAAGACCGGCCGGGTCAGCGTCAGCGTGACGTCGGGCTTCTTCAGCACACGCCCCTTGGTGTTGTTGAGCACCGAGTTCGACAGCTCCAGCGCCCAGGTCTCCTTCAGGTCGGTGAACACCATGTTGATGCCGACGTTGATGCCATCGACCTTCTGGTGCTTCAGGCGCAGCGCGATCCGTGGCCGGCGCGTCGCCCTTGATGAAGTCGAAGCGGCTGGCGTCCCATGCCACCTTGCTGTCCGTGCCCTTGACCACCGGGTCGGCGAGCGTGGCGATCAGGCCGCGCGTAGCGTCGTCGAAGTCTTGCTTGTCGTTCAGCGCCATGGCCTTGCGCACCACCTCGTTGGCGGCCGCGGTGACGGGGCTCGCCGGCTTCGGCGCTTGTTGCGCGATGGCTGGCATGCCGGCCAACAACATGGCGCTGAGCGTGGCGGTGATGGGCGGGGTCTTGGCGTTCATCGGGCTTGTCTCCTCGAATGGATTTGTGGGGAATCGATGCGTTGCAGGCGACATTGTGTGGCCGCGCCCAGCGCTTGACGCCCCGGCAGGAGCCCACACAATCACGGTCGTCGACACACAAGGCAACCGGCTTTCGCGCAATTTCGAAGTGCCGGCGCAGGATCGGCGATGATTGCCGGACACACCATGACTGCAAACAAACCCCACATCAGCGTCAACGGCACCGCCTACCGCTGGCCGCTGCGCCCCGTCGCCGTGGTCTGCATCGACGGCGGCGACCCGGCGTACCTGCACCAGTTCCTGGCCGACGGCGCGATCCCGAACATCGCCAGGTTCATGCAGCACGGCTTCGCCACCGTGGCCGATGGCTCGATGCCTTCGTTCACCTGCCCGAACAACATGTCGATCATCACGGGCACGCCGGCGTCCAGGCATGGGATTTCGGGCAACTACTACCTCGACACCGCCAGCGGCCAGCCGGTGGTGATGACCGGGCCCGAGCTGCTGCGCGGCGACACCATCCTCGCGAAGTTCGCCGACGCAGGCGCGCGCGTCGTCTCGATCACCGCGAAGGACAAGCTGCGCAAGCAGTTGGCCAAGGGCCTGGACGTGAGCCAGGGCCACGTGTCGTTTTCGTCGGAGTTTGCGTCGCGCTGCACGCTCGCGGAAAACGGCATCGACAACGTGCTCGAGTTTGTCGGCATGCCCCAGCCCGACATGTATTCGATGGAGCTGTCGCTGCTCGTGCTGGAAGCGGGCATCCGCCTGCTGGAGCAGCGCCGGCCCGACCTGCTGTACCTGTCGCTCACCGACTGGGTGCAGCACAAATACGCACCGCATGAAGCGGAAGCGAAACGCTTTTATCAGCAGCTCGATGCCTGTTTCGGCCGCCTCGCCGCGCTGGGCGCGACGGTGGGCCTGATCGCCGACCACGGCATGAACGACAAGAGCAATTCACAGGGCGAACCGAACGTGATCTGGCTGCAAGACGTGCTCGACGCGAAGTTCGGCGTCGGCGACGTGAAGGTGATCTGCCCGATCACCGACGCGTTCGTCGCGCATCACGGCGCCCTTGGTGGGTTCGTTCGCGTCTGGTGCCGGGGCAAGACGACACCGCAGCAGATCATCGACGTGGTCAGCGGCCTGCCGGGCGTCGAGGCTGCGCTCGACAAGGCGACGGTGTGTCGTGAGTTCGACATGCCGGCGGATCGCGAAGGCGACGTCGCCGTGATCGCGCGCGCCGATGTATGCATCGGCGCGTCGAAGAAGGATCACGACCTGAAGGGATTGCAGGGCCACCGGCTGCGCACGCATGGCGGCACTTCGGAGGCCAAGGTGCCGTTCATCCTGAGCCAGCCGTTGAACGACGCCTATCAACTCAAGACCCTCAAGACCCTGAAAAGCTACCAGATCTTCGACTTCGCGATCAACGGGACGCTGTGAACGCCATGACGACGCGCACTCACGTGATCGATACACCCCGCCGCGAAGCGATGCGCATCGCCGGCGAAAAGGTCTATTCGGAGCGGATCATCGAGATTCGCTACCCCTATACCGGCGAGCTGGTGGCCACCGTGCCGCGGGCGACGGTGGCCGACGTGCGCCGCGCGTTCCACATCGCGCGCCAGTACAAGCCGGTGCTGACGCGCCACGAGCGCTACAAGATCCTGATGAATGCCGGTGACATCATCGCCTCGCGCAAGGAGGGAATCGCACGCCTGATCACGTTGGAGGCGGGCCTGTGCATCAAAGACACACTCTACGAAGTGGGCCGCGCTTCCGACGTGCTGCTGTTCGCCGCGCAACACGCGCTCGTCGACGACGGTCAGTCGTTCTCCTGCGACCTCACGCACCACGGCAAGCAGCGCCGCGTGCACACGATGCGCGAGCCGCTGCTCGGCGTGATCTCGGCGATCACGCCGTTCAACCACCCGCTCAATCAGGTGATCCACAAGGTGGCGCCGTCGGTCGCGACGAACAACCGCATGGTGCTCAAACCCACCGAGAAGACGCCGCTGGCCGCGCTGGTGCTCGCCGATGTCTTGTACGAAGCCGGGCTGCCGCCCGAAATGTTGTCCGTGATCACCGGTGACCCGAAGGAAATCGCCGAAGAAATGCTGACCAACGAACACGCCGACATGGTGACGTTCACCGGCGGCGTGGCGATCGGCAAATACATCGCCGCGAAGGCGGTCTACAAGCGCCAGGTGCTGGAGCTGGGCGGCAACGACCCGCTGATCGTGATGGACGACGCCGATGTGGGCAAGGCCGCGGAGCTGGCGGCCAGCGGCTCGTACAAGAACTCGGGGCAGCGCTGCACTGCGGTGAAGCGCATCTTCGTGCACGAGAAAGTTGCCGCCGAATTCACCGACGCCTTGCTCGCGAAGACACGCGCCTGGACTTACGGCGACCCGCTCGACCCGGCGGTGGACATGGGCACCGTGATCGACGTGCAGGCCGCGACACTCTTCGAGCGCCGCGTCAATGATGCGGTGGCGCATGGCGCGCGGCTGCTGCACGGCAACAAGCGCGACGGCGCGTCGTACTCGCCGACGCTGATCGACCGGGTGCGCGGCGAGATGGAAGTCGTCCGCCAAGAAACCTTCGGCCCGGTCTCGCCGATCATCACGTTCAAGGACGTGGACGACGCGATCGCGCAAGTCAACTCCACCGCCTACGGCTTGTCCTCGGGCGTGTGCACGAACCGCCTGGACGACATCATGCGCTTCGTGAAGCAGCTCAACGTCGGCTCGGTGAACGTGTGGGAAGTCCCGGGCTACCGGCTCGAAGTCACGCCGTTCGGCGGCATCAAGGACTCCGGGCTCGGCGTCAAGGAAGGTGTGCAGGAAGCGTGCAAAAGCTTCACGAACGTGAAGACGTATTCGTTGCCTTGGTAGCGGCGCTGCCGTGGCGAAGTCGAGTCGCCAAGAAATTCAGCCCCGAGCAGGATGGAGCAAAGCGTTTTGCACGCAGATACGGTGACCACTCGTGTGCGTCCGTCATCGGTTGAACGAATCGGGCGTGCTCAGGCAGACCACCGTCGAGCTCCTCGTCGAGACGACCCCAGTCGTCCCGCGTCGGCGATTCCTCGTCGCCCTTCGCATCGGTCCGTCCGACAAGGCCACCCGAACCCTGCTCATGGCATGCGGTGCGACGTGGGCTCCGAAGGCGAGGTACTGGGTGGCACCGAAAAGCGTCGCCAAGAACCTTGGCCTGCTCGCGAGCGCCACGTCGGCAGGGGTTGAATGACCCCCGAATCAGAGACGTCTTAGCGTTGCCGGGACTTTTTCTACATCCTCGTTAGCCCCCACAAGCAATGTCGCGTCCGGCCTCCGCCAAGTTTCTGTATCGCATCATCCGCTTTGAGCGCTTGGTGCAGATGCTCAAGACCGACGAGTGGCACTTCGCACATCCAAGTACTTGGGAGGACCCATATGAGATCCGAATCAAGAACTCCCTGTCGCCTGCCCTTTTCGCTCAATGCTGGTGCCGAAACGGCGTCTCCGATGCAATGTGGAGGATCTACTCCCAAGACAAGCTCGGAGTTCGCATTCGCACGAACACTGACCGGTTACGCGCCGCGCTACACACCGTCTCAAGGGAACGCGACATCGGCTTTAGAGTAGCCCGAGTCAAGTACGTGAACGAACTGCAGTACATCGCCCTCACAGGCAAGAATGCCCTCGATCTGGCCCGACGGGTAACATTCGTTCGTGCCTCCGCACATTTGTACTTCAAGCGCCTTGCGTTCGAGCATGAAGCAGAGACAAGAGTTGTTGCACTCGACCTGCTGCAGCCTCAAGATGCGCAACCACGTGGTTTACGGATCAAGCTGGATTCACGCAACCTGATCGAAAGCGTTCTCGTGGATCCGCGAGCGCCAGATGAGTACGTCGAGGCATACCGACACTACCTGAAGGAGACGCTGAACTTTCCGGGAACCGTAAGGAAGTCTTCCCTCTACAGATCGAATGAAGCCCGCGAAACATAAAGTGGAGGTTAACCATTCCATCGAGCGGACAGCCACCGGGGTACCGGCGTCTGCCGCTCATGTCCAACGTTAAACCGCACAGTCCACCGAGTACCTTTATCAGCGAGGATGTCATCTATGCAATTCCAGGCGCTCGTCACCGTCGCAGTGGCAGCACTCCTCGTTTCGCTCACGGGGTGTGCGATAACCAACGAAACCTCGGTCTTGGTCGGAACGCCGCGCAGCCCTACCGCCCCAGAGCAAGTCAAGCTCTACACCATGCCACCGAAGAAGTACGCCGAGATTGCCGTCATCTCCGCGGATGCAGCCCACGACTTCATGGGCAAGCAAGCGCTGATTGACAAGGCAGTCCAAAACGCGAAGGTGCAGGCCGCAAAGGTGGGAGCCAACGGCATACTGTTAGACAGCCTTGGTGACCTGCAACTCGGAAGCACGGGCACCGTTCTACTCTCGCGCCCCATTGCAGGCGCCCCGGTTATCGGAACAGCTAGTACGACCAACCGAACCGGAAAGCAAATCACAGGTAAGGCAATCTTCGTCAGCGAAGAGTAGGCACACATCCCGTGCGGTATAACCTTTCGATCAACCGGATGTGCCTTGGGTAAATCGCTTACCTCAACCTACAAGGGCTTCCCCGTTTGTCAAGCGTGACGTAGCCGTGGGTGAATCGCGCAGCGATTTACCCACGGGACTCAGACTCGATCGAGACCACCGATTCGATTCCTCAAGCGCCAAGACGCGAGCAAGGTGCGGACTGGAGAAACTACAACCGGTCATCGCCAGAGGCTCCTTGAGTTAAACGGTCACTCCCCGCGCAGGTCCAACTTTGACTCATCAACGCTGCTGGCCATCACGCGGTGGTGCAAACTGTTGTGCTCAGGGCGGTGCCGCCGTCTGGCGCGGGGTCCTGGGTTTGTTGGTCGCCGTGTACGTGACCCGTACGCACGGTGGTGTGGGAGGGAGGGATCGTGAGGTTCCTTCCTATCCCGATTCGGCCCCATAGAAGAGCGCGCACCCAGGCTTGCAGCTCGATGTTGCCGGCAGTATCATGCAGCGCATGAGCACGGCAACGAAGCTGCTCGTCGCCATGCGGCGCAATCCCCTTGACTGGCAGCTAGCCCAGCTTCAAACCGTGGCGAAGCAACACGGTATTGATTGGCGGCACGATGGTGGCAGCCACTGTGTGTTTGTGCGGAATGATGGCAAGGCGCTGCCGGTCCCTGCCCATCGCCCAATCAAACCAATCTACGTGAAGAAGTTTGTCGATCTTGTGGACGGAGCATGAAGCATGAGCAAGCTCGCTGATTACCCATTCGAAATTCGGCCACTTTCCGCCGAGGAAGGAGGTGGGTTTCTCATTTCCTTCCCAGATTTCGCTGAATGCATCTCCGACGGAGAAACAGTTGAAGAAGCACTGAAAAATGGGCGAGAGGCACTGAAAGCCACCATCGCTGCGCTCAAAGCAAAGGGCCACCCGGTGCCTGCGGCCAATGCGGGTGGTGTGGCGTCTGGGAAGTTTGTTGCTCGTGTGCCGAAGACAGTGCACGCACAACTCACCACGCGCGCCAAAGCGGAAGGTGTTTCGCTCAACACACTCGTACTCACATTCATCGCCCAAGGCCTGGGTCGAAAAGAAGGGCGGGCTTAGGCGAAGAATGTGGCCGAACGTGAGCCCTACGCACAGAGCACGGCCATGTTGCCGGCCGAGCCCTGGTTGCACTGCAGGCGCGCGCTGGGCTTGCACTACCAGCTCCAGGTCACGTTGCTGCTGCCGGGAACGCAGGCGAAGGCTGTCGGTGGATAGTCGCCCGGCGGCGTAGTCGGCGCGTAGCTCTGGATCGCGCCACCGGTCTTGACGGCGTGCGGTGGGTCCTGGAGAACGACGCGCATTTCCGTGTTGCTCAGCGCCGGGGCGTTCGCGTCCACGCGCGTCAGTGCGAAGAAGCCCGTCGGCCGTCCGCCCTGCCCGGAAGACTCGACGCAAATGCCACGCAGCCGCGCCAGGTTCTGCCCGGTCACGATCAACACGTCGCCAGTGGCCCGCGTCGCCGTTGCCGCGCTGATGCCCTGCAGCACCGACGCCCCGCTGACGACGAAGAAGCCGGGATGGCCGGCACCCGTGTTGGCAGTGAAGGGGCCGGCCATGGCCACGCTGCCGCCTTCGTTTTGTAGCCGTATCGGCCCCGCCGTGGTGCCCGGCCCGAGCCGAAACTCGACCCACAGCGGGTCGTGCCGCAGCACTTGAGCCGGCACGCCGCCGACGCTCACGCTGGGCGGCGTGCCGTTGCTGAGATCGCGGCCGGCAACCCGGACCATCTGCCCGGGCTCGGCCCAGACCGGGCCGATGCCGATCCACGTCGGCGCGGCGGCGGTGCGCGCCATGCCTGCGACCGTGCCACTCAGCACCGGGTCGGTCAACTTGTTCTCCAGATAGAACTGGTAGATCTGCCCGGTGGCCGGCGGTATCGACACGCTGAGTTGCTCGAAGGCCGACGGCCCCGAGCCGATCTTGTGGAAGGTGAACGGATAGGCCCGCATCTGGTTGTCCAGCACCCGGGTCACGTAGCGCAGCGCGGTGCCGCGGATGGTCACGCTCGAACCGGGCTGCACCAGGATGATCCCGTTCGGCGCGCCCTCGGTGCCGACGATGCGCCCGCTGGGCGTGCCCGGCGCGCAGCCGACGATGATGGGTTGATCGCCGGTGACGAGGGTGTCGCTGCCGCTGGCGTTGGGTGAGGCCAGCATCAGCATGCCCTCCTGGTCGCAGTTGGCCGGCAGCACCAGTTCGGCATAGGTGTCGGAGAGGTTGGCAACGTCGATCTGCGGGTTGCTCGTGGAGCCCGGAACGCCGACACCGAAGTAGCCACGGGTGGTTTGCACGCCGCTGCTTTGGAAACCCATGCCGGTGATGCGGATGCGCCCGCCCGCCCGCAGTGCGGTTTGCGCGACGCTGAGACCCTAGATTTTCCCAAGCGCCCGCAAGATCTTCTCCGGCGTGATCGGCTGTGAGCTGACGCGCGCGCCGAAGGGCGCCAGCGCGTCGTTGATCGCGTTCATCACCGCGCCAGGCGCGCCGGCGGTGCCGGCCTCGCCGGCGC
>JANNKM010000504.1:0-6247 GCA_031396305.1 Rhizobacter sp.
ATGGACCTCGCATTCGGCACACCCGGCTCCAGCGTGAGCGGCGTGCCGGGGTCGGAATGGAGGATCGACCCTTCTTGCATATTGCAGCGCGCACCGATGCGAATCAGCTCGTTGTCGCCGCGAAGAATGCTGCCGAACCAGACGCTTGCTTCTTCGCCCAACTCGACGTTGCCGATGACCTGGGCGCTGTCTGCCACCCAGGCCGATGCGGCGATGCGCGGCACCGCTTCATCGAGTTGATAGACGGCCATGGCAATTTCTCACTTGACAAGAGTGGCGCGATTCTAGGGACTGCCGGGCGCAATGCGTGCGCGCCACACTTTCGCAGCTGTTTCGCGTCCTACCGCGATTCTCGATTGCAGTCGCCTGCGCGTTCGGCGAAGATGCGCCCGGGCCGCAACAGGCCCGGCGTGGTATGCCCGGCCATTGCAACCATACGAAGAGGGACAAGCCCATGCGTGCAGCGATCTACCGTGCCAAGGGCCCTGCGTCCGACGTCCTGAGAGTCGAGACGATTCAGGCGGCCGAACCCGAGCTTGGGGAAGTTCGGATCAAGGTCGCGTACTCCGGCGTGAATCCGTCCGACGTGAAGTCGCGCGCCGGCACGGCCAACCCGGCGATGGACTATTCCGCCGTCGTTCCCCACAGCGACGGGGCAGGCACGATTGATGCGCTGGGACCTCTGGTGATCTCGCGCCGCATCGGCCAGCGCGTGTGGCTGTTCAACGCGCAATGGGGCCGGGCGCTGGGCACGGCCGCCGAGTTCGTGACGCTGCCGGCGCAGCAGGCGGTGGCGCTGCCCGCTCATGTGCCCTTTGAAGTGGGTGCATCGATCGGCATTCCGTTGATGACGGCCTACCACGCGGTGCAGGCCTGCGGGCCCCTGCTGGGGCGCAGTGTCGTCGTGTTCGGCGCGGCCGGCAGCGTGGGCCTGTACGCGACTCAGCTCGCCAACATGAGCGGTGCACGCGTCATCGCCGTGGTCAGCAGTGAGGCCAAAGGCCAGAATGCGCGCGCCGCGGGCGCTTCGGAAGTGATCGACTACCGCAAGGAAGACGTGCCGGCGCGGGTGCGGCTGCTGACGGGCGGCAATGGCGCCGACTGCGCCATCGACGTCGATGCCGCGGCCAACTCGAGGCATTGGGGGGAGATGCTCGCCTTTGGCGCGAAGGTCGTGGTCTACGGTTCGGGCCAGGCGCAAATTCCCGTCCCATTCCGGCCGATGATCCTGGGGTTCGTGACACTGTATTTTTTCATCGTCTACAAGTTGCCGGCGGAAACTTTGCGCCAGACGCTGGAGGGCATCACCGGGCTGCTGGAGCGCGACTTGCTGCAGCATCCGCGCGTCGAGACCTATGACCTCGACCAGATTGCGAAAGCGCACCAGCGCGTCGAGCAGGGTGCCGACGCGAAAGTGCTGATCAAGTTGTAGCGGTGTGCGTGCGCCGGCGGGTCGGCGTCTCGCATGTCATCCCGGCGAAAGCCGGGATCCATCCCTTGCCGCGCTCGACCGCGCTGGATCCCGGCTTTCGCCGGGATGACATTTTCTCAAGCCAGCCGCCTCAGGTGGAACGACTTGGGTCGCGTCAGGTGCTCGTAGCCGAGCGTCGAGAGCGTCGCGCCGCGGCCGGTGTTCTTCACCCCGGTCCAGGCCAGCGCCGGGTCGAGGTAGTCGCAGCGGTTCATGAACACGGTGCCGGTCTGCAAGCGATCTCCCAGCTTCAGGGCGACGTCTTCATCCTGGGTGAACAGCGCCGCCGTCAGTCCGTACGGGCTGTCGTTCATCAGGCGCAGCGCCTCGTCGTCGGAATCGACCGGCATGATGCCCACGACCGGGCCAAAACACTCGTCGCTCATGACCTGCATGCCGTGGTTCACGTCCACCAGGATCTGCGGCGCGACGTAGGCGCCGCCGGGGGTGTCCAGCTTGAACTGGCGTGCATCGATCAAGCACTTTGCGCCCTTGCCGGTGGCTTCGGCGATCGTGTTGCGCACTGCGTCGGCGGCGGCAGCGCGCACCACCGGGCCGAGCGTGGTGGCGGCATCGAGCGGGTTGCCGAGCACGTATTGCCGCGTCAGCGCCACCGCCTGCTCGACAAACCTTGCATACACCGAGCGTTGCACATAGATGCGCTGGATGCCGCAGCAGCTCTGCCCGGAGTTGAAGAACGCGCCGTCGACAAGCGTCTCCACGGCGTGCTCCAGGCGCGCATCGGCGCGCACGTACGCCGGGTCGTTGCCGCCCAACTCCAACCCGACCTGGATGAAGCGCCCAGCCGCGGCGTGCTCCACCGCCGCACCGCCCGCCACCGAGCCGGTGAAACACACACCATCGACCTGCGGCGCCTTGATGAGCGATTGCGTGCCGTCGTGGTCGGTGTGGATGAACTGCAGCAGCCCGTCGGGCAGGCCGGCGTTGGCGAATGCCTCGGCAATACGCTCCGCCGCCAGCGGCGTTTGCGCCGAATGCTTGAGCAGCACAGCGTTGCCCGCCATCAGTGCCGGCACCACCGCGTTCACTGCCGTGAGCAGCGGGTAGTTCCACGGCGCGATGACGAGCACCACGCCCAGGGGGTCACGCCGGATGAATCGATTGAAGCCACTCTGCTCTTTGGGCACGACGTCGTGCAAGGCCTCTTCTGCGATGCCGATCATGTGCCGGGCGCGCGCCTCGAAACCGCCCACTTCACCGGGCGTATAGCGCAGCGGCCGACCCATCTGGCGGGTCAGCTCTTCGGCGATTTCCGCCTTGCGTGCGACAAAGGCATCGACGCCTTGGCTCACCGCCGCGGCGCGCTGCGCGACGGACACCGCGCGCCACGCCTGCTGCGCCAGACTGGCCCGCCCCAGGGCGGCGCTCATCTGTTGCGGGTCCGCGTAAGCGCGGCGCACGATCACCGCGCCGTCGATGGGACTGATGGTTTGCAGTTGCTTGGTCATGGACATAGGCGCCGATTTACATTGCCACCCTGAACAGCCGCTCAAAGTCAGCCGGCGTGCATGGGCGTGGATTGGTCTGGTGACAGATGTCGGAGCTTGCCAGCCCGACAAGCCGCTTCAAGTGCTCGGCCTTCACGCCATGCTGGGCGAGGCGCGTCGTGATGCCGATTTGCGCCTTCAACTGGCGCAGCCACGGCACGAAAGCCGCGCCGCCGCCCGGCACGCCGCAGGCATGCGCCAACTCGTCGAACTTGCCCGGCACGGCTTCAAAGTTCCAGGCGAGCACGGTGTCGATCATCAGCGCGTTCGCCAGGCCGTGGTGCAGGTTCAGCACCGTGCCCAATGCGTGGGCACATGAATGCACCGCGCCGAGGTCTTTCTGGAACGCAATCGCGCCCATCATCGAACTCATCATCATGTCGCTTCGCGCTTGCAGGTTCGAGCCGTCGCGCACCGCCGTCACGAGTGCACGCGCCGCGATGCGCGCACCCTCCAACGCGATGCCGTCGCACAGCGGGTGGTAGGCGGGCGAGAGATAACTCTCGACGTTGTGCGTGAGTGCGTCCATGCCGGTGGCCGCCGTCAGGGCAGCGGGCAGGCCGAGCGTCAATTCCGGATCGGCGAACACCGCCTTGGCCAGAATTGCCGCCGAGAACACGACGCGCTTGATGTGCGTGTCTTCCTCGCTGATGACGCTGCTGCGCCCGACTTCGCTGCCTGTTCCCGACGTGGTGGGCAGCGCAATGAAGTGCGGCAGCGTCTGCGTGATCGGCCGCACCTTCGGGTGGTCCCACACATACTCCATCACATCGCCCGGGTGGGTGGCCATCAGGCCGACGACCTTGGCGACATCCAGCGCCGCACCGCCGCCCACGCCAACCACACAGTCGGCGCCATGTGCCTGGTACGCCGCCGCGCCGGCCATCACCTGGCTTGCCGTCGGGTTGCCGAACACGCCGCCGAACACGCCCACCGCCAGGCCATCGGCCTGCAGTTCGGCCTGCAACTGCGCAATCAACGGCAAAGCCGCGAGGCCCTTGTCGGTGACGATCAGCGGCCGCTTCAGGCCCAGCTCGCGCAAATGCGTATCCACCAGATGGCGCGCACCCGCACCGAAGTGAATCGTCGTGGGGAAAGAAAACTTCGTGATGCTCATCGCGCACTTCCTTCTCTGTCATCCCGGCGTACGCCGGGATCCACCCTGAGCGTACCAATTCACCTCGATCATTGAATCCGCACCCAGCGCAGCTCGATGGTGTCGTTCGGCCACTGCACCGCCTGCACCTTCTTCTGCATGGCCCACGTCACGCTGCGCCGGTACAGCGGCACATAGGGCAGTTCATCGCGGACGATGCGCAGCGCCACCGCCACCATCGCGCGGCGCCGCGTCAGGTCGGGCTCGTTGCGCATGCTGTCGATCAGTGCGTCGAGCTGCGGGTTGCTGTAGCGCCCGGCGTTGAAGGTGCCCAGACCGCCCTTGTCAAAGGTGCGGAACAAGGCGTTCAGCGAACCCCAGGCGTCGGGTGTGGGTGTCCAGCCGTATTCGATGAAGCTCGCCGTACCCTGACTCAGCTTGGGAAAAAATTGATTCGTCGGCGACGAGCGCAGCGTCGTGCGAATTCCGACCTGCGTCAGCATGGCTGTGGCCGCCTGGCACACGGCTTCGCGCCAGGCGACGTTCACGCAGTCCAGCGTCACGGAAAACCCGTTCGGATAACCCGCCTCGGTGAGCAAGGCGCGCGCCTTCGCCGGGTCGAACGGCAGGCGCTGGTCCAGCTCAGGCGGTGAGCCATCGACGCGCGACGACAGAAACGCCCCGGTGGGCGTGCCATGCCCACGCAACACCTTCTTCACGATCAGATCGGCATTGATCGCGTGGTACACGGCGCGGCGCACGCGGATGTCCTTGAACGGGTTGCGGCCCTTCACATCGCTGCCTTCCAGCTCGTCGCGCGCCTGGTCGAACGTGAGGTACTGTTGGCCGAGGTCGGTGGTTTGCAATAGGCGCAGCGCCGAGTCGGTCTTGAGGCGGTCGATGTCGGGCAGCGGGGGGTCGAGCACCATATCGACCTCTTTCGAGATCAGCGCCGCGATGCGCGTCGCATCCTGCCGGATCGTCAGCATCGTCACGTCATCGACATTGCCGGACCGCTTCTCCGCCCAGCCCCACCACTTCGGGTTGCGCTTGAGCACCACACGCACGTCGGGCTCGTAGCGCTCCAGTCGAAACGGGCCCGTGCCGTTGGCGTTGCGCACCGCGAATGTCTCTTGCTTGGCGTTGAAGTCTTGCGCCGTTTGCACCTTGTTCTGCTCGGCCCAGGCGCGGCTCATCATGGCGATGAACGGCAGCTTTTCGGGCAAGACGGCGTCGGGCGCCTCGAGCAGCACGTCCACCGTCAGCGCATCGACCTTCATCGCAGCGGTCACGCCCTTCAGTTGAAAGCTGCGCTGCGAAGGCGCGGCCAGCGCGCGCTGGATCGAAAACGCCACATCGTCGGCCGTGAACGGCGCGCCGTCATGAAATGTGACACCGGGACGCAATTTGAAGCGCCAACTCGTCGGATTCAATGCCTGCCACGACAGCGCCAGCGACGGCTCGAGCCGATACTGCTCGTCGCGGTTGATCAGCGAGTCGTGGATCTGGAATGCGACGCGCGAGTGGTACAGCAGCGCCAGCGCATGCGGGTCCATCGTCTGCGGGTCGAAGGCGCTGGCGATGCGCAGCGTGGTGGCGTGGGCAAGGCCAATCATCGCTATGCCAAGCACCAGAGCACCGTGCGCGAATCGGTGGATTGATTTGCGCACGGTCACATCGTTCCGAATTCGCGTTTCGTCTTGGATGGCAACGTCGACGCTCCAATTTCTACCTGTAAGGCCGTGCGTTATCTCGGACGAGTATAGGACTGGCCACTCCCAACGCGGGGGCGTAACTGGCAGGTTTGTTCGTCGACTCCGGGCGGCGTTCCCAGAACGAGAGCTCGCCGTCCTGCCTGTTGCAAGGCGACTGCGATCAACTGAAGGTTGACAATACCCTCACCTTGCTCATCGAGACTATCCGCATCCAGAACTACAAGTGCTTCGCCGACTCCGGCGACGTTGAGCTGTCTCCATTCTTCAATGTGTTCGTTGGTCAAAATGACTCAGGCAAGAGTGCGCTTCTCGAGCTCGGCGCGGCGCGGCAGGGGTTACCCGCAGGGGGCGATTTCTGTACAAATTGGAGGGGCGCGTCAACGATACGGACTCCTATACGCTCATTTCGCAGGGCTCGCTTTCACTCCCCGCCAAGCGACGTAGCGATGCTGCGGGT
>JANNKM010000525.1:0-1800 GCA_031396305.1 Rhizobacter sp.
CGTGCTGGTGGCACTCGGCCGGCAATCGCGCATGCCGGGCATCCGTACGCTGTGCGTGCTGTACGTCGAGCTGATTCGCGGCGTGCCGTTGATCTCGGTGCTGTTCATGGCCTCGTTCATGTTCCCGCTGTTCATGCCGCAGGGCACCACGATCGACGTGCTGCTGCGTGTGCTGGTGGGCATGACCCTGTTCACCGCCGCATACCTTGCCGAGGTGGTGCGCGGCGGGTTGCAGGCGCTGCCCAAGGGCCAGGTCGAGGCAGCCCAGTCACTGGGCCTGAGCGACTGGCAGGCCACGCGCAAGATCGTGTTGCCGCAGGCGCTGCGCCTGGTCGTCCCGGCGATCATGAACACCTTCATCGGTGCTTTCAAGGACACCTCGCTCGTCACGATCGTGAGCCTGTACGACCTGACTGGCGCGCTGCAGCTCGCGCTGGGCGACGCCGACTGGCGCAAGTTCTTCCTCGAAGGCCAGCTGTTCGTCGCCGCGATCTATTTCGTGTTCTGCTTCGCAATGTCGCGCTACAGCCAATGGATCGAGCGCCACCTCAACACCGGCACACGCCGCCAATGACCCCCTCAGCGCCCATCGCCGGCAGCGCATTGCTCGCGCTTCGCGCCAGGAACCCGCCATGACCGACCAAAGCCCCATCATCGAATTCAAGGGTGTCAACAAGTGGTACGGCGACTTCCACGTGCTGCGCGACATCCAGCTCAACGTGGCGCGCGGTGAGCGCATCGTCATCTGCGGGCCGTCGGGCTCGGGCAAAAGCACGCTGATCCGCTGCGTGAACCGGCTCGAAGAACACCAGCAGGGCCAGCTGATCGTCGACGGCACCGAACTGAGCGACGACCTGAAAGCCATCGAACGCGTGCGCAAGGACGTGGGCATGGTGTTCCAGCAGTTCAACCTGTTCCCCCACCTCACCGTGCTGGAAAACCTGACGCTCGCGCCGATGTGGGTGGGCAAGGTGCCCAAGGCCGAAGCGGAAGAACGCGCGATGCAGCAACTCAAGCGCGTGCGCATCGCCGAACAGGCCAGGAAATATCCGCTGCAACTCTCCGGCGGCCAGCAGCAACGCGTCGCGATCGCGCGCGCGCTGTGCCTGACGCCCAAGATCATGCTGTTCGACGAGCCCACTTCGGCGCTCGACCCGGAGATGATCCAGGAGGTGCTCGACGTGATGGTCGAACTCGCCGGCCTGGGCATCACGATGCTGTGCGTCACTCACGAGATGGCGTTCGCCAAGGCGGTGGCGAACCGGGTGATCTTCATGGACCAGGGCCAGATCATCGAGCAGGCGCCGCCGCACGAGTTCTTCGACAGCCCGAAGAGCGAACGCACGCGCGACTTTCTCTCCAAGATCCTGACCCACTGAGCGCGCGCGTGACGGCGCGCCGCACCCATGTTGACCCGTTTCGAAGCGTCGTTGATTCGCGTGCCTGGCGACGTGTTGCCGCGCCCTCACGGCAACTGTTACTGGGTGGTGCGCGGCCGGGTGCTGGCGGGCGAGTACCCGGCCGTGCATGACCCTCAACTCACCGAGCAACGCCTGCGCGCCCTGGTTGCTGCGGGCGTGACGAATTGCTTCAATTTCACCCACACGGGTGAATCGCTGCCCGACTACGCTGCCGCGTTGGCGCTTGCCGCGGCCGAGCGTGGCGCGCAGGCACGCACCGAACGATTTGCTGCCGCGTCGCAAGAACCACCCTCCAACCCGGAAGAAATGCCCTCTGTGCTCTCGAGGTTTACACGCCGACGTACTGCTTCAATATTGGAGCCCCTACCCATCGGGGTAG